>NZ_CAKTYH010000018.1 GCF_934632265.1 uncultured Senegalimassilia sp.
GCCCAGAAGGCCGCCAGCGAGAAGGCCAAGAAGGCAGCGGCCGCCAAGGCCGAGCGCGCCCGTCAGGCCGCTGCTGCTAACGCAAGCTTCGTCACGTCCCATCCCGACGCCAAGGGCAAGGTTTCCGGCGTGGCCCCTTCGGCCAACGCCGAGGACATCGAGCTGAAGATGGCCGGCGCCGATCCCGAGAAGATCGCCCGCGTGAAGGCCGCGCTCGCCGCGAAGGCCAAGCGCGCCGAGGCCGAGGCGCAGGCCGCACGCCCCCAGGTCTACGACGAGGCGCTCGAGGCCAAGCTGGCCGCTATGGATCCCGAGAAGGCCGCCAAGGTACGCGCGGCCATGGCCGCAAAGGCGAAGTTGGCCGACATGGATCCTGAAAAGGCCCAGGCGGTCCGTGGCGCCCTTGCCAACGAGGCGAAGCTGGAAAGCCAGCGTGCAACCGGCCAGGCCACGGCTCAGCAGCAGGCCGAGCTCGATGCCAAGCTCGCGCAGCTCGATCCCGAGAAGGCCGCCAAGGTTCGCGCAGCCCTCGATGCGCGCGCCCGTCAGGAAACCGCCCAGGCCGAGCACGACGAGAAGGTCGCCGTGCTCGAGGATCGCCTGAAGAACATGGACCCCGAGAAGGCCGCGAAGGTTCGCGCGGCATTCGAGGCGAAGCAGCGCCAAGCGCAGGAAAACGGAAAGGCTGGTGAATAGCATGGGAAAGGCAACCGTCATCCCCTTCGGCCCGCAGCATCCGGTTCTCCCCGAGCCGCTTCACTTGGACCTCGTCGTCGAGGACGAGAAGGTCATCGAGGCCATGCCCCAGATCGGGTTCGTGCATCGCGGTCTTGAGAAGCTCGTGGAAACGCGCGACTACAACCAGTTCATCTACGTCGCCGAGCGCATCTGCGGCATCTGCGCCTTCGGCCACTCCATGGGCTATGCCGAAACGGTGGAGCAGCTCATGGGCGTCGAGGTGCCCGATAGGGCCCAGGCGCTGCGCGTCATGTGGCACGAGCTCTCGCGTATCCATTCGCATGTCCTGTGGCTGGGCCTGGCTGCCGACGCCTTCGGCTTCGAGAGCCTGTTCATGCATTGCTGGCGTTTGCGCGAGCGCGTGCTCGATATCTTCGAGAAGACCACCGGCGGCCGCGTCATCTTCTCCGTCGTTAAGGTCGGCGGCGTTGTGCGCGACGTCGATGATGCCATGTTCGCCTACATCAAGCAGGTCCTCGAAGGCCTGAAGGATGAGTATCGTCAGATCATGAACACGCTGCTCACCGACTCTTCGGTGAAGAATCGCCTGGTGGGCGTGGGCTATGTCAGCCACGACGATGCCGTTGCGCAAAGCATGGTGGGCCCGTTCGGCCGCGCTTCGGGCGTCAACTACGATGTGCGCATGCTCGGCAACGGATGGTATGGCAAGCTTTCCGAGTTCCAGCCCATCCTGTCCAACGACGGCGATTGCTATGCTCGCGTGCAGGTGCGCTGCCTAGAGGTGCTGCAGTCCATCGACATCATCGAAGAGGTCATCGCCCGCATGCCCGCCGGCGATATCGAGGTGAAGGTCAAGGGTAATCCCGCCGACGGCGCCGAGGCCTGCAATGTGCTCGAGCAGCCTCGCGGCGAGTGCTATTACTATGCTCGCGGCAACGGCACGAAGTTCTTGGAGCGTATGCGCATGCGCACGCCAACCTCCCAGAACATCGCAGGCATGACCATCGCCCTGAAGGGCTGCGATCTGGCCGATGTGAACAACATCATCCTGACCATCGACCCTTGCATCAGCTGCACGGAAAGGTAGAGCGATGAGCGGATTCAAACTTGGGAAAATGACGTTCGGCTCGCTGTTCAAGAAACCCGAGACCGTGATGTACCCGTTTGTGAAGAAAGAGCCCCCTGCGGGGCTGAAGGGGCATGTGGTCGTCGACGAGTCCACGTGCATCCTGTGCAGCCTGTGCGTGAAGCGCTGCCCTTGCGGCGCCATAGAGGTGGACAAGAAGGCCCGTACCTGGGCCATCGACCACTTCCGCTGCGTCCAGTGCGGCAGCTGCACCTATGAGTGCCCTAAAGGCAGCTTGACCATGTTGCCCACCTACGAGACCGTTTCGCGGCAAAAGCGTGTGCATACCTTCACCATCCCTGAGCGGCCCAAAGCTGCTCCCAAACGTGAAGATGCCGGTGAATAGGTAGACCAACCGTAACCTTTGGATGCGCGGTAGGTTAGTATAATCGCATTCGAAACTTGCGCGGGGCGCTTTCGGGCGCCCCGTCTTGCGTTGCAGGCCACGGGGTAGGGAACACATGTCATCTCAGAAAACCGAAGAAGTCACCAATCGCATCTTCACGCTTCCCAACGTCATATCCTTTATCAGGTTATGCATGGTTCCGGTGTATATGGTGCTGTTGCTCAACGGCTACGATCTGCTGGCCACCTTCATGTTCGCGTTGGCTGCCGGCACCGACTGGATCGACGGCCAGCTCGCCCGTCGCACGAACTGCGTATCCAAGCTCGGGCAGCTGCTCGACCCTGCGGTGGATAGGATCCTCATGAGCTGCGGCGTGATCGGCCTTATGCTGGTCGGTCGTTTGCCCATCTGGATCGTCGTGGTGGTATTGGGCCGCGATCTGATGCTGCTTGTCGGGGGCGCCTACCTGCTGAAGCGCTATCACGAGCGCGTCGCCGTCATTTATCCCGGCAAGGTTGCCACCACGTTTTTGTTCGTCGGCTTCGCAGGCCTTTTGCTGAACATGCCGATGCTCGGCGGGCTTGGTTGGTTCGATGTCCCCTGGTTGCCGGGTTTCGGGTCTTCTTCGTGCTCATGGGGCATCTGGTTCGTGTACGCTGGTTTGCTGCTCGGTCTGTTCACCACGTTGTATTACGTGCTGGCCGGCTATCGCAAGATGCAGAAGGCCCGCAGGCTTGAGGCGAAGGGTCGCGTAAGGTGAGCGCCCCGCAACATAGCAGGAATCCTAGGACCGGCGCTTCGCGGCCCGGTTCGCAAACTCGTTCAAGCGATTCTGCTCGTGTCAACGCTGGAACGCCCAGGCATAGCGACGGATCGCCTCGCCATGCGGCTGCGCGCCCTTCCTCCGGTAGAACACCTCAACGCGCATCCGCGCGCTCCTCTGCGGGCGCAGGCGCGCCTCGTGCGCCACGACAAGGGAATAGGACGTCATCGACGGCTCGAACCGCTCAGCGGTCGGGTCGTCGTGTGCGTTCGGCCGCTTCCAATCGCTCGGGCGTGCAGCCCGATTTGTGGACCAAGCGGCAGCGTTCTTCGCGTTCCGGCGCATCGCGCGATCGCGGGCGCGACCGTTCCACGGGCGGGTCTGCCTTTGCATCGGCTGCCGGAAGCGTGCTTTCCTGGCTTTTCGGCGCACTCCTGGTTGCGCTACGCGCTATCGGTCGCGTTCTAGGGGCCTTGTTGCGCGCTTGGTTCAAGCTTGTGCGCAAGAGCAGGCCCGCGCTCATCGTGTCGGTGTGCGCTATCGCCTTGGTGGTGGTGTGCTCCGTTGACGGCATTTCCCATGCCGGTCGTGCGTATTCCGGCATCAAAGTCGGCGATATCGACGTGTCCGGTATGAACGCTGCCGAGATCGAGCAGGCGATCGATCAGACCTATGCGCAGCCGCTTCAGCAAGCGTCTGCCACGGTGTTCGCCTCCGATGAGGCCGCGCAGCAAACCGATGAGGCTGCTGCTGCGCAAAACCAGCAAGATGCGGCGCTTGCCGAGCAGATGGCCGTGGATGAGGCCATGGCCTCGAAGCAAGCATGGCAGACCACCGGCGCAGAGCTTGGGGCCTCGTTGGATTCGGGGCAGCTCGCCGAGCAGGCGCTTGCCGTCGGACGCTCCGACGGCGGTGTTCTTGCGCGCATGGGCGCGGGCTTGCTCGGCAAGCGCATCGAGGTGGAGCCCTCCTTCGACGAAGGGGCGCTCGAGGAGTTCGCGTCGGGCATCGATGCCGCCATCGGCCAGGCTCGCGTGGACTACGATGTGAAGGTTTCCGGCGGCGTGGCCTATGTCGTGCAAGGCAACGACGGCTGGGAGGTTAACCGGCAAACGCTCGCCGGCCTTCTCGGCGATGCCATGCTAGGCGGTTCCAACGGGCGCATCGTCGCGCATACCGAGTACACGCCCGTTCGCATTTCCTCCGATGTTGCAGCTCAAGTTGCCCAAGATGTCACTTCGGCGCTCTCCGGCGGCGCGGATTTCCAATTCGAGGGGCACACCTGGCAGGCGAGCGCGTCCGAGATCGGCGCATGGGTGTCCACCTGCATCGAGCAGGCGGGGGACGGATGGCGCCTGCGCCCCTATATCGATCAGCAGCTCTCCAAATCCGCCATGGCCTCGGGCATCAGGCAGGCCGAGGGCGACTCGCTGTCGGGCGTCGGCTTCGAGACCGACGAGTCGGGCCAGGTGAGCGTCACCACCGACGGGCAAGGCAAGCTTCCCGATGTGTCGGATGCCGCCGATGCGCTGTCGGCAGCGCTGTTCGGGCAAGGTGATTCCTTGCAGCCGGCTACGCAGGCCCCGGTCATCTCGGTCGATGCCGATGACATGCCCCAGCGGCTCACGTTCCAGGAGGCGGTCGATCGCGGTGTGGTCGGTCCCATCGGCACCTTCACCACCACCTACACCACCGGTCAAGGTACCGAGAACCGCAACCATAACATCGAGCTCGTCTCCCAGATACTCGACAACTCCATCTGCAAATCCGGCGAGACGTGGTCGTATAACGGGACCACGGGCGATTGCAACGAGGAGAAGGGCTTCCTCGGTGCCGGCGCCATCATCGACGGCGAGTACACCGATTCGGTCGGCGGCGGTATCTGCCAGGTTGCCACCACGGTGTTCGATGCCGTCTATGAGTCCGGCCTTCCCGTGGTCGAGCGCCATAACCATTCGCTCTACATCGCCAGCTATCCGGCCGGACGCGATGCGGCCGTCTCGTACCCCGAACTCGACCTTGTGTGGCGAAACGACACCGCCAGCGATGTTTTGGTAAAGGTTTCCACCCAAGTCGGGTCGGTAACCGCTACACTGTATGGAGTCGATCCCGGCTATCAGGTAACCACCGAAACCGGTCAATGGGAAGCGGGCAAGAAGTATTCCACCACCACCAAAGTGGACGATACGCTTGCACCGGGCACAAGCTATGTGAAAACGCGCGGCACCGACGGTTCGACCATCGAGGTGACGCGTACGGTCAAGGACGTGAACGGAAACATCGTGCGCCAAGACCTGTTCGCCAGCGTGTACGACCCCATCAACGAGGTTATCTTGAAGGGTCCGGATCGAAGCTAGCGGGTTGCTTCATATTTAAGCGGCGATACGCGCCCACCGCACGCCAGGCGCCGCGCACAAAGAAAGGTAAGAGAAAGGTGTACTTCCAGCCGGAAATCGAAACGATGTCACGTGAGGAGCTGCGCGACCTGCAGCTTGAGCGCATGAAGTGGTGCGTCCAATACGCATATGACAACGTCCCTTTCTATCAGAAGAGCTTCAAGGACGCCGGCGTCGAACCGGGCGACCTGAAAACGCTCGAGGACATCACGAAGTTCCCGTTCATCCTTAAGCAGGATATGCGCGACAACTACCCCGACGGGCTGTTCGCCGTGCCGCGTTCGAAAGTTGCCCGCCTGCATGCCTCTTCCGGCACTACCGGCCAGGCAACCGTCGTCGGATCCACGGAAAACGACCTGAAGCATTGGGGCGAGTGCTTCGCGCGCGGCCTTGCCATCTGCGATTGCGACGAGAACGCCACCATGCAGATCGCGTACGGCTACGGTCTGTTCACCGGCGGTCTGGGCGCTCATAGGGGAGGCGAAACGGCCGGTTGCGCCGTCATCCCCATTTCGTCCGGTAACACGAAGCGTCAGATTCAGATGCTCAAGGACATGGAAGTTGACGTGCTGGCATGCACGCCGTCCTACGCTTTGCACATCGCCGACACGGCAATCGAGATGGGCATCAACCCGGCAACCGATCTGAAGGTTCGCGCCGGCATCTTCGGCGCCGAGCCTTGCAGCCAGGGCATGCGCGACGAGATCGCCGAGAAGCTCGGCGTGCAGTACTGCGACGTATACGGCCTGTCCGAGGTCATGGGCCCGGGCGTTGCCTTCGAGTGCAAGGAGATGAGCGGCCTGCACCTGGCAGAGGACCACTTCTTCGCTGAGATCATCGACCCTGACACCCTGCAGCCCGTGCCCGATGGGCAGTACGGCGAGCTGGTGTTCACCACGCTCACGCGCGAGTGCTGCCCGCTCGTGCGCTACCGCACCCGCGACATCACCCGCATCATCTCCGAGCCCTGCGCCTGCGGCCGCACGCATCGCAAGATCGACCGCATCATCGGGCGTTCCGACGACATGCTCATCCTGCGCGGCGTGAACGTGTTCCCGTCCCAGATCGAGCAGGTGCTCACCGGCTTCCCTGAGATCGCCACGCAGTACCAGATCATCCTCACCACGCGCGGCCCGCTCGACCACGTCGAGCTGCGCGTCGAGACCGTGCCCGAGTTCCCGTTCGACGAGATCCGCAAGCTCGAGGCGCTCAAGAAGCGTCTGGCCACCGAGCTCAAGGGCAACCTGCAGATCGCCGTGGACATCAAGCTCGTCGAGCCCAAGTCCATCGAGCGCAGCGAGGGCAAGGCAAAGCGCATCATCGACCTGCGAAAGGAGTAATGCCATGATTTCCCAGCTCACCGTTTTTCTAGAGAACGAAAAGGGCCGTCTGGCCGCTGCTACCCGTGCGGTTGCAGATGCCGGCGTCAACATGCATGCACTGTATCTGGCCGATACCGAGGACTTCGGTGTGGCCCGTATGCTGTGCGACACTCCCAATAGGGCCGCCGAGAAGCTGACGCTTGCCGGTTGGCGAGCCGCCGTCACGCCGGTCATGGCCGTTCGCGTCCCGGATGTGCCGGGCGGTTTGGCCTCGCTGCTCGAGTTCTTGGACGAGTGCGATGTCAATGTCGAATACGGTTACTGCATGTCGGTCGAGGGCGGGCACGCCATCGACGTATTGAAGGTATCGGGAGACGAGGAAATCGAGCGTAAGCTTGCCGATGCAGGCTTCAAGCCCGTTTCCGCGGAGGAAGTGTACATTGTCGACTAGCTTCACGTTGCATAGTGGGCTGAACAAGCACGCACGCGCCATCGCGTGCGTGCTTGTGTTCGTGCTGGCCCTCACTCCGTTTACCGGGGGCGTTGCCGATGCGTATGCCGATGTGCGCAAGGCCGACATCGTCATGGGCGAAACGGTGGACGCTCGCGGTCTGGCCGTGGCGCAGTGTCCGAACATCGATGCCGAACGCGCCATGGTGGTGGATACCGACGGTACCGTGTACTTCGAGCGCAATGCCGACGAGGCCGCCTGCATCGCCTCGGTCACGAAGATCATGACGGGCGTGGTGGCGCTCGATGCCGTCGCTTCCGGCTTGACGTCCCTGGATTCCACCATCACGGTTTCCGCCGACGCAGCCGCGGTGGGAGAGTCCTCCGCCGGTTTGCAGGAAGGCGACACCATGACGCTGAAAACGGCGCTGTACGCGCTGTTGGTGCCGTCGGGCAACGATGCCGCCATCGCCATCGCCGAATCGGTGGGCGCGGCCTTGCGGTCGAGCGGCACCGCCTCGGGCGATTCCGATGTGAAGGCGTTCGTTGCGCAGATGAACGCTACCGCGCATAAGCTCGGCTGCACGAACACGGTGTACGAGAACCCGCATGGCCTCGACTTCGATCAATATAGCGGCAACCTGCATTCCACCGCGGCCGACCAGGCTAAAGTGGTCGCCTATGCCATGACCAACCAGACGTTCCGCTCGGTGGTCGGCGGCGGGTCCACCACCATTACGGTCAAACGTGGCGGGTCTTCCGCCGATGTGTTCCTGGAAACCACCGACGGCTTCTTCGATATCAACGATGACGCCATCGGCGTCAAAACCGGTTATACCGAGAAGGCCGGCTCCTCGTTCGCGGGCGCCGTCAACAAAGACGGCCAGGAGCTGTACGCCATCGTTTTGGGGTCGACCTCGGACAGCCAGCGCTTCTTCGATGCGAACGAGTTGGTGGAGTGGGTGTTCGAGCATCGTAAGACCTATCAGCTTGCCAACTGCGATCAAACCACGCAGATGAACGGTGCCTCGGTGCCTTTGGTGGCCCAGGTGGCGCATGACGACTGGATCGACCGTACGGTGCCGGCCACGTTCGCCGATCCGCAAAGCGCCGTCGAGGTGTTCGACTTGAATGGCAACGTCAGCCAAACCGTGCAGTTCAACGAGCTGCACGGGTCGGTGAAGGCGGGTCAGGTCGTCGGGACCGTCACGTTCAAGCAGCGCAACCAGGTCATCGCAACGCAAGACCTGGTGGCTTGCAAGGATGTTCCCGCGCCGAACTTCTTCGAGAGCATCGGCATCGCCTTCGACAGGTTCATGCGCGGTTTCTCTGGCGAGGCCAAAACGGCAACCTCGCAGCTTTTGAATGCCACGCCGCTTATCGTCGACAAAACCTCGTCGACGCAATAGCGGCATGTAGGAAGGAGCAATCATGGCCAACGTATGCCCGGTATGCAACAACCCGGTAGGTCCCGAGGATTCGGCCTGCCCTCACTGCGGTTTCAAGCTGCAGGGTTCTACGCAGCGTTTCGCGCCGCTGCAGTTCGGAGATGATCAGCTGGTCGCCGCCGCGAAGACCAAGCCCACGGCCGTGCTTCATGTGGTCCGCGGGCCGCAAACCGGCGTGTCGTTCAAGCTGGGGGACCAAAAGCTCAGCATCGGACGCAGCCCGCAGTGCGACATCTTCCTTAACGATATGACCGTATCCCGTACGCATGCCTCCGTCGAGCCGGTGGATTCGGGCTACGAGATATCCGATGAGGCATCGTTTAACGGGGTATGGGTTAACAACAACAGCATCGATACGTATCTCCTGGCCGACGGCGACGTCGTTCAGATCGGCGCATTCTGCTTGGTGTACAAAGAAGAGTAACGCCGCGGGAGACCGCGGTTTCGGAAGAACGCGTTCGCGCGTTTTCACAGACGGGAGCGACATGGAACTGTTATCAGGAAACGAGGCGATAGCCCAGGGCGCATGGGAGGCAGGTTGCCGTATCGGGGTGGCCTATCCGGGCACGCCTTCCACCGAAACGCTTGAGACCTTTGCGAAGATGGATGGCGTGTACGCGGAATGGTGCGTTAACGAGAAGGTCGCCGTCGAAGTGGGCGTCGGCGCCAGCGCGGCCGGCGCACGCGTGCTGTCCACCATGAAGCACGTCGGCGTCAACGTTGCGGCGGACCCGCTGTTCACCGCTGCCTATACCGGCGTCGGCGGCGGTTATGTGGTGCTTGCGGCCGATGATCCTGGCATGTACTCCTCCCAAAACGAGCAGGACTCCCATTACTATGCTGCGGCTGCTCATATCCCCATGCTGGACCCCGCCGATTCGGCTGAGGCGTTGGCGTTCACGCGCAACGCCTTCGATCTGTCCGAGCGCTTCGACGTGCCGTTCTTCATCCGCTCCTCCGTGCGCGTTTCCCATACGAAGACGCCCGTCGAGCGCGGTCAGCGTATCGAACACGAGCTCAAGCCCTACGAGAGCAACCCTGCGAAATGGGTCATGATGCCCGCGTTCGCCAAGCCGCGCCGCAAGGTGCAGCTTGAGCGCATCGAGCAGCTTTCCGAGTGGGTGGAAACCTGCGAGTTCAATCGCATCGAGCGCAAGGGCGCTGCTGTTGGCGTGGTGTGCGCCGGTGCCGCTTACCAGCATGTGGTGGAGGCCCTTCCGGATGCTTCGGTGTTCAAGCTCGGCGTCACCTATCCTCTGCCTGCGCAGGCGCTTCGCGAGTTCGAGGCAAGCGTGGATGCGCTCTATGTAGTCGAGGAGGGTTCGACCTACTTGACTGATGCGGTGCGCGCTTTGGGCGTTCGCGTTGCTGACTTCCCGTGCGGTTTGCCGCGCGACGGTGAGCTGACCCCCGGCCTTATCCGCGCGGCGTTCGGTCTGGAAGCTCCCGCGCACATGCAGGCGCCCGCCGATGTCCCGGGCCGTCCGCCCGCGTTGTGCGCCGGCTGCCCTCATCGTCTGGTGTTCAAGGAGCTCTCGCGTATCAAGGCCGTCGTCACCGGCGATATCGGGTGTTACACGCTGGGCGCTTTGCCTCCGCTGTCCGCCATGGACACGTGCATCGACATGGGCGCTTCCGTTTCCATGTCCCACGGCTTCGAGCTTGCCTGGGCGGGTACCGAGCATCGTCCCGTTGTCGCCGTCATCGGCGATTCAACCTTTGCCCATTCCGGCTTGTCCGCGCTTATCAGCACCGTGTACAACAAGGGCGCCGGCACCGTGTGCGTGCTCGATAACCGCACCACGGCCATGACGGGCCGTCAGGGCAATCCCTTCAACGGCGAGACGCTGCAGCATCGTCCCTCTCGCGAGCTCGACCTGGAAGGCGTGCTCCATGTCATCGGCGTGCCCGATGTGCGTACCGTCGACCCCAACGATATGAAGGCCGTGCGCCTTGCCCTGCGCGAGGCCACGCGCTCCGATGAGCTGTCGGTCATAGTGTTCCGCAGCCCTTGCGTGCTCATCGACCGTATCCGCAAGCCTGCGTATACGGTTGCGGATACGTGCACCGCATGTGGCGTGTGCACCACGCTCGGTTGCCCGGCCATCGCCAAAACCGACGACGGTCATGCGGTCATCGACGCTGCCATGTGCATCGGCTGCGGCCAATGCGAGCAGTACTGCGCGTTCAAGAGCATCGTTTCCACGGCTAAGGAAGGGGAGTAACCCATGTCCAAAGCAACTACCGTTTTGCTGTGCGGCGTCGGTGGCCAGGGTACCATCCTTGCAGCCGACCTGCTGGCCCGTACGGCCCTTGCCAGCAATTACGACGTGAAGGTCTCCGAGATCCACGGCATGTCCCAGCGCGGCGGCGCCGTCACCACGGTCGTCCGCTTCGGCACCGAACCGGTTTCCACCATGGTCGCCGACCACGGTTGCGTCGATTGCGTCGTGTCCTTCGAGACCACCGAGGCGTTGCGCAACCTTCCCTTCGTGCGCGAAGGCGGCTATCTGCTGGTAGCCGATGAGGCTATCAAACCACTGCCCGTGCTCACCGGCAAGGCCAACATGCCCGAGAATGCGCGCGAGAAGCTTCAGGCAGCGGGCGCTTCTCTTATTCCCGCAGGCCCCATCGCCGAACAGGTGGCAACCGCGAAATCGGTGAACGTGGTGTTGCTCGGGGCCTTGGCCACGCGACTGGATTTCTCGGAAGAGGTTTGGAAGGAAGTCATCTCCAAGCGTGTGCCGCCTAAGACCGTTGAGGCGAATCTGCGCGCATTCGATGCCGGTTACGAATTTGCCCGGAAGGGGGCCGAATAATGAGCGTCCAGCAAATCAGCGTGTTCGTTGAAAGCAAGCCGGGGCACCTTTCCCGTGTGGTCGATGCGTTCACGCAGGCCAATGTCAGCGTACGAGGCTATAGCGCTTCCGATACCGGCGATTACGGTATCGTGCGATTCGTGGTCGATAATCCTGATCGCGCGCTGCAGGTGCTGCACGATATGAACTGCGCCGCCACGAAAACCTCCGTGCTGTGCCTTCGCCTTGAGGACAAGCCCGGCGAGTTGGCGCGCGTTCTAAAGGTGCTCTCCGCGTGCGGCATCAACGTGCAGTACAGCTATTCGCTGATCTCCACGTATATTTGCCTGTACGTTAAAGACCTTGAGCAAGCGGAGAAGCTGTTGGCCGACCAGCCGGTTGAATTGCTTGATCAGAAGGATTTTCTTCATATGACGGCCGATATTGCCTAACCTCGCACGTTAGATAGGGTGTTGTTTCATGATCGATATCACGGAAAAGGGTGCGGCGCTTCGCGCTGCATCAGAGGGTCGCTTCGACGAGCTGCCCGTTCATAACCCCGATGTGGAATGCTGCTCTCGCGAGCGCATTCGCGCTATCCAGCTTGAGAAACTGATTGCGCAGGTGGAGTGGACGTATGAGCGTGTTGCTTGGTATCGCGATCAAATGGATGAGATGGGTGTGAAGCCTTCCGATATCAAATGCTTGGAAGATGTTCGCCAGCTGCCCTTCACCGACAAGCATGCGCTTCGTAAGACGTTCCCGTTTGGCATGTTCGCCGTTCCCTTGGATGAGGTGGTGGAGCTCCACTCGTCTTCGGGTACTACGGGGAAGCCCGTCGTCGTTGGATACAACCGCCATGACATGGACGTTTGGAACGATTGCATCATGCGTTTGGTGCAGATGGCGGGCGTTGTTCCCTCCGATCGCGTGCAGATGGCGTTCGGCTATGGCATGTTCACCGGTGGATTCGGCTTGCACTACGGCTTGCAGCGCCTTGGTTGCATGATGATCCCTGCCGGCTCCGGCAACACCGAGCGTCAAATCCAGATGATCCAGGATTACGGCACCACGGTGCTGGTGGCAACGCCTTCTTATGCCATGCATATCTGCGAAGTCGGCGAGAAGATGGGCTATGACTGGGAAACCTCCACGTTGCGCGTGGGCTTGTTCGGCGGCGAGCCGTGCCCTCCTGGCCTGAAGGCTGAAATTGAATCGCGTATGCATATCGTTTGCACGGACAACTACGGTTTGACCGAGGTTATGGGTCCTGGTGTGTCGGGTGAATGCCTTGCCGAGCGCGACATGCAGCATATCGCCGAGGATCATTTCCTGTGGGAAGTGATAAATCCTGAAACCGGCGAGCCCGTTGCCGATGGCGAGATGGGCGAATTGGTGCTCACTCCGCTCGATAAGCAGGCTATCCCGGTTTTGCGTTATCGCACGCATGACTTGACGCGCGTGGTTACGGAACCTTGTGCTTGCGGGCGTACATCCGCACGGATGCAAAAGGTTCGCGCTCGCTGCGACGATATGCTTATCATCCGCGGCACGAACGTATTCCCTAGCCAGGTGGAAGACGTGCTTTCGGGTATTGACGGCGTTACACCGCATTATCGCATCGTCGTCGATAACGAAACGGGCCTGGATCGCATGGTCGTGCATGTCGAGCTCAAGCCCGAGGCATTCAGCGATTCCTTCGAGGAGATGGACAAGTTCCGCAAACGTATCGAGAAGGAGCTCAAGAGCGTTTTGCTTGTCGCTTCGAAGGTCAAGCTTGTCGAGCCGGGTGGTATCGAGCGCTCGTTCGGCAAGACCAAGCATGTCCAGGATCTGCGTAAGTAAATGATGCCGCAAACTCATTATTTTGCACCGAAAGCGAACCGTCCCGTGGTGGGGCGGTTCGCCCCTTCTCCGACGGGTCGTATGCACGCGGGGAATATCTATGCCGCCCTCACCGCATGGCTTGTTGCCAAGTCCCAGGGTGGAAGCATCGTTTTGCGCATCGAGGATTTGGATCGAGATCGCTCGAAAGCGGAGTATATCAGCGCCGTGCAGCGTGATTTTGAGCGATTAGGGCTAACGTGGGATTTCGGCCCGTATTTCCAGCATGACAGGGATGAGGCGTATCTCGAGGCTTTTCGGACCCTGGAGCGCAGGGGATTGGTGTACCCGTGTTTCTGCACGCGCGCCGACCTGCATGCCGCATCTGCTCCGCATAGGGGAGAGAAGTTCGTATACCCCGGTACGTGTCGAGGTTTATCTACGGAGCAAATTGCTGTCAAAAGCGGTACGCGGGCTCCTGCGCAACGTTTGCGCGTGCCGGATAGCGTGTACGCATTTGACGATATGGTGCAGGGGCATTATGAGCAGAATCTCGCTCATGATTGCGGGGACTTCCTTATCCAACGCTCCGATCAGGCGTTTGCCTATCAACTTGCCGTTGTAGTGGATGATGCGGCTCAGGGCGTTACCAGCGTGGTGAGAGGCGTTGATTTGCTCTGCTCTACGCCTCAGCAGCTCTATTTGCAAGAGCTGCTTGGGCTTGGTCATCCGCGATACGCGCATATCCCGTTATTGGTTGCGGAGCAAAATCGGCGTCTTTCCAAACGCGATCACGACGCCGGTATCGAGGAACTGCTTGCAAGGTTTAAGACCCCGGAAGCGGTTATCGGTCATATCGCAGGGATTTGCGGTCTTGCCCCAACGTGCGATCCCGCAACGCCTGAACAGCTGCTTCAAACGTTCGATGCCGCGCAGCTTCCCGAGCTGTTTTGCGACCCCGTTCAAATAGCTTGGCGTTAAAGGGGCTTTCTTGCTGCATAGTGAAGGCTATCGATTCGATGGCCTTCTGTAACGATCTGGCAATATTATCGATTCACCGAAGACCTGGCAAATTGCAAGGTCTTCCAGATGATGGCTGCTTAAGCGCGTCGTTCGATTATCTCGGTCTAGAAATCTTCTGCCTGACAATGAAGCCGGACGGCTAAGATCTTCCGTGGCGACTCTGTTCAGGCACCCCAGTGAGATATAGTGACAACAATGCTGGGGAGGGAAACTGTTCCTTCGTAGGGAAGTTTGAACTCAATAGCGTTAACGCTCCCTTGATTCGGAACGGTCCTTCACTATCATCAGCTTGCATGGCCTCACAGCGTTTGAGCTCAATAACGTTTACGGTTTGTTGCGCTATTGAGCTCAGAAGGACCGTAAACGCATATGAGCCCTGTCCGCGGTTTTAGAAAACAATCGCCATCAGGCTGAGAAGGATGCATTGCACCAAAACGAAAACGGTTACGCGCACGTTGCTGCTTTTGAACTTCGCTTTGGGATCTTTCGAGCCGATGAGCTTCACATACAGCCGAACAACGGTGATCAGGAAAGCCACCATAGCCACATCGCAGACAAGCGAGAATATGGTAGCTAGATCTGAGACGCCCATGGTTCGTCCAAGTTCATAGAACAGCAAACTTGCGTCGGTTGCGAAAAACGCGAAGGTGACAGCACTTGCTAATTTGCCGATTTCCTTTGCTTTTGCTTCCTGTTGCTGCTTCTGATGATTTGCGTTGTCGTCGTATTTGTAGACTAACTGCAGGCATTTTCCCGTCATCAACATGAATGCAACGAATAGTGAAGCGCATCCGAAGATAACGGCGAAGAAGATTTGAAGCAATCCCATTGAGTGAACCTCGTCTCTTTGCTATTTGCTGAGTGATATCACCATACCACAATCGAACTGCTCGCTAGAATGGCCGCTGCATACCAGGCGCCAAGGGCGATATTCACCGAGCAAATCTGCGCCATAGCTGCTTGGCGGCTTTGCGGTGCCAGAGGGTTGTTTCGCATTGCTTTTAGCAGCGGGTAGGCGGACAGTAGCATGAACGGAATCACTATCAAGCCAGAAGTGAAAAACACGCCGACGATGGCGATCATCGCAAGAATCCATAACGCCAGAATCGCATGATATAACGTGCGAGCTTTTGTTCTTCCTAGCAGCACAGACAGCGTACGACGTTGGGCATCGATATCCTTTTCGATGTCGCAGGTGTTGTTCGTGAACATGATCAAGCCGATGCCGAGGATCTCCGGTAGCGCCCATAGCATGGCAAGAGGGGAAAGCACCCCGGTGAGGACCTGATAACACGCCAAAGGAATGAGGCCACCCATGACGATACCGCTTACCCCTTCGCCCAACGGTAGATAAGAGATAGGGGTTTTGCCGGCTGAATAGATGACAACGAACACTGCTCCTATGACTCCGATGGCCAGCGGGATCAATCCTGCGCGATAGATCACGTAGCCGCCTAAGACGAATGCGCAAACAAGCAAGGCTACTGCGAACGCGAGCGCGGATTTAGGATTGACGTTGTTGTAAACCAAGACAGCATCAGTGGGGTCGACATCGTCCTCAGACGAATCGGTTCCCTTTACGTAATCATAGTAATCATTGAACGTGTTCACTGAGCTTTGCATAAGGATGCAGATTGCCAACAGTACGATGGTGAGGCTTGCCGAAACAACGTAGCCTGTCGCAACAGCCAAGCATACGGCAATAGCAACTGGAAGTATCGAAGCGGGCCAGGTATGAGGGGCGGCAATATCGATTGCCATTTTTGCGGTGAAACGACCGTAAGGTTGCTCCGTTTGGTTTTGGGTATGGCTCATTATTGATTGTTTCGCTTTCTGGAATCGTTCTGCAACAGATTATTTCCTGCGTCTTTAATGCGGGCAATGGTTTGATCTTTCAATGTCGCCCCCAAACTGCCCAAGGTTGAGATGAGGAACTGTTTGGTATCGACATCAAGTTTGGATCCTGCACCCATGACGGTTGCGACATTGGCCCCTAATCGAGTTTGAAAATCGGCCCAGCTTGTTGCGTTTGTTTGCATGATCAAATCGTATATGGTTTGAATAAACCGCTCGCGTTCAGCAGGGGTTTTGCTACGCAACCAGGTATCCAGTGCTTCATCGAAGAACTGGGCCGATGCGTTCAAATCCTGTTGATATACGAAATCGTCGCCATCGACCATCCATGAGAACGGGTGGTGTTGGAATAGAGCCGAGGCGGATGATTGCACAACACGGTAGTCATCGCGGCGCTCGAGTATCATTCCGAATGCAGAAGACTCGGGAACCAGCTTGTGCAGCTTGTTGTCGTAGTCTTCGGTAGCTCGACGAGGGGAGGGGTCCTCGAGGAACGATGGTCCGTCATGGTCGTACACGGCGACGATCCGCTGATACGTACCCTCATCCGTGCATAATGCAGCGTATTGCGCCAGGTTCCCGCCTTTTGAATGCCCTCCTAGAATGAGTGGGCATGTTGTGGCAGAGGAAACGCCTGATACGTAAGCCAGGGCAGACCGCTGAGAGGGGATAACCGTTTTATAAGACAGATTGAAGTCCTCTTTCCATCCCGTCAGCGTTCCATCGGTTCCTCGAAACGCGATATATGCCATTGTGCCGCACTCGGAATCGAAGAAAAACGTTGATGCGGAGAATTGTTTATCAACGGCATCTGAGATTTCGTCAACAAACAACGCTACGGAAACGTTTCGATAGCGTCTACTTGCTCGTATTGCCTGAATGAAACGCAGGGTATCCTCTGAATCCTTAAGCCAGCTTCCTTCGGTCAGCAAATCAACCTGACAGAGGGCCAGTATGTCTGATAACAAAACAGGTGTAGAGGTATGCGTGTCGAGTGTGCAGTTGATCGTAGACAACCCTGGTTTGAGAACGAGTTTGTCAAAGTTAAAGTAGCACAGCGATGAAAATACTAGCGAATCAACTGGGTTTGCGGGTGATTCGGTAAACGTTCGCTGCTCGCGTTCGATATACGTTACGATTGAGTCCATGGCTTCATTCTAATCGTTTTACTATGCTCTTGGAGGTTGCTATGAAAGTTTGCACGTCTATACCCGTTCGATATGCAGAAACCGACAAGATGGCGGTTGTGTATCATGCGAACTATTTACTGTATTTCGAGGATGCAAGGACTCGCTTTCTCGAGGAACTTGGCTATCCGTATGCGCGTATCGAGGATGCTGGCTATTTGTCTCCGGTTGTTTCATTTGAGGTGCACTACGGAGAGCCTTTGCGATATGGCGACGTTGCCGTTGTTCGTACTTGGGTCAGCGAATCTCGAGGTACCAAAACCACATATTCTTATGAGGTGTTCAAGCAGGGTGATGATATGGAAACCGCTAAACCTTGCTGTACCGGAAAGAGCACTCACTGCCTTGTGGACGCGAACACATTCAAGCCTGTGAGCATCAAGCGAACGCTTCCTGATCTATATCAACTCTATGAACAGGTTTGCGAGCTTTAGAGAGATCTTAGCTAGCCTTGTAGCGCTTTCAACAATGCTCCGTTGATGTCGGTGTCAACGATCCACGATTTGTCGACCTTGTGCAACGTTATCGCCATCGGGTCATGCTGCACTGGGCTTGCTGCGTTGATGAGGCTCAGTGCGTTTTCGGCAACCACGGTTTTCGTTTGCTCTTCAGTGTTGTTCGCGCTCGCGCCGGATTCAAAATCATCCTGAGCTTGCTGTTGCAGTGCAGCAAAGATACTGTCCGTGGTTTTGCAGGTGATGGTTACCTGAACGGTTGCGGTATCTTTGTCGATCTCAATAGGGCCTAGCGCATAATCAAACCCATCAAAGAAAGCGGATATATACGCAACTGGATCTATACCGACATCCGAGAGCTGTTGCTTGGCGTCATCAGATAGCAAGTTTGCCAACGTAGCTTCATCCTTCGATTTGACGGCTTCCAAGGGTTGCGAGATTGCTTGCTCGATACGCTCTTCGTTTGAGGGGCCGCAACCCGCTAACGCAAAGAGGAGGAAGCCAGCTGTGATCGCGAGTACGGTGGCGCAGGCTGCACGAATCAAGATTGAGTTGACATCAAGTGCTCTAGAATTCATAAGCCACTCCCTCTGAATTATCTTTAGCTAGTTTACATAACATATATTATCGAGTATATAAATCTGTCTTGTTAGGATACGCTGATTTATATTCAGTCGTGTATGAAGTTGTCGTTAGGGCTTCATACACGACAATCTTGTACCAATCCAGCGAGAAGCTTCCAGGGACAGTAAGCGTTGGTTATCCCCAGGTCGAGGTTCCCGCCGCGGTTCCGGCGCTCATATTGCCCGCAACACTTGCAAAGTCTCCGTTTTGAAGCATCTGCTCGATAACGGGAAACATGATCGCAAATGAAACCGCATTGAGCGTTACGGCTACTAAGCAGATAATCAATGCGGTACGCGTAGACTTGAGCATGCCGCGAGCTATAGATGCGGTCTCATTAGTCTTCTGCGCAAGCGAACGTAGCTTTCGGTATGCGAGAATTGCGCAAATCGCACCAATGGTTCCTAGCAACATTCCGCCAACAAACAGCGATACTGGACCCGCAATGAAAGCAAATGTCGTTTGAGATCGAGCCGACCTTAGCGTCCGTTCGTCTAATGCATTGGGTTTGAACTGATTGTTATTGTTGCTAGGGCTTGGCTGCACATCTGGATTTCCGTAAGGATTATGGTTCTCGTCGAAATATGGATTCGGACGATTGTCTTGTTGATCGGCCACGTTATCTCCTAATTCCGGATTCCGCTGCTACCGAAACCTGATTCTCCTCGCTCCGACTCAGGCAATGATTCGACTTGCTCGAACTCGATCATCGGTACCGGCATGACGATAAGCTGTGCGATTCGGTCACCCACTTCGATAGTGAATGCTTCATTAGGATCGGTATTTACGAGAATCACTTTCAATTCGCCACGATAATTGCTATCGATAAGACCGGGTGCGTTGACGATGGAAATGCCATGTTTGGCAGCCAAACCGCTTCGTGGCAACACAAATCCCGCATACCCGCTAGGAAGCGCAATCGCAAGTCCTGTGGGAACCATTGCCCGCTCATGCGGCTTCAGCACTATGCGCTCTGCGGATCGCAAGTCTACGCCCGCATCGCCTTGATAAGCTGTTTGTGGGATTTGCGCATCAGAGATTAGCCTTTTGATGGGAACACGCACTTTGTCCATACGCTATTTCAATCCTTCAAGAGCCGCAGCGAACTCTTCGACGTTTTGAAAATCTTTGTACACGCTTGCAAAACGTACATAAGCCACATCGTCAAGTTTGGCTAAACGCACCAGCGCCATATCGCCGAGCTCTTTCGAGCCGATTTCGCTTTTGGAGGCGTTACGAAGCTCGGCCTCGATGCTGTCGATCAATGCCCCTAATTGTTCAGGAGCTATAGGTCGCTTTGCGCACGCAATCAAAAGACCTCTCATAAGCTTTTGCCTGTCATATGCCTCGGACGAGCCGTCGGACTTGATAATGATGAGCGGATTGTCTCCCAAGCGTTCGTACGTGGTGAATCTCCGACCGCATTCTAGGCACTCTCGCCTACGGCGGATGCTGCTACCATCGTCAGCAGGACGGGAATCGACCACCTTGGATTCAATGTTTCCGCATGCCGGGCATTTCATATAATCGCACTCCTTAGCTCGATGATATGTAGCCTAACATACAAGATATAGCGGGTAACACCCGACTGGTAAAGAGTGCACCAAATCGTGATACAAGATATTGGCCTTACGGGCAGTTGAACGGATTTGGTCTTATATAATTCCAGCAATTATGGTCAGCAAGGTAAGCAAGATGATGATTAATGCAGTTTGAGATGGGGTCGCCTTCGGTTCAGTTTGGCCAAAGCGTTGGCTGCCGCTATGGCCTTCTGCGTCATTTTCAGCACGGCATTGAATGAGGGCGTGGTTGCTGGGCGATATCTCGGTGATTTGCCGGGAGCTTTGGCCTGTTCCGGGGAATTGAATGATATGCGCAGATGAAAGGCCTGCATCAAGCTTAAGAGCCGTCGATCCGTAGATTGCGGAACGAGAATCACGGTGTTGCATTTTTCCTCCCCTTTACTCTTGCGTAGAACCTTTGTTCGCATATATAATAGAGCGAACAAAGGTTCATGTCAACGGAAAAACAAACACATGTTCGTGATAGCTTATATCGAAAGGAAGGCCCATGGCTGACAAGATCACTAAACGCCAGCAGGCGGTGCTCGATGTCATAGAGCAATGCATTCGCGAAAAGGGCTTTGGCCCTACCGTTCGCGAAGTTTGCCAGGCCTTGGGGCTTTCCTCCCCTTCCACCGTTCATGTTCACCTGAAAGCCCTCGAGGAAAAAGGGCTCATCAAACGCGATGCACTGAAATCGCGATCGATTGCGTTGACCTATCCGTTGGATCATACGGAAGATGCCACGAATATCATTCAGGGTCAGTTCGACGATATCGTTTCCGTGCCTTTGGTCGGCGATGTGGCTGCCGGCGTTCCCATCCTTGCCGAGCAGAACATTACCAATACCATGTCGCTACCAACCGAGATCGTTGGTGACGCTCCTTCGTTTATGCTGTCCGTGCACGGGGATAGCATGATTGAAGCGGGCATCAATGATGGCGACTATGTCGTCGTGAAGGAACAGCCTGTTGCTAACAATGGGGACATCGTGGTTGCCATCATCGACGATGGGGCTACGGTAAAGCGTTTCTACAAAGAGCAGGATCATATTCGGTTGCAGCCGGAAAATTCCTCCATGGATCCTATCATCACCACTGATTGCTCTATCGCGGGCAAGGTCGTTGCGGTATTTCGTCGTTTGTAATCACGGAACTCTCGGAAAGATGTGTTTGAACCGCCGTTCAGCAAGGTGGATAGCCTGCAAGCGGCGGTTCAAACGTTGAATGAATTCTGGTGGCGTCTGTTCACCATGTGCCACCCTCTTCGGATATGCTGCTTCGCCCATGAGCTAGACGTCTAACTAGCTTGTCTGCCTTACTCAGCGGTTTGTGTTCTGAAACGCGCTAAAGTCGTCGACAAAAGGTTTTGGCACCAGCATTGTCAGATGTGTTCCTTCTTCGGTATGCTCTTCGGTTAGGATTCTGCATCGTTCGTGCGCTTTAGACACCAAGTCACCGCGTTGATATGGAATCACAACGTCAAGGTGAGAATCTTGAGCGGAAGCAACATGAGCGATACGGTCGATAAGCTGAGGTATGCCCTCCCCTGTTTCAGCTGAAACCAGCAAAGCGTCGTATCGATTTGCTAGAGCCTGCTGCTCATCTGTCGTCAGCAAATCGCACTTATTGAACACCAGCACTCGTGGCAGTGCCTGCGCTTGTATCTGCTCAAGCACCTCTTCTACGGCTAGTATTTGCTCTTCAAATTCATCCGATGATGCGTCAACGACATGCAAGATCAGGTCTGAACCCGTGATCTCGTCCAACGTTGATTTAAATGCCTCTACCAAGGTAGTGGGGAGCTTCTGGATGAAGCCGACGGTATCGGTGAGCGTGATCTCCCGCCCTTCGGGCAGTTCGTACTTTCTTGTGGTGGAATCCAACGTTGCAAACAATTTGTCGTATGCTAGCACGTCGGCATTCGTGAGGCGGTTAAGCAAACTCGACTTTCCCGCATTGGTATACCCCGCAAGCGATACTTTAAACATCCCGCTTTCATATCTGCTCTCTCGTTGCACGGCGCGCACATCTGCTAAGTGCGCCAATTCGCGTTTGATGGTAGTGATACGTTTGCGAACCAATCGACGATCAACCTCAAGCTGGCTTTCACCCTCGCCGAAGCGGCTGCCTACGCCACCGCCCATGCGATTTGATGCTAGGTGAGACCACATACCTCGAAGCCTGGGCAGCAGATATTGATTTTGAGCAAGCCTCACCTGCAAGCGTCCCTCTTTGGTCGTAGCGTGAAGTGCGAAAATATCCAGAATCAAAGCAGTGCGATCAATGACTTTCAAGTCTCGATCAACCGATTTTTCCAAGTTTGATTGTTGCGAAGGCGTAAGCTCATCATCGAAAATGATCAAGTCTGCGCCAGTTGATCTGCAAAGGCGCGCAATCTCTTCCACCTTACCGCTTCCCACAAACGTCCTTGGGTTGGGTGAATCCAGCTTTTGAGTTGTAACGGCAACGGTATCTGCCCCAGCAGTGTCGGCTAAACGTTCGAGTTCTGCCAAAGAAGACGAGATGTTCCAGCGCATCCCAGGGCGTTCTACTCCGACGAGCACGGCTCTTTCGCGCTTTTCCTCGATCGTCGTCTTAGCACCTTTGACTAACACCGATTGATATTCTGACATCGGTAACCCCTCCGCTGTTCTCAAGCTGATGTCCCTCAGTTGGAATGGATTACTGTTTACGCTTCACATAGTTTTATAGCAACGAAAACAAGCGCAGGCGTGCACCTGCGCTTGTCGATAGTAGCATAAGCGTTACAGTTATAAGCTGTTAGAGCTCTACGGTTCCTTGGAAGGCTTCCGTTGCGGACC
>NZ_CAKTYH010000019.1 GCF_934632265.1 uncultured Senegalimassilia sp.
CAACTGCCTCATCCAAATCAACGGCGGCTATCTGGTGGTCGATTCCGTCGGCGATGCCATCGACAGCAACGGCAACGTCGAGGTGACGGGCGGCGTGCTGCTGGTCTCCGGGCCCACCAGCGACGGCGACGGCGCGTTCGACTACGACGGCAGCGCGACCGTCAGCGGCGGCGCCGTGCTCATGGTCGGTTCCACGGGCATGGCGCAAAGCTTCACCGGCGGCACGCAGGCCTTCGCCATGACCTCGGCAAGCGGCGAGGCCGGCCAGAGCGTATGCGTGGTCGACGGCAGCGGCAACGTGGTGGCGTCGCTCACGGCCACGAAGCGCTTCGGCATGGTGCTGGCGTCCGGCCCCGCTTTTGCGGAAGGCGGTGAATACACCCTGGTCATCGGCGGTGAGGTGGCGAATGCCAACGCCGACGGCTACACGGATTCCGGCACGGTGAGCGGCGGCAGCGAGACCTCCGTCACGGCCAGCTGCACAGCGTCCGCAGGCATGGGCGGAGCCAGCGGCATGGGCGGCATGGGCGGCCCGGCCGCAGGCGGCGGCAAGTAAGAGATCCGGACCCGACAGGAGCCTCCGTCCCCAGGTGACACTCGGGGACGGAGGCTTATCTGTCAAGTTTTCCCTTGCTCGTCCCCGCCAACCGCTCTCGTGGTAGTTGGCGTTGCGCTTGGTCGGGCGGATAACCCTCCGTCCTCATGTGTCCGTGTCGGGGCTTCGGCGTGCCGCCGTTTGCGGCGGGGGTTTGCGGAGTTCTCAAGCACTCCACCATGATGGAGTACAATGAATGCAAAGGACCCGGTGAATCGGAAAGGCGATGCCGAATGAGCGAGCTGAGAACCCCCGAGGTGGAGGATCTGCTGACCGTTTTCTCAAAAATCCAGGACAAGGACGACATCTTCCTGCTGCTTGAAGATCTGTTCACCATCCGCGAGATCCGCGAAACCTCGCAGCGCCTGGCAGTTGCGCGCCAGCTCGACGCCGGCAACTCGTACGCCTCCATCGAGAAGGCCACGGGCGCGTCGGCAACCACCATCGCGCGCGTGTCGAAGTGCCTGAGCTACGGCGCCGGCGGCTACACCATGGCGCTCAACATCCTCGACGATGCCCGCAAAGGGAAGTAGGTCTCGCGCCCGTCGCGAGCTTATCGATACGGCTGTCTCGAGCCCGCCGTCCTCGTTCGAGGGCGGCGGGCTTTCGCGTTCCGACCGTAAAGTGCGGGCTACTTCGCGTTTCGCGCGAAGATCTCCAGCACCAGTTGCAAACGGGTGCCCAGCGGCAAGGGGTTCTGCTTGAGGAAGCGCGGCACCTCGCGAAGCGGCAGCGTGAACACCTCGATAAGCTCGCCGTGCTCGGGATGAGCTGCTTCGTCCTTCTCCACCTGGGCGAACACCGTTTGCACGCTTTCGTCGCTCATGCCGGTGGACGAATGCCCGGCCTGCGGCAGCAGCTCCACGGCGCCTTCCGGGATGTCGGTGCGCAGGCCGTAGCCCGTTTCCTCGCGCAGCTCGCGGTCCACGGCGACGGGCAGGTCCTCGCCGGGTTCCACCAGCCCCGCGGGCAGGCCAACCACCCAGCTGTTCAGCGGATAGCGGAACTCGCGGATGAGCACCAGGTTGCCGTCGCGCGTGATCGGCACGATGGACACGGCGTCGGCGGTACGCTTGCCGCTGGCGCCGGCCGCCTGCTCTGCCGCGGCGACGGCGGCGGCGCCGAAATCTTCCGCGCCCTCGTCGATGGCCGCGATGGCCGTGTTGCTGCGCGCTTCAAGGCGCGCCAGCTCGGCGCGGTACGCTTCCAGGCCCTTGCGCGAGGCCGCTTCATATATGTAGTCGCTGCCGTCGGGCAGCACGTACGTGAGAATGTATTTCTTGATCCAGCCGTCGGATACTTGCTCGATGTGCTTCAGCTGCGGGGTTTCGCGCATGACGGGTTCCTTTCTGTCGATTAACGACATGGTAGCGCAAGCGCGGGCGCCCTTGCGCGGCACGCGCGGCGGAGCGGGGAAGCGCTGTTGCGGCGAGCGGCGGCAGGCCCTGTTGGGCGGCGGAGCGGGGAGGCGCAGGCTTGGTTGGGCGGCGGGTCCGGATGGGGCGCGTGCACGTCAGGCGTCGGGCTCGATCGCGCAGCGAGCGGATTTGCGCCCGAGCGCTTCCCCGCCTAAACGCAGGACCGCCGGGGTGGGAAGCCGCGGCGGTCCTCTGCGATGCGGGGAGGGAGACCCCGCGTTGGGTTTCGCTGCCTCGGGATGGGAGACGAGGCAGCGAGGCGGCGCCGATGGGAAGACGGCGCCATGGGAATCGGCGGGGTGCGGGCGGGAATCCCGCGCCCCGCGTGCCGGGCGGGAGTGGGAGACTCCGCCTGGCCGGATTGCGGATGGGAGAGCGCGATCCGTAAAGGGAAGGGATAAGGAACGATTCATATAGTAGGTGCGCCGCCTGAAAGAAGCCTTAAAGAAGCGTGAACGCCCCGTGAAGATGCGGCGCGGGCGATGGTCTCGAGGCTGCGCGATGCTTGGGGCTGCTCGCCGCTCCGCGTGATGCTTGCGGGCTGCTTGCCGCCCCGCGCTTCGCTTGCCGCTCGGCTTTCGGCGGTCGCGCGGTTTGCGGCCCCGCCGCCCGATGCTCGTCGCGCGGCTTTCGGTTTCCCTTCACCCCTCAAGTTCCCGCATCGTGACGCGAAAATGACGCGAAGGTAACGCGTTAGCACTCTCACTTGCAGAGTGCTAACGCAGGGTCTATAACGATAACTGTTCAAAGGAACGGCCCCTGAACGGGGCCGCAACGAAAGCAACCGAAACGGCGGCGGAACAACCTGCCGGCCCGTTCGCAAGCTTGACGGCCGTTGCGCAATGCGGCGCAACAGCCCGCCTGGCAAGCGAATCGGGCAAGGCGCCCGACCGGGGATCGGCCGGCGCCGGGCAGCACGCTTCGCCCCAAGAAACGGAGATGACGATGATGTCCATGTTGGTACCCCGCTCTAATCGCTTCTTTAACGACCTTATGACCGACCCGTTCGACAACTTCTTCGGCACCATGGCGGCGCCGAGCGTGAAGACCACGCCGAACCTGATGCGCACCGACATCCGCGAAACCGAGAACGGTTTCGAGCTGACCATCGACCTGCCGGGCTTCGACAAGGAAGGTGTGCAGGCCGAGCTGAAGGACGGCTACCTGACCGTCACGGCCGAAACCAAGCAGGAGACCGAGGATAAGAAGGGCACCTACGTGCGCCAGGAGCGCTTCAGCGGCAAGTGCAGCCGTACCTTCTACGTCGGCGACGACATCGAGGAAGGCGACATCAAGGCCAAGTTCGACAACGGCACCCTGCAAATCGACGTGCCGAAGAAGATCGCCAAGCCCGAGCCCGAAACCTCGCGTTCCATCTCAATCGACTAGCCGGGTCGAGCGCATTCAGTCGATCGCGAGCGCTGCTTGCCTTGACGCGGTTCGCAGTTCCTGGTTGACGACCCTTCGGTCCCCCTGAACCTTTTCTCAACTCTCGCCTCCTTACAGAAAGCCCCGTCGCGGTACACCCGCGGCGGGGCTTTCCGCGTTTCGGGTGCTGTTTTGCGGCTTCCTGCCGCTTTTAGGGGCGCTTGAAGGGGTCGCGCTGACCCAAAGGGCGATACGTCTGCGTTTGAATGGGGTTGCGCCGAGTATAGCGAGTCTGCAAAAACGCGTTTGCCCAGGTGAGAAGCTTGCGCCATTTGGCTTATACCAGGCAATCCATCCTCAAGCGCAGACGTATCGCCTCTTAGCGGAGCCTGCGTTGCATTCGCTGCCGGATAGGCGCTCTCGCGACCGTGCCAACCTCGCATTTTCCGACTTCGGGACGCTTGGGGACGGTTCCTTAACGGTCGCATGGGGGATGCCGAGGGCGTATGCTTTGCGGTCGCATGGGGGATGCTCGGGGTCGCCTAAGTGTCCGTTCGAAACCTTCAATCCATTCTATACCCCGCTCTCACCTGGGTAAACGCAAAGTTTACCCCGCGGGGGTACTAGGCGTGCGCGCCTATGCGGGCGCATGATGTGCGCGTTGGGTGGGGCCGTGGAGGGCCCCGCGGCAAGTCCGGCGGGTGGGGCACGGCGCAGCGCATCGCTTCCGCCAGCATGCGGCCGCCGTCCGGTTGCAGGTGCTGGTGCGCGGCCGCTATCCGGTCGCAGGTGTACCCCTCGAGTGTCGTCGCACCCGCCGGACTTGCCGAAGGTCTCAAAGAAAAGGAGAGGAACGAATGGCTGAAGACGAGAAGTTCTCCCAGCCCGGTGAGGACGCGCAAGCGCCTTCCCCGAAGCGCAAGGCCAAGCGCAGCTGGATCATCGGCGGCGTCGTGGCCGCGGTGATCGTGGTGGCGGGTGCAGGTTTCTGGGTGTGGCACGAGACGCCCAGCTTCTGCAACGCCATCTGCCATAGCCCCATGGACAGCTACGTGGACACGTACTACAGCGGCGACCAGGGCATGCTGGTGACCGCGCACGCCGAGGCGGGCAACAACTGCCTGAGCTGCCATGAGCCTGTGATCACCGAGCAGGTGGGCGAGGCCATGAAGTGGGTCTCCGACGACTATCCCATGACCGCCGACGGCACGAAGCTGGCCGAGGGCGCTGAAATGGCCAGCGAGGAGTTCTGCGCCAAGAGCGGTTGCCATGACATGGACGACGTGGTCGCCAACACCTGGGGCTTCGATGGCAACGGCGAAAACTTTAACCCGCACAGCAGCCACCAGGACCTGGCGCTTGAGTGCGGCGACTGCCACAAGGCTCACGAGAAGAGCGTGCTCATGTGCAACCAGTGCCACAACCTGAACATGCCCGAGGGATGGGAGGCCCCGAATGCAGCATAACGGATTCGATCGTCGTACTTTCCTCAAGGGCGCCGGCATCACCGCCATCGGCGCAGCCGCCATGGGCGCGCTGACCGGCTGCGGCAACGGCTACACCGTCTCCGCCGGCGAGGAGCCGGTAAACGCGAGCGCCGGCCAGCTGCCCGGTGCACCCAGTTGGCTGGGTCAGGCACCTGAGGTCGCCGAGCGCGACATCACCGAGACCATCGACGTCGAGGTGCTGGTCGTGGGCTGCCGCACCGCCGGCCTGCCCGCCGTCATCTCCGCCGCCGAGAACGGCGCAAAGGTGCTCGGCATCGATCGCACCCCTGGCGTTATGTCCCCGCGCCAGGACATCGGCGGCATCGACTCGAAGCTGCAGCTGGCCTCGTTCGATGAGTTCCCGCAGTTCAAGATCGACAAGATGGAGGCCATGGAGGACATCGTCCGCTACGCCAACGGCTTCATCGACTACGATCTGGTGAAGCTGTGGCTGAACGAATCCGGCGACCTGGTCGACTGGCTCACCGAGATCATCGAGCGCGACGGCCGCTTGGTCATGAATTTCGAGGGCTCCGTGGGCACGGAGGGTCAGGGCGCGCGCGACAAGGCGTGGGCCGTCGGCCATAGCCCGGCCAAGACCGCCAAGGGCAAGGAAGACAAGAACTTCCACTTCGGCGTGTCGCTCAAGGAGTACGCCGAGGAGAAGGGCGCCGAGTTCCGCTGGTCCACCGAGCTCATCAAGTTGGAGCAGGACGAGAACGACCGCGTGGTCGGCGTCATCGCCCGCGACGTGAAAGACCGTCACTACATTCGCATCAATGCCCCCAAGGGCGTCATCCTGGCGACGGGCGGCTACGGCAACAACCTGGAGATGATGGAGGCGCGTCAGCCTTGGAACCAGAAGGTGCGCATCGCCCTCGCCCTCGACGGCAAAGGCGGCAACCCCACGGGTGACGGCATCAAGGCTGCGATGTGGGTTGGCGGCCAAATGGATCCGCTGGCCTGTGCGTGCACGTTCAACCGTGCGGCAGTCAAGCCTGATGAGAAGGCGGGCGATGGCGTCGTTGGCGAGTGGTGGTGGTTCGGCGAGCAGCCGTTCATGAAGGTCAACCTCAACGGTAAGCGCTTCTGCAACGAATCCGGCCCGTACGACTACATGCTGCACTCCACGATCATGCAGCCCGGTCATACTTACTGTGACATCTTCGACAGCGACTACGCCGAGCAGGTCAAGCAGATGAACGAGGTCGGCTGCTGCCGCCTGTACCCGTTCGACAACGGCAGCCCGACGAACAAGAGAATCGACCAGATGCCCGAGCAGTTCTTCGAGCCGCTGCTGGAGAAGGGCTATCTGCAGAAGGCCGACACCCCCGAGGAGCTGGCGCAGAAGCTGAACATCCCGGTGGACAACTTCGTGGAGACGTTCAACCGCTACAACCAGATGGCGGAGAACGGCAAGGACGAGGACTACAACAAGGAGCCCTACCGTCTGATGCCCCTGAAGACGCCGCCGTACTACGGCATCCGCACGGGCGCATGGTTCCTGGCCACGCTTGATGGCGTGCGCATCGACACGAACATGCACCCCTTCCGTGAGGATGGTTCCGAGATCGAGGGCCTGTACATGGCAGGCGACTGCTCGGGCGGCTTCTTCAGCGTGAGCTACCCGAACCTGTTCACGGGCCTGGCCTGCGGCCGCACCATGGTCGAAGGCCGTCGCGCCGGCATGTTGGCAGCTACCGGCCAGGCGTAAGGCCTGCGGACGCCCTGCGAGCTCGCTGGTCGCGAACGCTCGCTGCGCGCTAACCTATGAAGCGCCGTGCACCTTCGGGTGGGCGGCGCTTTCGCTATTTGACCATGATAGAATGCGGGCATGACTGAAGAGAATCTACATACCGATGCCGATCGCGCCGTCATGCGCGGTCTGTTCACGCCGGCGTTCTGGTGCTCGTTCGTCGCGCTGTCGCTGGTGCTTTCCGCCTCATCGTTCAGGAACGTGTCGGTGTTCCCGTTTTTCGACGGGGTGTTCACATACGCGCGCGATATATCCATCACGGCAAAGGCGATGTCCCTCATAGTCATTGGCCTGCTGGCGACCTTCCGACCTGCGCTTTTGCATGTACGTGAGCTGAACGCGGGCGTCCTTGGCCTCATGGTGATAGGCTGTGCCCTCCCGGTGGCGCTGGGATCGGGCAATGCTCCGTTGTTGGTGCTGACATCGTGCGCGTTGGCGGTGCGCGACGCATGGTGCGTGTTGATCGCGGGCATCGCCGCGTCGCGGCTGTCCCCTGCTCAGGCTAGCGTGCTCATCCCGCTGGCGTTCGTGGCGCAGGTTGCGTCATCGGCGTTCGCATGGCTTTTGCCCGTGTGGGCCGGCACGGTTTTCTTTCTTGCAGCGCCCTTCGCCGCGTGGGCCTTGTCATGGCGCGATGCGCGCCCGGTGCTCGAGCAGACGCAGGCCGGCGAGGCGCCGCACGACTTCTCGGTCACGCGCCCGTCGTCGTTTCTACCGCTGGCCAGCCAGCTGTTCGTGTGTCTGTTCCTGTTCCGCGTGGCCTTCGGCTGCTCGCTGCGCTTCGGCGAAGTCGGCGGCGTGCCGCTGTCCTCGTTCTTCGTGATCCTGCCCGTGGCCGTGGTTGCCGTCTGGGCGCTCCTGTCCGAGAAGCGTTTCCCCGCCGATCTGCTCGTACAGGTGTCGGTGCTGTTCGTTGTAGCGGGCTTTTTGGCCATGACCATGGATCTTCCGCGTTCGAGCACCGTCACGGTGCTGCTGCTGTCCACCGGCAATACGTTGTTCGACATGGTCGCCTGGGTCGTGCTTATCGCGGTGGCGTCGCGCAACAGCCGCGGCGCGGTCGCGGCCTTCGCGTGGGGCCGTGGCGTCTCTAGCCTGGGCTCAACGTTGGGCGCGACGCTCGGCGTGCGCGCAAATGTGCTCGCCGGCATGGGCACGCCGCTGTTCGATTTGTTCGCTGCTGCGCTGATCTTGCTGTTCGTGGGTTATGCGCTCATCGGGCTGAGAAATTTCAGCTTCCGCGAGGTCATCGACGGCGTGACGCCGGTCGAGACGGCGGTGGTCGAGGCGCCGAAGGACACGTTCGACGAGCGCTGCCAGGCGCTGGCAGGCCAGTACGGCCTCACCCCGCGCGAGCTCGAGGTGTTTCAAATGCTCGCGCGCGGCCGCGACCGTGCCTACATCCAGGAGCAACTGGTGGTATCACGCAACACGGTGAAAGCCCACGTCAAGCACATATACGCGAAGCTGGACATCCATTCGCACCAAGACCTGATCGACCTGGTTGAGAAGGAGTAGGGCGCTGTTCGCCCGAAGGAGAAGGTGATGCTTCCATGAAGCTGGTTGGATTGATCTCGGACACGCATGGACGCCTGCCCGATGCGGCGCTGGGCGCCTTGGTGTATTGCAACCACATCATCCATGTGGGCGACATCTGCGACCCTGGCATCTTGCGCGAGCTGCAGATCATGGCGCCCACCACGGCGGTGCTGGGCAACAACGACTACGACGAGTACGGCAAGAACGTGACGCGCTTCGCCCATCCGGTCATCGACGGCGTGCGCTTCCTGGTGGCGCACTACCCCAACGACGCGCGCATCGGCTTCAACGGCTCGCGCGCCATCGCGCCGGGCGACCCGCTGCCGCAGGTGTGCGTGCACGGGCACACCCACATCCCCGAGATCCTCACCGGGCGCGACGCATACCCGGCCAGCCTGTTCATCTGCCCGGGAAGCTGCAGCCGCCCGCGCGGAGGGTTCCCGGCGTCGGTCGGTTTCATCGAGCTGGAAGCGGGTCGCGTGCGAGCTGCCCGCGTGGAGTCGCTCGACGGCGAAGTGCTGCTGGAGATGGGGAAGTAGATAGCGAAAAGGCCGCCCGGTGGGCGGCCTTTGCGATGCTGGTTTCTTCTTATCACTCAATTACATTTTCACGGCTTGCTTCGAGGCTGAAACCGTCTGACCTGGGAAAACGCAAATCGAAGCCCCGGATTCTACTTATCACGTACTTATCATCTACTTGCCTTGTTCTTATCAGAAGCTGGTAATTGCGGATGAATTTCCGCGTGCGAGCTGCCCGCGTGGAGTCGCTCGATGGCGAGGTCCTGCTGGAAATGGGGAAGTAGATAGCAAAAAGGCCGCCCGGTGGGCGGCCTTTGCGATTCGTTTGTTTGCAGCTTAGAACTGCTTGAACACCTTGGCGGGCGCGCCGCAGATGGGGCAGTTCTCGGGGGCGGCGGAACCCTTCTCGATGTAGCCGCAGCCCGGGCACAGGAAGTAGGAGTCGTCATCGGCGGCGTCGATGTTGTTGTACGCCTGCAGGTACAGCTCGGCATGCACGGCTTCGGCCAGCTTGGCCTTGGTGAACACCTGAACGGCCTTGTCGTTGCCCTCCTCCTGGGCCTTCGCGATGAAGCCCGGGTACATGTCGGAGGTCTCGAAGATCTCGCCGTTGGCGGAGGCGATCAGGTTCAGGTCGATCTCTTCCAGCTCGGGGGCGTCGGCCGTGGGGCGCTCGTAGCCCGGCTCAAGCTCCTCGACCAGGCCGGCCTCCAGGCGGATGTGCACCTGCTCGGCGGCGCTGGTGGCCTCCCACAGGCGGCCCAGCTGCTCGTAGCCCTTCTCCTTGGCAAGCTTCGCGCAGGCGGCGTACTTGGCGGAAGCGCCCGTCTCGCCGCACACGGCGGCCTTCAGGTTCTCCAGCGTGGTGCCGACCTGGCAGGTTGCGCCGGCGACGCGGTTGAAGTTGGAGGAATTCTCTGCGGTGGGCAGCTCGGTGCGCTTATTCATGGTGATACTCCTTCTCGTCTGAAGTAGTGGTTCCGTTTGGAATCGTTAATGAGAATTAATCTCAATAGCTATAGAATACCCGGCCCTCCGCTCGAGCGCAAGCGCCAATCGCCCGCAACCGCTCAGCTCCGCACAACCGTCACACGGATAGCCATGGGTAACTTCAATGTGGCCATCATGAGGCGCGGTTGCCGGGGCCGGGCAAAACGACGCAGTCTGCCTTAAAGCGAAGCCGTTGATTCGTGCTCGATCGGGGTTTTGCCGTGATGCCTGGTGAGTGGCCCGAATAGCTCAAGGCGGCCGCTGGCGATAATAGGAGGCAGCTGGCGCCAAAGAGTTCGCCTTGGTTGCCTCACTGAAGAACCCGTGGTAAACTTCTCAGGATTTGTTAGCGACTAGAAACAGTTAGCGAGCGTGAGGCGTGAACGAGCAGATTGCCTTGATCGAGCAGGCGGCGTCTTCCGGCCCGGCATATGCCGATGCCGTCCGATCGGCGGAAACGGCATGCTCGGGCGGCAGCAATCGTGTCAGTCAGACCCTGTGGGCCGTCGGCGGCTTCCTGTGCTTCGCGTTGGGGATGGTCGGCGTGGTGCTGCCGATCCTGCCCACCACGCCGTTCGTCCTGGTCGCGGCCTTCTGTTTCGCTCGCAGCTCCACGCGTCTGAACGATTGGTTCAAGGGCACGAAGGTGTACAAGCAGGTGCTGGAAGGCTACGTGACCAAGCGTTCCATGACGCTGCGCGCGAAGCTGACCATCCTGATTCCGGTGACGGTGCTGCTGACCATCGGCTTCGCCCTGATGGGCCGCGTCCTCGTCGGGCGGATCATCCTGGCGGCGGTGTGGCTCGGCCACATCATCTACTTCGGCTTCATAGTGAAAACCGACAAGCAGGCATAGGGGTCTGCGCCGGCTGCAAATCGGATGCGGTCTCGGCCAAGCCAGCTTCCTCGCAAAATCGAGCCATCATTGCGCGGTCGTTTCGCCGCGCGTTCCTACCTTCCGCGCTTTCTCTCCGCGCTCTTTCGCGCAAAACACAGTGGCTCCGAACCGGCAACCCCGGACTTTAAAAGAACGGCTTCGCATCTCCCTCGCGTCAACCGGGCTCTCTCCGCGCTCTCTTCGCGTCCAGCGGGGCGGTCCCAGCCCGGATAGGGGCCGGTCGTGCCGGCTCCGGAAAAGCCGGCCGCGCCGATCATCGCAACGCCAACTCAATGAGAAGGAGCGCAGCCGCCAGCGCAAGGGCCGCCCAGTCGACGCCTCGAAGGCGGTAGCTGCGCAGGCAGGTCCGCGAAGCGCCGACGGCCCCGAACGCACGTGCCTCGACCGCATACGCGAGCGATTCCGAACGGCGCAGAGCGCCGGCGAACATGGGGACGAGGGCGGATACGAGCGCAAGGCCGCGTTGCAGCACGCCGCCGTTTGCGAAATCGGCGCCGCGCGACATCTGGGCGACGCACACCTTGTTGAACTCCTTCGTCAGCGTGGGGATGAAGCGCAACGTCATGCTCATGGCCAAGCCGGCGGACGCCGTCCGCACGCCGAAGCGGCCCAAGGGGCGCAGCATCAGCGAGAACCCGTCGGTGAGCTGCGTCGGCGACGTGGTGGTCATGAGCGCCGACGTGCCGAGCAGCACGCAGACGAAGCGCAGCACGTTCTCGATCGCGCATGATATCCCGCCCGCGGTGATCGTCGCCGGGCCTGCGCACCAGATGACATCGCCCGAGTTCACGAACAGCGTGTCGAAGACCAGGACGAAGGCGATAAGCCATGCGAACGGCTTCAAGGAGCGCAGCGCCGCACGCGCGCTCGAGCCGGAGGCCGCCTGCACGGCCATGGCTGCCGCAAGCAGGATAAGCAACGCCGGCGCGCCCTGTGCGGCGAACGTCGTCGCGATGAACAGCACCGCGAAGATGATCTTCGCGCGCGGGTCCAGCTTGTGGGCGATCGTCGTTCCGCGGCGATAGGCCCCGAACGTCGCAACGTCGGCGGCAAGCGGCGTGAAGCCTCTCCCGTTCGAGGGCGTCCGCCTTTTCATGCGAGGTCGTAGAAGCTCGAGGCTCTCGGCTGCATACGGGCTGTCGGGCTGCGACGCCAGCACGCCCGCCGCAACGGCGCCCGTGACGAAACCCGTGGCGCATGCCGCCAAAGCGAGCGGCGGCAAGCTGAGCAGCACCGATGGCGTTCCCAGCAACAGGGCGGCAACCGCGATCTGGCCCGCATTGTGGAGGATCGCCGCCACCATGCACGTCGCCACCGCGCCCAAGCCGGGGATACGGGAAACTGCCGCGCTCCCCGCGAACGCGAGCGCTGTGCCGCCCAGGCTGTACATGAGCATCATCGGCGATCCGAACAGGAAGCCCGATGCCATCACCTTCACCACCGCAACCGCGGCGGCGGCGCGCATGTCGAGCCCCAAGAGCGCCACCACCACCGCCACGTTCGCCAGGCCAAGCTTCACGCCTGGCAGCGCCACGGGGAGCGGGATCATCGTCTCGATATAGCTCAGGACAAGCGCGAGCGCGCTCAAAAGCGAGATGCGCGCAAGGCGCTGCGTGGCGATGATGCGGGGATTTACGGCCATGGCGAAGCGTCCGACCCGCTATTGCCCGACGACATCGTAGGTCGATCCGGCATCCTCGTCCGTTATGTTCACGACGAGCTTATGCGGAAGGCATACGATCTGCTGGCCCGCCTTCGAGATCCAGCCCTGCTCGACGCAGTCTTGGTTGGGGCAGTCGGCCTCGCTCACGCGCACCTTGCCCGCTTGCACCTCGATCACGTTCGTGCCGGCGCTCGAAGTCACCGTTAGGGCGTCGTCTTGGGAAAGCGGCATCGTGAATGTGTTGCCGTCGGCGTCTTGGATGACGGCGGTCCGCGCGTCCACCGCGCTGCCAAGCGCGTTGGCGGCCGTGGCAGCGGCCAACGCAACCGCTACGATGACCAACACTGCAACGACGTTGAGCTTCATCCGCCTGTATGCCTTCTTTTGAGCAACCGTCATGTTGCATCTGCCTCCTTCTATTCGTTCAGGAGCGTGAACCCGGAGCCGTCCGACGCCGTGGCCGTATCGTTCATATCCACCAGCAGGCCGCTGAAGCGCTCGTCGGAGTTCAGCAGCTCCATGGCCTTGTCGTGCCCCATCAGAAACAGCGTGGTGGAATACGCATCGCCGTCGGTGGAGCTGTCGGACACGATCGAGGCGCTTGCCAGGTCCGTCTTCACCGGATAACCCGTGCGCGGGTCGAGGATGTGGTAGTACAGCACGTCGCCAACGGTGAAGCTGCGCTCGTACAACCCGCTTGTGACCAGGGATTTATCGCGTGCCGGTATGCTTGCGATCACGTCGTTCGCCGTGCCGTTGGGGTCTTGCACGCCAACGTTCCAGTCGTCGCCGCGGAAGCTTTCCCCCAGCACGTAGACATTGCCTCCCAGGGAGAGCATGGCGCTTTCGCAGCCTTCTTCCCGAAGCATGGAGACCAGGTCATCGGTGATGAATCCCTTTGCGATGCCGCCAAGGTCGAGCATCGCATCGGGATCGGCCAGCGTTACCGTGGTGCCATCGACCGAGATCGCGCGGTAGTCGACGTGCGTGACCGCCTCCTCGATCGCGTCGTCGTCGGGCTTGACGCCCTCGACGAAATCCCAAAGGCTGGAAACGGCGCCGATGCTGATGTCGAACAGGCCGTCCGAAGCCTTGGAATACGCAAGCGATGCCTCGATGCACCGCGCCGTTTCCTCGGAGACCTCCACCGGCGCGCCGTGCGCCTGGTTGATGTTCCAGATGTCGCTGCCTTCCTTCGTGCGCGAGAAACGGTCTTCGAAGAACTGGCAGCGCTCGGAGATGCGGTCCATCAGCTCGGGCGCGCACAGCGCGCTGATCTGGATGACGGTGTCGAATAGGAACAGCGTGAGGGATTGGACCTCGTAAGCTGCGCTATCGGCGGCATCGTTCGCGGCCGCGCCGTCGTTTCCGTCGTTTTGCCCCGCCGAGCAGCCTGTCAGCCATGCGGGCGCGGCCATCGCGCACATCGAGCTCGCCGCAAGCATGAGAAACCTTCGGCGCGAGAGCATTCCGTTCTCCATCGACCAAATCCTTTTCGTTTCCTATATGAACAACCAGCACAACGCGAAAAGCGCTGCCGCCTTGATCAGCACCAAAGGGACCTCGGTGCCGCGTAGACGCACAAGATAGTCCTTGACCTGGGCCTTTTTGGCGCCAGGGGCCTCCGCCAGGTTCGATGCCGCCGTAGCGCTCGGGTTGGGCACGCGCAGCATCGCCACGTTCTCCAGGGGGCATCCGTCGGCGCATCGGCCGCACGAGATGCACTCGCCCGCGGCAAGCGCATCGGGGTCGGGGTGCACCGACACCGGGCACGAACGCTTGCACAGCCCGCACCCTTTCGCGCAGCGCGTGGTATCGCGGCGGAAAGAGGAGAAGGGGAGCACCGGCAGCAGGCTGAACACCGCGCCGAGCGGGCAGAGGAACTGGCAGAAGAAGCGCTCCACAAACAGCATGCCGAGCGCGATGGCGCCGAGGATGGCGAACGCGCTCGCCGCAACGCCGTCGACGTTGCCGGCGATGATGCCCGCGAACGCCGTCCAGGGGCTGTACCCTGATACGCTCGACCACGCGCCCGCGACGCACAGCCCGCAGATGGCGACCAGCACCAGGTATTTCAGCAGCTGCAGCGTGCGCTGCAGCTTCGGGGGCAGAAGCGGTTTCCTGACGCCGATGCCCAGCTTCTTGCGCACGGGGGAGAACAGGGCGAACAGGGCGTCGCCCAGCGTTCCGAACGCGCAGGCGTAGCCGCAGAAGAAGCGGCCGAACACCACGGTGAATGCCAGCACCGCCGCCAATGTGACGATAAAAGCGCTCAGCTCGATCGGCTGCATGGCTCCGATCTGGGTAAATGCGTATTTCACGCCGTTGAACGCCGCGCTGAACACGGCAGGGAACGCTATGAAGAACGCAATCTGCACCGCCCAGCGCACCCCGCGATCCAGGAGGAGGCGGCGATGACGTGCCAGGGCCTTCGTCTTGATCTTCGCCATGTTATTCGCCGTCCTCTTCCGATGTCGCGGCGCCTACCTGGCCGGAGCTGCTTGCTTCAAGCGCCTGAACCGTGCCGTTGATGATGCCGGCCGACGAGAACGTGGCGCCCGATACCGTGTCCACGTTCGGCGTTTGCTTGGCCAACATGTCGTCGATGAGCTTGACGGCCTGCTCCAGGTAGGGGCCGTCCTCGTTGGGGGCGTCCACGACCTGAACGGCGTCGATGTAGCCGTCCTTCACGGTGACCTGCGTGGTCACCGGCCCGCCGTATCCTTGGGCGGTGCCCGTGAACACGCCGTCGACGGCATATGGCCCGCGGGTTGCCGCGCGCTCGGCCTCTTGGATCTGCTTTTGAACCATGGCATCGGCGGCGTTGGCGTCGGCGGCCCAGAGGCTGAAGCCGACCGCCAACGCTCCGATAACCGCAACGTTCACGGTTTTCGCTATAAGGTTTCGCTTGCGTACGAGAAGGTTAAGCACGGTCGGCCCCGCCTCCGTTGTTCGAGACGCTGCCCGTTTCGCCCTTCCCAGGCGCAGCGCCCGAGCCGCCGGCATCGCCGGTTGCGGCGTCGTCTGACGGATTCGCCTTCTTATAGGCCTCATTGGCCAGCTCGAGCGCCTTCTCGTATGCCTTCACGATGGCCTTCGAGGAATAGGTGGAGCGGGACACGACGTCCACGTTGCTTGGGGCCGCGTGCAGATCGATCAGCTGCTCGACGACGCCGACGTACTCCTTGCCGCGAACGACGCGTCCGAACGCCGCCCAATCAAGATACGCATCGTTCGACTCGTCGTATTCCTCGAGCACCGCGTCCTCGTCGGTCGCCTTGTTCGTCCCGTGCACGTCCTTGATCGCGGATGCCTTGCCGTTTTCGACCGTAACGGTCATGGCCAGGTAATACGGCTCGAACGCGTCGGGGTCCTCGGTGTTCTCGCACTTCACGTACACGGTGTAGTCCCCGTCAAGGTAGCGGGTCTCGGTTTGCCCGCCCTGAGAAGGCTCGTCGCCGTCGGGCTTGCTCGGCGAGTCGCCGCTTCCCGTGTTGCCGGAATCGCCGGAGGGTTTATCCGTTGCGGCGTTGTTGCCGCTTTTGACCGCCGCTTGGCGCAGGGCGTCCTCGACGGCGGCCAAGATGCCTTCGGAGGAGAACGTCGCGCCCGATACCGTGTCGACCGCCGTCGTCTGCTTATCGACGACGGTTGCGATCAGCGATTTCGCGCGGTTGAAATATGCGGCATCGTCGTCTTGGGAGAGGACGTCTATCTTGGAGATCTTCCCTCCTGCGATGGTCACGGCCACGCGAATGGTGCTTTTGTAGCCTTCTCCCTCGCCGTAGTAGGTGCCATCGGCGTAGCCACCTGCCGGCACTTCGGTCGGGTTCAGCGTTGCGTGGCTTTTGCCCGAGGCGGTGGATGCCGGGGCGGATGAGGCGCCCGTGTCCGATCCCGTCCCGCCAGCGGCCTTCTCAAGAGCGTTCTTGATGGCGACGAGGATTCCCTTCGAGGAGTAGGTTGCCCCTGAAATGGTGTCCACCGACGTCGATTGCGCTGCGATGACCGAGCTTATCAGCCCCTTCGCATTGCTGAAATACGGCTCATCGTCGCCCGCGGACACTATTTCGATTGCGACGATCTTCCCGCCGCTGATGGTCACCGCCACCGTGATGGTGCTTTTGAATCCCTGCCCGGAGCCGGTGTACGTGCCGTCCTTCAGGTTGGAGGCATCGATCCCGTAGTCCGCCGCGCTATAGTTCGCGTCGGTGGCGGGCTGCGCATCCTGGCGTTCCGCCGTCACCTCGACGGGCTTGATCTCGGCCGTGGCCTGCTCGGTCGATGCGTATGCGTCGGGGTTGAACACGAGCGGCTGGTATTGCGCCACGACCAGCGCAACGGCCACGCCCGTCAGCACCGACGGCATCAGCAGGCCCGCCGTGGCCGCCTTCCGCGGCAGCGCTGCGTGCTTGCCCGCCCCTTTCTCCTCGTTTCCCGGCGTTGCGCCGTGCGTCTCCGCCTCGGCGCGTTCTTCGGTCTTTCGATCCGTCACGGTCTTCGCTTCTCCTTTAAACGGCCTTATGGCGGAGCCCGGGCTCCGCCATAAGGTGCAATGCATCGCTTTGGCGCAGGTGGCGAATATGTCTTCGCCACCTGCGCTTTCGTGTTGTGCGGAACCTACTCCCGCGTGCGGCGGCGCATGAAGCGCGCCACCGCGGCCAGCGCGGCCGCGCCGATGGCAGCTGCGCCCGTTGCCGCTATCGGGGCGACGTCGCCCGTGGTGGCAAGGCCGGAAGCGGCGCCTGTGTCGGTCGCGCTCGCTGCCGCGCCGTTGCCGGTGCCGGTGTCAGCTCCGTTGCCGTTGCCGGCGCCGTTCGTCCCGGTCCCGGTGCCATCTCCGCTACCGTTGCCGGAGTTATCCGTTCCGGTGCCGCCTGCGGGCGGATTCTCGACGGTCGGTTTGGCCAGCTGCTCGCGGGCCTGCTTCACGGCGGCCGTTGCGGACTCGACGTCGGCGGCGGATGTGTTCTCATCGCCGAAGAGCGCCTCCGCGGCCTTCACGGCCTGCTGATACGCGGCCCAGCTTTCGGACGTGTAGTCGGCTTCCTTCAGGTTGGAGCCGGCCTCGATCTCCGCGCGCAGATCGGCAAGCTGGTCTGCGGTGGGGGTTGCGGCAAGCGCGGCCTGGGCGCCCTGCAGCGCCGAAAGCGCGTTGGCGACTTCCTCGTCGGTGGCGGAAACGGATTCGTTCACGCCTTGAGCGGCCTTAAGCGCCGTCTGGAAGGCAGACCAGCTGCTTGCGGTGTAGGCGTTCTGGCCGTTGTCAAGCTTCAGGGCGGACTGGATGGTGCTTTCAAGCGCAGCTTTGTCGGCGACCTTGGCATACGTGAACTGCAGGTTGCTGGTGTAGCCCGTAGCGACGACTTCGACCTCGTATGCGCCGTTCGCGGCGAACACCAAGGAACCGTCCTTGTTCGCGGCGGCAAGGTTCAGGGAGCCGTCCTCGTTGATGATCTTCACGGCGCCCTTGCCCTGCGCGTTGTACACCACGTTGTTCACCGTCACCTGGGAGATGTTGCCCAGATAGTTCGCAAGGTCGTTCTCGCTCGCGCCCTCGGCGGCGGTCAGCTTCAAGCCGGAAGCGTCGAATGCGGCAACGCTCTTCGCCGTGGTCAGCGTGAAGGACGCGCTCAAAGGAGCGTACTTGCCGTTCTTGTCGGTGACCGTGATCGTGTACTCGCCCGGCTGCGTGCCGGCCGGGATGCTCACGACGCTGTTGTACGGTCCGGAAGAGGCGCTCGACACCTCGACATCGCCGTTCCATCCCTCGATGCTGTATTGCGCGGCGAACCCTTCGGGCAGCGTCGGGTTCATGCCGATGAGGGAGGTCTCGTCGAGCGAAGCGCTTTCCTGGATGGAGATAGCGCCTTCATCTGCGGAAACCTTGACCGGAACATACTGGTCCATCGCCACGGTGTAGGTGCCTGTGGAGGTGTAGAACATCACCGACTTGATGGTCTTGCCCATCATCGACGTGTAGTGCTGCGAGCTCAGCGGGCTGCCGTGAGACTCGGTCACGAAGCCGCAGCTCCAAGCAAGCTCCTTGCCCTTCCAGATGTTCTCCAGGGCGCGCATGCCGTAGCCCTCGATGGCGCCGGTCCCATCGGCAGCGTTCACCACGGCGCCGTACACGACCGCCTGGTTGCCATCGGCGTCAAGCATCTGCTCGCGCAGGTTGTCGAAGTCGATCTCGTAATCGCCGTACTTGCTGTCGGTGATGAACTCGGCGGTGACGTTCGCGAGTTCGGTGGCTTCCTTGCCTTCGACCGCGCTGAACTTCAGGTTGCCTGATTCGTCAACCGTGACTTCCTTGTAATTGGCCGGCTCCTCACCATCAGGCAGCACGTAGTACGAGTAGCTCGGCGCCTGGAACAGGGCATCGCGACCGGAATAGGTCGTGGCGGACGTCTTGCCCTTGATGGAGGTGGTGATGTCGACGGAATCGGAATCCGTCACGCGCTTGAACTTCGACCAATCGATATTGTCAGAGCCTACCTTAACGGCAAACGTGGCGCCCGTGATGTCGCTGCCGTCAGCGTTCACGTGATAAGAGCCGGAAACCAGCGACCCGGCCAGCGTCTTCTGCTTTGTAGCGGACGTCACCACGTCCGTGCCAGAGTTGTTCTGCTCCGCGGCGTAGAAATCGCTGTACGGGATGTTCATGAGCACGTACGAGCCAGCCTCAGGATACAGGCTGACCAGCGCGTCAAGCGCACCTTGGAGGTGCGTGATCTGCTCGGCGGCTTCGGCTTCGCCAAGGTTCTCCTTGGCCAGCAGGTCCTTGGTCTCGGCGGTCTCGGTCTCGATGGCCGAAGCGGTCCAGGAGTCCTCGGTGTACTTGGACTTATCAAGCGCGGCGGCCTTGTCGTACAGGCTTTGCAGCTTCGCCTTCGTCTCTTCGGTCACAGGATCCTTGGCGCCGACGATGTTGTCCTCGGTTGCCTGGAAATCCCAAGAAGCATCGGCATAGCCGAGTGCATGCACCGTAACGGTCCAGTAGCCGGTGCCGTTGGTGCCGGCAGGAAGCTGGCAACGCAGCGAGTCGGTCAGGCCAAGCTGGATGCCCATGGATTTGTGCATCCAGTTGTCGGCGGCGAACTTCGTGCCGAACGTGGCAAGCGCGTTGGTGCGCGTTGCATCATCGCCGTAATACGTCCAGGTCACTGCCTGCATGTTGGCGCCAAGATCGCCGAATCCCTGCGTGAAGTCAACGCGAAGGAACTCGCCGTAGGAACCGGACGCGTCCTTGACGGTTGCGCCCATGTTGGCCAGATCGGCGGTCTTGAGCGCCTGGTCCTTGATGCCGGAATCCGTGCCGGCGGCCGCGGCGGAGAAGCTGCAAGAGCCATCGGAAACGGTGACGGTCTTCAGGCCGTTGGTATCGGCGTCGACGTCGGCAACCAAACCGGAGTACGAGGAAAGCTGCCCTTCGCCGTAGCCGCCGGCCAGCGTCTCGCCGTTGGCGACAAAGCTGTGGCTCGCCTTAAAGGCGTCCAGGTCGGAGGTCTTCACCTTCACCGGCACGTATTTCAGGCCCGTGACCTCGTAGTCCTTCAGGGTGTAGGTGGCGCCGTCAGCAGTCATGCTGCCGCGATCCCACGTCACGGTCTTGCCGTCGGTAGTGGTGAAGGACTTGCCGTCGGCAGCCCAGGTTGCCAGCTCGAACGTTGCTCCCTCGTTGGTGTAGATGGTGGCCATGCACTGATAGCTGCCACGATGCAGGCCGTGATTCGCGGTTGCGCGGGTAACGGCATCGAACGCGCCCTTGTCGGCCTCGCTGCGAGAGTCAAGGTCGCTGGAAGATTCCGCGGACCCTGCAGCCTGAATTCCCTCGGCCGCCCAATATTCGGCCCAGGTCAAGCCTGCATAACCGTAGGTGTACTCGCTTTCGGCCGGCTTCGCGTTCTGCTCGTCGTAGGCTGCCTGCAGCGCGTTGTCGACCGCGGTCTTGATGGCGTTCGAGGAGATCGTCGCCGTGGTGACGGCGTCGATGTCACTGGTGTTGCCGGCTTTTTCGATCTGGCTGACAACGCCCTCGTAAGACGCTCCTCTTTTCTCGTAGCCGTTAACGGCCCTGTTCATGCGGTCCCAGTCATCGTCGCCAAGAGCGCTGTAGTCCGCAACCTCGACGTTCGTGATCTTGGAGCCCGCGACGGTCACCGCAACCGAGACGTTGTAGCTCTCGACGTTCCATTCGTCCCCCTTGTTCAAGGGATCGTTGGAGTCAGCCACAGCCACGCCCTGGTACTTGCCGTCTGCGATTTTGGTCAAATCATAGGATGCTTCTTGCGCGGAAACGGACTTTTCGCCCCCCGACAAGGTATAATCCTCGATTGAGCTAGAAGACGTTTCCGCGTCTTCGCTCGCTAGCGGGGCAGCCGTTTCAGTGTTGGTAGCATCGGAGCCGGCTGCCCCTTCTATTTCGCCGCCGTCGGTTTGGGCGAGTGCCGTCACCGGGGTTAGCGACAACGTGAGCGCCATGGCCATCACGCCTTTGGAGGCATTGCCTCCAGCCGTGGCCAGGACCCGTCGAATCGCGTTGCGTTCGATCATCCCGTTTCCTTTCTTCGATTGTCCATGCGGATGCGTTTCCCCGCGCCTATACCATCTGGGGTTCGCTGGGGCGAAGCTGCGGATCGGGCCTCCGTCCCAGCTGCGATGACCGGCGATGGTGTATGCGCGGGTTAACTAAATTGTAAGGATAACCCATAGCTAACTATGTTTGCCATATAAAACATAGTTCCCCTACATAGCTTTCAGCTTCGTTCTCGGAACTGCTCGGGGCGTGGTTTTCCAATGCGTGCCCCTATGCAAAAGGCCCCGCGTTCGCGGGGCCTTTCAGCCTGCGGTTATTTCGTTTTCCATACCTTTACTCGGCAGCAGTTCACGGCCTCGCCGCCGATGGGCGTGTAGTCGATGTTGGAGTACGTGACCACCGTGTCGTTCTGGCCGCTGGAGGCCAGCCACTCGCCGTAGTCGTCGGCGCCGTTTTCCGCGGACAGCGCGAAGTAGCGCTTGCCCTGCAAGTCGACGCCGCATACGGCGCTCGTGGACTTCACCATCAGCCAGTTGCCGCACCATGCCGGCGCGGTGGTGGGCGTGCGGTCGAAGCGCAGCCACTTCTGCGCGCTGTAGCCGCCGCTGCCCGGCGACTCGGCGGGGGCGTACGTGCCCAGGCTGGCGATGCCGTCGCCGTAGCTGTACGTGGCGTCGAACGCGAACGTGAAGCCGGTCTTGCCGTAGCCCGCCTCGAGCGGCTTCATGGATGCGGGAAGCGTCAGCGTGTCGGTGACGTCGCCGTTCTCGCTCACGCGCGTGAGCTCGTAATACGACGATGCGCCGGTGACGCGCGGCGTGATGACCACGCCGTCGCCGGCCGCGTACGGCGCCGTTGCCATGCGGCCGGCCGACTCGTACACCACGTTGACGTCCGAGCTGCCCATGGAGGCGCTTTTGAGCTGCGCGATCTGCGATGCCGCGGTGACGGTGCTGTCGGCCTGCGGCATGACCTGCCAGAACGCATGCCCGCCCACGGCGGCGATGGTGGGGGTCTCGAACCGATCGGTGGACCCCTCGTCGAGCTGCTGTATGTTGGAGAGCGCGTCGCCGTTGGAGTTCAGCTTCCCGGCGAAGATCCGCCAGGTGCCGTCCATGATGTTGGCCTCGGTCCACACCATGCCCTGCGAGGTGCAGCGCGCGTCGTAGATCTCGAAGCCCTCGTCCTGCCCGCGCGCCTTGTCCAGCACCACGGCCGACGTGCCCGACGACAGGGCCAGCGTGGCCACCTGCGCCAGCGGCTTGGCCTTTTCCGTGGGGATCAGGCAGCAGGCGAACTTCGAATCGTTGCACCAGACCAGGGAGCCGTAGGGCAGGTCGTAGGAGCCCTGCTGCTCCGCGCAATCGTCGGCGTTCTCCACCTGCGACAGGTCGGAGATGGTGAAGACGGCGTCGTTGGGCACCTTCAGCGTTTGGATGTCGGGCGTGGAGGAGTCCTTGCCGCCTGCGACCGCGGCGATGCCTGCGCCTGCGGCCGCCAGCACGCCCACGCCGAGCGCGCCCAGCAAAAGCCCGCGGCGCGTGATGAGCGTTTGGGCGCCGTCGCCGACGGCAGGTCGCGGGGTGCCGCGGCCGGTGGGGGAGCCGCCGGAGATCCCGATGCCGCCCAGGCCCGGCGTGCCGGAGAGCGGGGTGGGGGTGGCGGCGCCTACGTAGGGGCCGGTGTCGCGGCGCGCGCGGCCGGCCGCGGCGCGCTGGGCGCGCACCTGGGTGCGCTGCGCGGTGCGTGCCGCAGGTGCTCCCGCCTTACCGGCGGCCCGGGGTGCGGA
>NZ_CAKTYH010000020.1 GCF_934632265.1 uncultured Senegalimassilia sp.
CGAAACCAGGCGCATCCTGCTGGTGGAGGACGAGAAGGCCATCCGCGATGCCGTAACCGCATATCTTGAGCGCGAGAACTATTGGGTAACCGCCGTCGGCGACGGCCAGGAGGCGCTGGAGGAATTCTCCAAGCACCACTTCGACCTGGTCATCCTCGACCTCATGCTCCCGCGCGTCCCGGGCGAGCGTGTCTGCCGCGCCATCCGCGACAACTCCGACGTGCCCATCATCATGCTCACCGCCAAGGGCGAGGTCGAGGACCGCATCATCGGCCTGGAGTTGGGCGCCGACGACTATCTGGTCAAGCCGTTCAGCCCGCGCGAGCTGGTCGCCCGCGCCCGTGCGCTGCTGCGCCGCGTGCACGCCGATTCCGAGCCCCAGCGCGAGGTGCTCGAGTTCGGCGAGCTCACCATCGACGTGTCCGGCCACAAGGTCATGGTCTCCGGCAAGGAGATCGACCTCACGGCCAGCGAGTTCAAGCTGCTCACCACGCTGTCCCGCTACCCGGGCCGCGTGTACTCGCGCATGGAGCTGGTCGAGAAGGTGCTCGGCTACGACTTCGAGGGCTACGAGCGCACCATCGACTCCCATGTGAAGAATCTGCGCGCCAAGATCGGCGACAACCCGCGCAACCCCAAGTGGCTGCACACCGTGCACGGCGTGGGCTACCGCTTCGAAGACCCCACCAAGCAGGGTCAGTAAGCTAGCCGCCGCGCGGCCGCCAGCGCTCGGCCGCGCCTCCCTTCCCAGAAGAAAGGCCGCGAGCCCACGTGGATACCGATACCGATACAACGCAAGACGCTCCTTCGACCGGCTCCGCCACCACGGGGCCGGTCGTGGTTGAGCGCCCCTCCGAGGAAAAGAAAAGGCGCAAGCCGTATCAGGGCGTGGTGAACTGGTGGAACAGCCTGACGTACACCACGCGCATGACCATGGCGTTCGCCCTGATCGCTGCCATGACCGCCATGGTGGCGATCGGCGTGCTGTCGTTCGTGTGGCAGCAGCACTTCCATACCTACACGCAGGAGAACATGGAGTCGCTCGCCGAAAGCACGGCAACGCGCATCGAGGAGGTGTACGACACCTCCCACACCCTGCACGACCCGCAGGTCGAGGCGGTGGCGAAGTATGCCGAAAGCCTGAACAGCGGCGTGGGCGTGGCCGTCATCGACAACACCACGGGCAAGGCCGTGTACGATTCCTCGGCGGTCACCATCGACGACGGCACGGGGTCGTCCCGAAGCGAATCGGGCGCGGGCATGTCGTCGAACTCCAACAGCGGGCGCACGCTGGCGCCGCCTGCCAGCGCCAGCCAGCAGTTCGCCAGCGCGCCCATCGAGTACGGCGGCGCGGCCGTGGGATCTGTGCGCATCTGGGTGTACGGAAGCGAAACCCTGCTCACGCAGGCCGACGAGCAGTTCTCAAACAACTCCTATCAGGCCATGGTCTTCGCCACGGTGCTGGCCATCGTGCTGGCGTCGTGCATCGGCTTCCTGTTCGCGCGCACCCTGGTCCGCCCCGTCAACACCATGGCGCAGACCGCCCGCGCCATCAAGGAAGGCGACCTGTCGGCGCGCACGGGCATCCGCGGCGAGGACGAGATCGCGCGCCTGGGCATGACCTTCGACGAGATGGCCGACTCCATCGAGCGCGACCGCAAGCTCGAACGCCGCCTCACCACCGACGTCGCGCACGAGCTGCGCACGCCGCTCATGGCCATCCAGGCAACGGTCGAGGCCATGGTCGATGGCGTGTTCGAGGCCGATGAGGAGCGCCTTGAAACGGTGAACGGCGAGGTCAAACGCCTAAGCCGCCTGGTCGACGCCATCCTGAAGCTCTCGCGCCTGGAGAATCGCAGCACGCCCATGAAGAAGGAGGTGCTTGAGGTGGGCGACCTCATCAGCGGCATCATCGCCACGCACGATGCCTACGTGACCGACTCGGGCCTCAAGCTCATCTACGAGGTGGAGCGCGGCGTGCGCGTGCGCGGCGACGCGGACATGATCCGTCAGGCCACGGCCAACCTCATCTCCAACGCGGTGCGCTACACCCCCGAGGGCGGCACCATTACCGTCAGCGTTTCCAGCCACGAGGGCATGTGCGCCATCGCGGTGCGCGACACGGGCATCGGCCTGTCGCCCGACGAGGCGAAGATGGTGTTCTCCCGCTTCTGGCGCGCGGACGCCGGCCGCACGCGCGAGAGCGGCGGCCTGGGTATCGGCCTTTCCGTGGTCAAGGAGATCGTCGACCGCCACAACGGCTACGTGGACGTCGAGGGCGAGAAGGGCGTGGGCGCCTGCTTCACCATCAACCTGCCGCTGTACTACGAGGGCGACGAGCAGCGCGAGCAGCGCCAGCAGCAGCGCCAGCAGCAACAACAGCAGCGCGAGCAGCAAATGCAGCAGCGCCAGCAGCAGCGCGAGGCGCAGCGCCAGCAGAAGGAGCAGCAGCGCGCGCAGCAACATGCGCAGAAAACGGGGATACCGTTCGGACGGTCGCACGACGACGGAAAATAGACGATAATGGCAACGTTACAGTCACGCCGCAAACGGCGCGCAAATGCCGGCCGGGCGCCGTCCGCGCCCGGCGCAACTCTCATGGGGAAAGGATAAGCAGGCATGAGCGGAATCGATATCAAGCCGGACGCACAGGGCAAGGTGCGCGACATCTACGACCTGGGCGACAAGCTGCTGATGGTGGCCACCGACCGCATCTCGGCGTTCGATTACATCCTGGAGGACGAGATCCCGCACAAGGGCGCGGTGCTCACGCAAATCTCGCTGTTCTGGCTCGAGCAGCTCAAGGACGTCATCGGCAACCATCTGATCAGCGCCGACGTGGCCGACCTGCCCGAGCGGTTTAAGCCCTACGCCGACTACCTGCGCGGCCGCTTCATGCTGGTGAAGAAGGCCGAGATGTTCCCCGTCGAGTGCATCGTGCGCGGCTACCTTGCCGGCAGCGGCCTGAAGGAGTACCAGAAGCAGGGCACCGTGTGCGGCATCCAGCTGCCCGAGGGCCTGGTGAACTCCTCCAAGCTCCCCGAGCTCATCTTCACGCCCTCCACGAAGGCCGAGATCGGCGACCACGATGAGAACATCAGCTTCGAGCGCTGCGCGCAGATCCTCGGCGAGGACGCCGCCACGCAGTTGCGCGACCTGGCCATCAAGGTGTACTCCGTCGCCCGCGACCATGCCGCCGAGAACGGCATCATCATCGCCGACACGAAGTTCGAGTTCGGCGTCATCGACGGCCAGATCATCCTGGCCGACGAGGTGCTCACGCCCGACTCCAGCCGCTTCTGGCCGGGCGACGCCTACGAGCCGGGCCGTGACCAGGCCAGCTTCGACAAGCAGTACGTGCGCGACTGGCTCAACGCCAACTGGGACCGCCAGGGCAACCCGCCGCATCTGCCTCAGGAGGTCATCGAGCGCACCAGCCAGAAGTACATCGCGGCGTACGAGAAGATCTCCGGCAAGAAGTTCGAGTTCTAGCCCCAAGCCCGGCAGGGCCGCATAAGCAGTACAGGTTCGCAAGGGCGCATGCGGCGCCCCGGATCGGCCCCAGGCATGCGGCGCCGGCGTCAAGCCGGGCCGCGTGCCGAAGGAGATGCGGGGCGCCGCACGCGACCGCAGCAGAAGAAGGTTCGCCTGCCGGCAGGCGGGCGAAGGAGTGAGAATGACACAACGCAACCCCATGAATGAGCGCTACCAATCCGAGGACCGCAAGGGCGCCACGCGCAAGTCGGCCGCTTCCGCGAAGCCGGTTTCCAAGGCCGCATCCTCGGTGCGCATCCAGTCCACGAAGAAGACGCCTCAGCAGAAGAAGGCCGAGCGCAAGCAGCAGCGCGCCAAGGACGCCGAGCGCGATCGCCAGTTCTACAACCCGCCTACCGCCGAGTACAAGCGCCTGCGCAAGATCTGGTGGGTGTGCCTGATCCTGGCCATCGTCCTGACCGTGGTCAGCTTCGCCGGCAACAACCTCGGCATGCCCGCGCCCATCATGTACGTCACCCTGGCGTTGGCCTACGTGTTCATCATCGCCGCCCTCTACATCGACATGGGCAAGTGCCGCAAGGCCCGCCAGAAGTACGCCGACGAGGTGCTCAACCATCCCACCAAGGAGATGCGCGCCGCCGAGAAGAAGGCCAAGGCGCAGCAGCGCGCCGCCGAGAAGCAGGCGGCAGAGCAGCCCGCCGAGCCCGAGCCCCAGAAGAAGGGCCTGTTCGGCTTCGGCAAAAAGAAGAAGGACGAGTAGGCACGGCCAAGCAGGCCGTCAGCCCGTCTCGGCCCAGCAAGACGGAAAACAAACGGGTGCCCGCGCGGTGCCCGCTTGCATTTTAGGAAGGAAGCGGGGCAGGGCCGTCGCCCTTGTCCCGCACGATCGCGGATGGCGCGCCATCCGCACATACGACTAGGAAGGACGTCCATGGTTTCCCGCATCTATGTGGAGAAGAAGCCCGGCTTCGACGTTGAGGCCCAGCAGCTGGCGCACGAGCTGCGCAGCATCCTGGGCATCACCTCGCTCGAGGGTTTGCGCCTGGTGAACCGCTACGACGTGGAGGGCATCTCGCAGGAGCTGTTCGATCAGTGCGTTCCCACGGTGTTCAGCGAGCCCCAGGTCGATGTCGCCTCGGCCGAGCTTCCCCAGGCCGACGGCGCGCAGGTGTTCGCCGTGGAGTTCCTGCCCGGCCAGTTCGACCAGCGCGCGGCTTCGGCAAGCGAGTGCATCCAGCTCATCAGCCAGGGCGAGCGCCCCGAGGTCCGCAGCGCGAAGGTGTACCTGCTGTCCGGCCCGCTGTCCGACCAGGACGTCCAGGCCATCAAGCATTACGTCATCAACCCCATCGAGGCTCGCGAGGCGTCGCTTGAGCAGCGCGACACGCTGGCCATGGCGCAGCCCCAGCCCGAGCCCGTCGAGGTGCTCGAGGGCTTCCTCGACCTTGACGCCGCCGGCCTGGCGCAGTTCATCGCCGACCGCGAGCTGGCCATGGACGAGGCCGACCTGGCGTTTTGCCAGCAGTACTTCCAGAGCGAAGGCCGTTGCCCCACCATCACCGAGATCAAGATGATCGATACCTACTGGTCCGATCACTGCCGCCACACCACGTTCGGCACCGAGATGACCGACGTGGCCATCGACGACCCGCGCGTGCAGGCCGCCTTCGATCAGTACATGGACATGCGCAACGAGCTGGGTCGCCAGGCCAAGCCCGTCTGCCTTATGGATATGGGCACCATCGGCGCGAAGTGGCTCAAGTCCAAGGGCGTGCTCACGGGTCTGGACGAGTCCGAGGAGATCAACGCCTGCACCGTGAAGTGCAAGGTCGACGTCGACGGCGAGGAGCAGGACTGGCTGTACCTGTTCAAGAACGAGACGCACAACCACCCCACCGAGATCGAGCCGTTCGGCGGCGCGGCAACGTGCCTGGGCGGCGCCATCCGCGACCCCTTGTCGGGCCGCAGCTACGTGTACCAGGCCATGCGCGTCACCGGCGCCGCCAACCCGCTGGCGCCCGTGTCCGAGACGCTGCCCGGCAAGCTGCCTCAGCGCAAGCTGGTCACCACGGCCGCTGCCGGCTATTCCAGCTACGGTAACCAGATCGGCCTGGCAACCGGCCAGGTCAACGAGCTGTATCATCCCGGCTACGTGGCCAAGCGCATGGAGATTGGCGCCGTTGTCGCCGCAACGCCGGCCGACCACGTGCGCCGCGAGACGCCCGAGGCGGGCGACGTGGTGGTGCTGCTGGGCGGCCGCACCGGCCGTGACGGCATCGGAGGCGCCACGGGCAGCTCCAAGGAGCACAACCTGGAGTCGCTGGAGCACTGCGGCGCCGAGGTGCAGAAGGGCAACCCGCCCGAGGAGCGCAAGATCCAGCGCCTGTTCCGCCGCGGCGAGGCCACGCGCCTCATCAAGCGCTGCAACGACTTCGGCGCGGGTGGCGTGTCCGTTGCCATCGGCGAGCTGGCCGACGGCCTGCGCATCAACCTGAACAAGGTGCCGAAGAAGTACGAGGGCCTCGATGGCACCGAGCTGGCCATCTCCGAGTCGCAGGAGCGCATGGCCTGCGCCATCGCCGCCTCCGACGTGGACGAGTTCCTGCGCTATGCGCGCGAGGAGAACCTCGAGGCTACCGTGGTCGCCGAGGTCACCGACGATGCGCGCGTGCGCGTCATGTGGAACGACAGCGCCATCATCGACCTCAGCCGCGAGTTCCTGGCAAGCAACGGCGCGCCGAAGCAGCAGGCCGTGCATGTGGGCCAGGCGGGCGCCTATGAGCGCACGTGGGAAGGCGACACCCTTGCGCAGCGCATGAACTCCCTGGTCACCGACCTGAACGTGTGCTCGAACAAGGGCCTGTCCGAGCGCTTCGACTCCACCATCGGCGCGGCCACGGTGCTCATGCCCTTCGGCGGCAAGAACCAGCTGACGCCGGCGCAGGCCATGGTCGCCAAGCTGCCCGTGGGCGGCGAGACCACCCCGTGCAGTGGCATGGCCTGGGGCTTCCACCCCGACCTCACTGAGGCCGACCAGTTCACCGGCTCCTACGTGGCCGTGGTCGAATCGGTCGCGCGCCTGGTGGCGGCCGGCTTCAAGCGCCAGGACATGTACCTGACGTTCCAGGAGTACTTCGAAAGCCTGCGCGGCGACGCGAAGCGCTGGGGCAAGCCCACGGCTGCCGTGCTGGGCGCGCTCATGGCGCAGGTCGACCTGGGCATCGGCTCCATCGGCGGCAAGGACTCCATGTCCGGCAGCTTCGAGCAGCTCGACGTGCCGCCTACGCTCGTGTCGTTCGCCACGGCGGTGGGCAAGGTCGGCCGCGTGACGTCCCCCGAGTTCAAGGGCGCCGGCCATCGCGTGGCGCTGGTGGCTCCGCGCTGCTACGACGCCGAGGGCATCGCGCCCGCGGCCGAGGATGCGCTGGCGGCCATGGATGCCGTGCAGGAGCTCATCGGCAGCGGCGCCGCGCTGGCGGTGTGCGCGCCGGGCTACGGCTGCATGGCCGAGTCGCTGTTCAAGATGTGCGTGGGCAACGGCCTGGGCGTGAAGCTCGACGACGTCGACGCCGACGCGCTGTTCGCGCCCGCGTACGGCAGCTTCCTGGTGGAGCTGGCCGACGATGCGCAGCTGCCCGCCGCAACCGACAACCTGGACGTGGTCGTGCTGGGCGCCACCACCGAGGACTACCGATTCACCGCCGCGGGCGAGGAGCTTGACATGGCCGCGCTGCAGGAGGCATGGGAGGGCGCCATCGAGAGCGTGTACCCGTACCGCCAGCAGGGCGAGGCCGTGAAGCAGGTGACGGTGGACAACCGTCTGCCGCTCACCTACAACGGCACCATCGCGCGCCCGCGCGTGATCATCCCCGTGTTCCCGGGTACGAACTGCGAGTACGATTCCGCTCGCGCCTTCGAGCAGGCGGGCGCCGTGGCCGACACGCTGGTCATCAACAACCTCACGCCCTCGGCGGTCGCCGAGAGCACGAAGGCGCTGGTGGAGGCCATCAAGAACAGCCAGATCATCATGCTGCCCGGCGGCTTCTCCGGCGGCGACGAGCCCGACGGTTCGGCGAAGTTCATCACGGCGTTCTTCCGTGCCCCCGAGGTCACCGAGGCCGTGCGCGACCTGCTGTTCAACCGCGACGGCCTGATGCTGGGCATCTGCAACGGCTTCCAGGCGCTCGTGAAGCTGGGCCTGGTGCCGTACGGCGACATCCGTCCCATGGACGACGAGTGCCCCACGCTCACGTTCAACACCATCGGCCGCCATCAGAGCCGCCTGGTGCGCACGCGCGTGGCCAGCAACCTGAGCCCCTGGCTGTCCCAGTGCGAGCCCGGCGATATCCATACCGTGGCCATCAGCCACGGCGAGGGCCGTTTCGTGTGCAGCCCCGAGCTGCAGCACGAGCTCGAGGTCACGGGCCGCATCGCCACCCAGTACGTTGACGAGGCCGGCCAGCCCAGCATGGACTGGGATGTGAACCCCAACGGTTCCGTTATGGCCATCGAGGGCATCACCAGCCCCGACGGCCGCGTGCTCGGCAAGATGGGCCACGTGGAGCGCCGCGGCGACGGTCTGTACAAGAACGTCCCGGGCGACAAGTTCATGCCCCTGTTCGAAAGCGGCGTGAAGTACTTCACGGACTAGCATGCGAATGCGCCGGCCATTCGGCCGGCGCAGCGTTCGAGAATCGATAGCGCCCCGTCGGCCTTCGCCGGCGGGGCGTTTTGGGTTGTGGCGTATTCGGCCCCTTTTACCATCGTGCAGGTGCGTAGGCGGTGTGGGCGTGGAGGGGTCTTTCTTGATGATGCTAAATGGCGGGTACACTCGAAGCGCTATATGCAGCTGCGGTGGCTAGGTTGGTCTTGGCGTCACGATTGGGGTTCGAGCCGTCAACCGTTCCGCAACGTACGCGAGATTCGCTTGTGCTCGAACGTTATATAGGTAGACTGGCCGATGCCGACCGTTCTTGGTGCGCTTTCGGGCGCAGAAAGGAGCGAGTCATGACCATGTATGGATACGCAAGGGTATCAAGCAAGGATCAAAACCTGAACAGGCAGCTGGATGCCCTATCCGCCGTTGGCGTTTCGGGGGAATCCGTGTTCGTCGATTACCTGAGCGGGCGAAACTTCGATCGCCCCGGGTACCGATCGCTGATCGAGCGTCTGCAGCCTGGCGACGTGCTCGTAGTGAAGAGCATCGACCGCCTTGGCCGCAACTACGACGAGATACTCGGCCAGTGGCGCATGCTCACCAAACAAAAGAGCATCGACATCGTGGTGCTGGACATGCCGCTGCTCGACACGCGCTCGACGTCCGGCCACGGGGTGACGGGGAAGCTGATCGCCGACATCGTGCTGGAATTGCTCAGCTACGTGGCGCACGTGGAACGCGACAACATCCGGCAGCGCCAGGCGGAGGGAATCGCGGCGGCGCGCGCACGCGGCGTGAAGCTGGGGCGACCGGCGCTAGCCGTGCCCGAAGAGTTCGATGCGGTGTGCCGCAAATGGGAAGACGGCTGTTTGAACAGCCGGCAAGCAGCGGAATCGTTGGGAGTTTCGCATACGACGTTCTTGAAGTGGGCCAAGCAGCGCCCCGCGGACGTCACAATCCCTCACAAATCGATGCGTTCATAGCAAGAATCGTATCGTTTGCCAATACCGAATTCGGATGTTGGCAAATAATCTAGACGTTTACTTACAGCCCCCTCGGCCTGATAAAGCGTTACTCGTTTCGGAGTGCAAAACGCTTTATCAGGCCGTTTCTTTTCACTCGCTCAATGAAATTAATATAGCCGACCACTCAAGTAATGTCTGCATTTGCTTACGCCCGTATATACAACAACGTATGCGCGGAAAGGCACATATGCGCAAGATACATGAGGGTGATATATCGCTAACTCCTACTCAGGAGCGTCTGCTCGGCTATATTGCCGCGCAAACAACCATTTCAGGTTCGGCGCAGGCAACGAAAAAGGAGTTGTCGCAGCTGATGGGCTGCAGCGTCAAGACCATCGACCGCGCCATCACGCGCATGAGCCGGGAAGGGCTTATCAAAGTCGAGCCATGCCATTCCGAAAACGGAGGGCAGCTTTCGAATGCATACAGCGTTGTAAATAGCTGATCGGGGCTCTTACGACCCGGTCCTTTCGTGATTGCGAACCAGACGATAAACAAGCAACGCAAGGCGATAACGGGAAAGGGAGAAAGAAGCCCAGACTGAGGCCTCCAGCAGAGAAGGCTAAATCCGCCGAGCCGACAACGGACCAGGTCAACCAACTGTTACAGCCGCCGATAACGCAGTAGACGAACCGATAACGGTGGCTTTTGGAACAGGCGATTTGCATCGGTACGCATCGATGCCGATGCAAAGCATAGGTTGGGGATTGCGAAAAGGAGCAATCCGGATAGCTGAATCTGACGAGGAGGTTAATCAATGAAAAGATTCAGAAAAGCACTGGGCATTGTGGCGCTGGCGCTAGTAGTCTCGCTTTCCCTTGCGATGCCGGTAAGTGCATGGGCAGACGAGGCGGAGAGCTATGGGAAGCCCGATGTTTCCGGTCCTCAGAGCGCATGGTACAACGGCCAGTCCCATCACTTCAGGTCGACGGTCAAGGACTCCGTAAGCGGCAAAGACCTTGTGGAGGGAACGGATTATACCCGATCCTTCTGCTTCAAAAGCGACCGTAAAAACCCGGGCGCCGGCGATACCTGGCTTGAAACCGACGACGGCATGGCAAGCTCGGGTTTCGTTTGGGAGAAGATAGACTTCATCGGCAATTACGCCGGAAACGGCTCCAACATTGTGCGTCACAACATCCTGACGCTGTATGAATTCAAGGAGTTGAGCGTCACGAAGGTCGAGGGTGAAGCCGATCCGACCTTGGAAGCTACTTTGAGCCTGTTCGTCGGCGATCCCACGACTCTGCTTGACCTTTCGGCTTTCAGCCTGAGCCGTGAGGCAGGCGAGCAGCCCGGCGAGTATGCGGTCACCTATACGACCGATCCGGAGCAGATTCCGGCAGCTTCCACGAGCAACAGCGCGAATACCCGTACGGGCCTTGGCGACGTCGACCTGGGCGATGGCTACATCTACAAGATGGTGGTCGGTGACGACATCTGCGGCTATAACTACATCCGCATCGTTCCTGCCACGCTCACTATCGTCCCTGCTTATACCGACGTCAGCGCTACGATCGCTTGGAAGGATTCCTCTGACGAGGAAGGCCTGCGCCCGAGTGCCGAGGACTATGCCAAGCTTCTCTCGCTTACCGCCGATGGCGTCGCTTCCGATATGCTGCCCGCTGTTGTGGACAATGGCGACGACACGTATACCGTCACGTACACTGGCGTCCGCCAGTACGCCTATGACGATGAGGGCGTGCGCCACGATGTCGACTACAAGATCACCCAGGCAGACGTTGATGGTTACACCACCGACAACGCTACCGTCGGTAACGAAGGCGTCATCACGAACACGCACGAGGTTAAGGCGGATTCTGCCGGCGAATCCGACGACGAGTCCGATGACAAGTCCAAGGACGATTCCGGCAACAAGCCCGAAGAGGAGCAAGTAGCTACCGAGCTGGCCGAGACCGGCGATCAGGCCCCGAGCGTCCTTGTGGCCTTGGCTCTGGGCGCTTCCGCGCTGGGAGTCGCCGTCGTGGCAAAGAGGCGTAGCAAGCGCTAAGCGCGGCGTTTCTTTAGCTTCATAATAAGGAGAGAAGCCCATCGGTTCACGCCGATGGGCTTCTCTTTGGCAGCGGCGGCGGTGGTCGCTTACGCGTAGATTTCCTTCTCCACCACCAGCTCGTTCTTGATCTTGCCGACCAGCTGCTGCAGCGCGTCGATGCAGCGCGGGCGGATGTCGGCGCCGATGAGCACGTACATGAGCGAATCGCCCACGTTCAGCGCGCCCTCGTTGAGCCACACGCGCACATAGTAGACGCCCGGCCACGTGAGCGCCTCCTTGACGGCCTGCTCAAGGCCTTCGGCATCGTAGCTGAAGTCGACCTGTGCAACGTCGCCGAGCCCCTCGACGCCCTCGCGCACCTGCGCCTTGGGCGTGATGCGCACCACGCCGTTATGCGTGAGGAACATGCCGCACTGCGCGGCCTTCGGGTCCTGCTTCGCTTCCTTGAGCCATTCGTCCATGGACGGTTCGGGTTTCGCCATTTTGGCCTCCTTGCGTGACGTTGACGGTCTTTGCGGTGCCGACCGGGCGGGAGTCGCCGCGATGGCATGATTTTGCGACTCAGATTGTACCGCACGCGTAAAGGCAAGGTGGGGCTTCTGTGAACACTGCAAAAAGCCCTTTAAAACGTAAAAGCAAAAAGATAGTCTTGAACAATTTTCTTAAGGAGTGTAGATTAATCGGCCAGTATTTTAGTGGCCGATTCGCCGGGACAAAAACCCGTTTTCTACTGATAACCTGGTGAAACATATATTCACATAGCCTATCGGTTAAGAGGGTTTCTATTGACCGTATTTTTGTGCAGGTGCACAAAATGTTGGTGAAAAGTGTCCGAATCGTGAAGAAAACGACAGATATCTTCACTTCTGGCGCAGCCCTGATAGATTGGCAATCACACCGAACGCAACGAAGTTGTCAAGGAACAGATTTCCAACGTTGCCAAACGGTGAAGTAGACCAAAGCCTGAAACGGATTCAGGCGAGCGAGAAAGGATGACGGGTAAAAATGAACGCAGCAACGAACGTGAAACAGATCCAAGGAAACCATACCCCGATTACCATGCTCGTCGGGTTCGTCGCCCTGCTGGCAATCGCGATCGCGGTGTGCGCCATCGCTTCTTCGGCTGTGGCATCGCTGACGGGTTTCACCCTGGTGGCAGCTCAGACCCCGGCTATCAGCCTTGCATGGTTCGGTAGCACCGTGGCGCCGCTCCTGGGCGAATTCGTGGTGCTGTTCGCCATCGCCGCTGGCCTGGCCCACATGTCCTTCCGCAAGTAAACGCACCTGCGCGGGAAAACAATCTCATATGCAAAGCCCTCGCGAAAGCGGGGGCTTTTTCGTGCCTGCAAACGGCTCGGCGGGGTTGCCGAGCCGTTACTATTTGCAGGCGAATTTACCAGGTTGACACAGTGGCGCGCGCCCGAGCCTGATACTATGGAACGGATTGAGAACTGCGTCAGTTTGCCAATTGCAACTTGACACCGGGAACTGCGAGAAAGCGAGCGCGCCTATGTCTTTGGCACCATCGGATCATACCAAGCAACCTGATAACCGCACCACCATGGAGCTGGGCGCCGTGCTGCCCATGACCGCCGAGGTGCGCGACGACCACCTGTTCGTCGGCGGCGTCGATATGGTGGAGCTCGCCCATAAGGAAGGCACCGCGCTCTACGTCATGGACGAGGCCGACATGCGCAACCGCATGGAAACCTACCTCAAGGCGTTCCGCAGCCGTTATGAGAACTCTGACGTCATCTTCGCCTCCAAGGCGTTCCTTAATAAGGAAACCGCGCGCATCGTCGCGCAGGAGGGCCTGTGCCTCGACGTGTCCGGCGGCGGCGAGCTGTGGTGCGCGCAGCAGGCCGGCTTCCCCATGGAGCGCGTGTTCGTGCACGGCAACAACAAAACGCCGCAGGAGCTGCGCGAGGCCATCTCGGCGGGCGTCGGCCGCATCGTGGTGGACAGCCGCATCGAGCTGGGCCGCATCAGCCAAATCGCCGGCGAGCTGGGCGTCACGCAGGATGTTTACATGCGCGTCACCCCCGGCGTCGAGGCGGACACGCACGAGTACATCCGCACGGGCTGCGAGGACAGCAAGTTCGGCTTCACCATGCTCAATGACTTCGCCTTCAAGTGCGTCAAGGATGCGCTCGAGACCCCGAATGTGCGCCTGGCGGGCTTCCACTGCCACATCGGCTCGCAGATCTTCGCACTGCATTCCTTCGCCGAGGCCGTGCAGGTCATGGTCGAGTTCATCGCCCGCGTGAAGGAAACCTACGGCTACGAGGTCGAGGAGCTCGACATGGGCGGCGGCCTGGGCATCGCCTACAAGGCCGATGACAAGCCCTCCACCATCGACGAGTTCGCCGAGTGCACCGTCAACGCGGTCCGCGAGAACTGCGAGCGCCTGGGCGTGAAGCTGCCGCGCCTGGCCGTCGAGCCCGGCCGCAGCCTGGTGGCAACCCCGGGCCTTACGCTGTACACCGTCGGCATCCTGAAGACGCTGCCCGGCATCCGCAAGTACGTGGCCATCGACGGCGGCATGTCCGACAACATCCGCACGGCGCTCTACCATGCCGATTACGAGCCCGCCATCGCCAACAAGGCCGGCCAGCCCCGCACCGAGATCGTCACGCTGTGCGGCAAGCACTGCGAAAGCGGCGACGCGGTGGTCATCGACATGCCGCTGCAGACGCCCGAGCTGGGCGACGTCATCGCGGTGTTCGGCACCGGCGCATACTGCTACACCATGGCCAGCAACTACAACGGCCAGCCGCGCCCCGGCATCGTGTTCGTGAAGGACGGCCAGGCCCGCGTGGTCACCCGCCGCGAAACCTACGCCGACCTGTACCACCGCGACATCTAGTCGCTTCCGGGCGGTCGGGCTCGCACGGCGCTGGGGCCCACCCGGCAGCCGCAAGCCCGACCGCCCGCCGCATATTCCGCGCTTTCGCGGGTTTTGCGGGATCGGCGGTCGTCTCGCCGGCTCCAAGGGGCCTGTGGGCGGCATCGGCGCGCGGCGCCGGCGTTCCTGCGGTATCCTCTGTTCCGTAACAAGCCATCCCAAACCCGCCCGGCGCTTCGGGCACAGTTTTTCAACCTTTCGAAGGGGGAGACATGACCATTAAACTTGGACTCGTGGGAACGGGCACCGTCGGCGGCGGCTGCTTGGACATCCTGCGCAACCATCGCGAGGACTTCAAGCGTCATCTGGGCGTCGACATGGAAGTGGTGCGAGTGTGCTCGCGCAATCCCGAGCAGGCTGAGGCGCGCGGCGTGCTGCACCTGTTCACTGAGGACTTCAACGACATCATCAACGACCCCGAGATCGATATCGTCATCGAGCTGATCGGCGGCACCACCGCTGCGCGCGACGTGGTGCTCGGCGCCCTGCGTGCCGGCAAGAACGTGGTCACCGCCAACAAGGCGCTCATGGCCACTTTCGGCGACGAGGTCATGGACCTTGCCCGCGAAAAGGACCTGGAAGTGGGCTTCGAGGCCAGCGTCGGCGGCGGCATCCCCATCATCCAGCCGCTGAAGCACTCGCTCATCAGCAACGAGATCACCTCCGTCATGGGCATCGTGAACGGCACCACCAACTACATGCTCACGCGCATGGTCGACGACGGCCTGTCCTACGAGGACGCGCTGGCCGAGGCTCAGGCGAAGGGCTTCGCCGAGGCCGACCCCACCGCCGACGTGGACGGTTTCGACGCCGCTGCGAAGATCGCCATCCTGGCATCTATCGCCTTTAACAGCCGCGTGAAGCTCAACGATGTCTACACCGAGGGCATCCGCAACATCACGCAGCTTGACATGGACACCGCTGACGACATGGGCTACGTCATCAAGCTGCTGGCGCTGGCGCATCGCACGTCCGAGGGCATCGATGTGCGCGTGCATCCCACCATGCTGCCGAAGGCCCATCAGATGGCCCAGGTCAACGGCGTGTTCAACGCAATCTACGTAACGGGCGACGCCGTGGGCGAGACCATGTTCTTCGGTGAGGGCGCCGGCGCGGGTCCTGCCGCCGCGGCGGTCATGGGCGACGTGCTGGAGGTTGCGCGCCACATGACGCTCGGCATCCCGCCGGTGGTCGGCTGCACCTGCACCGACAACCTGCCCATCGTTCCCATGGAGCAGCTGAGCACCAAGTACTACATCCGCTTCTCCGTTGCCGACCGTTCCGGCGTGTTGGCCGCCATGGCCGGCGTGTTCGCCAAGCACGGCGTCAGCGTGCGCAGCGTGGTGCAGCGCGGTAGCGCCCAGCATGAGACGGTGAACCTCAGCTACGTCACGCACACCGCCAGCGAGGCGAGCGTGCGCCGCGTGCTCGAGGAGATCGGCGGGCTCGAGGACGTCCTGCGCGCCGAGCCCAGCGTCATCCGAGTGGAGGACTAGCGCGGTTCCGGCTGCTTGTTGGCGGCCGGGTTCGTTTGCGACCGGTTGCTTCCGACGCCCTGATTCTCCTTTCGCCTGCGCGGGCGCGACTTGAGGGTCGGCGCCTGCGTGCCCCAAGGCCATCATGGGCGTCGGAAGCGCCTTTGCCAACCGCCGGCCCGCAAGCCGGCGGTTGGCGTAATCGGAGAGAATCTGATACTTTATCTGGAAGCCGGTTAGACGGGGCAAAGGGATCGTTTCCCCGCCCCGTTTCTTTGCGAAAGGGGATTTCATGGAGCAGTACAAGGAAGAGTTCATCCACTTCATGGTGGAGAGCCATGTTTTGAAGTTCGGCAGCTTCACGCTGAAAAGCGGCCGCCAGTCCCCGTTCTTCATGAACGCCGGCGCGTACGTCACGGGCGAGCAGCTGCATCGTCTGGGCAGGTACTATGCCCAGGCCATCCATGACAACTTCGGCCTGGACTTCGACGTGGTGTTCGGCCCGGCCTACAAGGGCATCCCGCTGGCCGTGGTCACCGCCATCGCGCTGCAGGAGCTCTACGGCAAGGAAGTGCGCTACTGCTGCAACCGCAAGGAGGTCAAGGACCACGGTGCCGACAAGGGCAACCTGCTGGGCGCCGACCTGCACGACGGCGACCGTGTCATCATGGTCGAGGACGTCACCACCTCCGGTAAGTCCATCGACGAGACGTACCCCATCCTCAAGGGTGCTGCCGACGTCGAGGTCAAGGGCCTGATCGTCAGCCTGAACCGCATGGAGGTCGGCAAGGGCGGCGTGGTCACCGCTCAGAAAGAGGTGCAGGAGAAGTACGGCTTCCCCGTGGCCTCCATCGTCAGCATGGCCGAGGTCGTCGAGTGCCTGTACAACAAGGAGGTCGAGGGCGAGGTCGTCATCAACGACGACATCAAGGCCGCCATCGACGAGTACTACAAGCAGTACGGCGCCAAGGAATAGGCGAAACGCGCCCGAGCGCTTCGGGCGAACAGAATAGCGAAGCCCAGCGGCGCCGAACGGCCATGGACCGTTCGGCGCCGCTGTTGTTCTGGAGGGTGGGGTAGATGCCTTCCGCGCGTCAGGTGATGTGCTGTGAGTTTGCTCCGTTTTTACTGAGACGCACGAACTCGATCCTTTATTGGCGAAGGGCTGACGTATCGTCCTAGAGAAATCCGAGGCGGCTCGCTTGCGCTCGGGGGCGGCCGTTCTTAGGCAAGTTCGGGTGTTGGTCTGCAGTTCTGACGGGCGGGCGCGGTTCCTGCTAGGCTTGCGGGGAAGGCAAACGCAAGGGAAGGATGAGTCATGGACGCAAGCAAGATCGGCGTGGTGTTCGACTGCGATGGCACGTTGCTCGATTCGATGGGCGTGTGGCACGGGCTGCAAAACGAGCTGGCCGAACGCGCGGGAGGCACGCTCACCGCCGACGATGTGGCGGCGCTGGCCCCTATGAGCATCCCCGAGTGCGGCGCGTTCTTCCACGAGAAGTTCGGCTTGGGCGAAAGCGACCGCGAGGTGGTCGGCATGATTGACGAGTACATGCTGGACTTCTACCGCAACCGCGCCGAGGCGCGTCCCGGCGCGCTCGAGTTCGTGCAGGGGCTTGCCCAGGCGGGCGCGCATCTGACGGTGGCTTCTTCGAGCCCCAAGCCGTACCTGCTGGCCGGCATCGAGCGCTGCGGGTTCGCCCCGTATCTCGAGCGCGTGCTGTCGGTGGAAGACGTGCATTCCACGAAGCGCGAGCCCGACGTGTGGGACCGCGCTCGCGAGATCATGGGAACGTCCAAGCAGCTGACCTGGGGCGTTGAGGATTCCGCATACGCCATCGGCACGCTTAGCGGCGCCGGCTACCGCACGCTCGGCATATACGACAGCGACGATGCCGGCACGTGGGACGCCCTGCAAGCCTCCGCCGAGCACGCGATCAGCAGCTTCGAGGACCTCACGGTCGAGGAGTTCCTCGTCTGGAGCGAGCAGCCGCTCTTCGCCGGCACGGCCAACAAATAGGCGGGGCGGGGCATTCCCCGATTCTCTGATTAAAACCGACGGGCCCGGAACGGTCGTTCGTTCCGGGCCCGTCGCTATTTCTTGGCTGGTCTGATTTTCTTCGAGGTTTGCCTTCCCTAATCCCAAGGGTTTTCCTGGAACAGTGGCTCGGGTGTGGGCGGGCGGTCCGAGTAGGGGTCGTAGCCGTCGTCGTCCTCGTTCTCGGCGCGGATGAAGGGGTCGTTGGCGGGTTGCTCGGATGCGGACCCGGGCGCTGCGCCCTCCTTCGCCGACTGCCGTCCCGCTTCAGCCGACGGCCCTTTGCCGGCTTTGCCGGGCAAAGGGGTGACCTGCGGCTTGATGGTGTAGTGCTTCGGCATGGCGCTTCGCTATTCGTCGGCGCCCAAGTCGCTCAGGTCGTAAGGCGTGGTCTGGTACACGTAGTAGTTCAGCCAGTTCGTGTACAGCAGCTGCGCGTGCGCGCGCCACGTGCTGACCGGCTCCTGCGAGGGGTCGTCGTTGGGGAAGTAGTGGGCCGGCACGGGGACGTCCATGCCCTTGTTCACGTCGCGCTCGTACTCGGCGCGCAGCGTGCCGGTGTCGTACTCGGGGTGGCCGAACACGAAGAAGTGACGGCTGTCGGTGCTCTTGGCGATGTACACGCCGGCCTCATCGGACTGCGCGATGATCTCCAGGCGAGGGTCCGCCTCGATGTCCTCGGCGTACACGGTGGTGTGACGGGAGTGCGGCGCCCAGAAGCGGTCGTCGAATCCGCGCACCAGCGGGCTGGAGGGTTTCAGCACGTCATGGTTGAACACGCCGGAGAGCTTCTTCGGTAACTCGTGCTTCTGGATGCCGTAGTGGTAGAAGATGCCGGCCTGCGCGCCCCAGCAGATGTGCAGCGTGGAGTGCACGTTGGTGGTGGACCACTTCATGATGCGGCACAGCTCGTCCCAGTAGTCGACGTCCTCGAACTCGTGCAGCTCGACGGGCGCGCCGGTGATGATCATGCCGTCGTAGCGGTTGTCTTTGACCTGGTCGAACGAGCGATAGAACGTCTTAAGGTGCTCCTGGGAGACGTTGCGCGATTCGTGGGAGATGGTGTGCAGCAGCTCCACCTCGATCTGCAGCGGGGTGTTGGACAGCTTGCGCATGATCTGCGTTTCCGTCTCGATCTTCTTCGGCATGAGGTTGAGCAGCAGCACGCGCAGCGGGCGGATGTCCTGATGCACGGCTCGATGCTCGGTCATGACGAAGATGTTCTCGCTTTCCAGCTGCTCGGTCGCGGGCAGCTGGTCGGGAATCCTGATTGGCATGAATCGGTCCTTTCCGGATTGAGCGTCCCGCGCGGGCGGGACGGGTATGTGCGGTTGTGCGGCGGAGTTGGTGCCGTTCGCCTGCTGAAACTTACCGCCTGCACCATAATATCAAAGCCGCAGAATACCGGGTTATTGGTAAACCAGAAAGCAAGTTATCGCCGCGAGCAAACGCAGCGGACGAGCCGCTGGCCAGCGGGGCGGTGAATTGCCATGAGGATCCGCCGCCCGGCGCACGGCGGTCCGGCGGGTAGGTTGGCACCGCGCGGGGCAAGCGAGCCATTGGCCGGCGGCGGGGCGCTCGGCGCAGCGGGCCTGCAACGTCGGCAAAGCGTGCAGGTCGGTGCGTCTGCCAGGCGATGCGGCGGACCAGCGGGCGGCGAGCTGGCGAGGTGGCTCTGGGTGGCATATGCTCCCGGTGCAACTGGAGGCCGTCGGTAAGATCGCGATGCCGGCGCGGTGTGCGCCTGGCGCTTGACGGGTTCGCGGTGCCGTCTGGGCGTACGGCCGGTATGGCGGCAGGCCGATACGGTCAAGTGCCGCGATCGGCGCATATAATCTGGCGGCAATGCGCAGTACCGACAATGCAAGATGTCGACACTGTTTTGAGCCGCGCTCATGCTTTTCTCGGCGCCGTTTTTTTGTGGCTCCTGGAGCTGCCTCCGTGGCGCACTTGCCGTGCCCCCCGTCTTCTGGGCCCTTTTGCAGAAAAATGGACCCAAATTTGACGTTACTCCGAACTTCTGGGCGGTTTTCGAGGGGCTATTCTGTGTCGAATATTTCTGACCTGGGGAAACGCACGCGGCAAAGGGCGCTATTCGCTGTTTTCGCCTGCAAAACCGCCCAGAAGATCAAGCAGTCCCCAATGCGGTCGCCCGAGCCCGGTTCGTCCCGCTGCCCCCCTTCTGCGCAAGCCCCCGTCGCGGGCGAGGGCGCGTTCGCTTCGTTTCGCCCGGCTCGGCGCTCGCGCGGTTCTTTCCATCCGAGTCCTTCGCGCTGGCTTCTTCCGCCCGGCCTCGCCATTCCTCGCACGGCTATATACGCTTGAATCCGCTGCCCATTGTGTTGTTGCCTTCGTCCGGGTTCGTCGCTCGATGCCCTGGTTGGTCTACCCAGTCCGTCCATTGAGCTGGCTTCTCTAGCCCGAACTCCGTCTGTCGTGTTGGCCCTTTCCGCTCGAACTCGCTGCCCGGTGTTCAGCTCCTTCCGTCTGGGCCCCGCCCATCGTGCCGATCTCCTTTCCTGAATCCTCGTCCCTTGCGCAGCTTCCTCTGCCCGAGCTTGCCGCCTGTCGAGCTGGCTTCTTCCGTCCGAGCCCCGTGCTTCGTCCGTCTTCGGCCGCTCGGACCGCGGCGCTGATAGTGCCGACGCATCCTTAGCGAATGTCGAATGCGCTGTTCAGCGTGAACTCACGCAGGATATCTTGCTGAATCGCATCGGGCTTGGGCAGGGGCCGCTTCCGCTTGCGGTGCGCGGCGATGGCGGAAGCGGCGTGCTCGAAGCGGACCGGGTCGTCGACTTGCTGTGCGCGGAGCGAGATCACGCTGATCCCAAGCGACGTCAAGATGGTGGCTCGCGTCTGGTCCTCGACGATTTTGCGCTCATCGCTATGGTGCGCCTTGCTGTCGTATTCGACCGCAAGGTTCCAGCTCGGCCAGAACAGGTCGCAATAAAACTGCCGCACGCCATGCGCCCTTCGCGGATCTGGCGCGCAAACGGGGTAGTTCATCTGCGGCTTCGAAAAGCCATAGCCTCCCCAGCATGGCGGCATGCAAAGCAGCATGGCCAGCGCGGTCTCCCTTGGGGAGGCTGATCCCTCCGCGACATGCGTCAGGGCCTGTCGGGCCCGCGCAACGCCGCGCGCGCCTTTAGCGCTTCCGAGGAAGTCGCCGATTTTGTCCTTCGAGGTGAGCGCTGGTTGGTCGATTGCACGCCCGTCGGGCGCGAGGGAATAACAGCCGCACAGCTCGAACCCGAGTTTGACCAGCTGCAGAAGAGGCAGCACGCGCGCCATCTGCAGAAAGCACAGCTCAGGCGCGCTGCAAAAGATATCGCCCTCGACGTGGACGAAGCCGTTCGGCGGGATTTTCTCGGCAAGGTGGCACGTTATGGAGCCGATGGAGCGACGCCTTCGCTGCTCGGTCGCGAGTACGTGAACGGTCCCGTCGCCGACCGCGGCGAACCGCTGCGTCAAACGCGGGGCATCGTACCGCGAGACGCCGAAGGCGGAAGGCGTTTTCGAAGGCGGCAACCTTTTGATCTCGGACTGGCTGCGCAAATACCGAAGGGCGGAAGTGTGGGATAAAGCGATCATGGGCGACCTCGTGTCATCGGCGGATGGGCGCATGGAGATGCGCGGGTATTCCACAGTGTGATGCCGCCGTCTTGCGAAACCCTTGCCGAGATCTTGCGAAAAGGGGTTGCGAACCTTGCGGAAAGTGCGTCGGCGCAGGCTGCGGCGGGGCGTCGTGAGCCGCGATGGGTGCCGAAGCGGATCGCGGTGGGGCGCCGTCATGAGCTGCGGTGGGCATCGGCACGGGATGCGGTGGGCGTCGGCTTGGACCGCGGTGCGCGTCGAGGCGGACCGCAGCGGGGTCGATGAGAATCGCGGCGGGCGTCGATACGGGCTGCGGCGGGCGTCGTGAGCGCTGATGGGCACCGAAGCGAGCTGCGGCGGGCGTCGTGAGCGCTGATGGGCACCGAAGCGAGCTGCGGTGGGGCGTCGAAGGATCTTCTGGGCGGTTTTGAAGCCACGATTGCAGGTATGGTTGCTGGCAGTTTTTAAAACCCCAGGTCAGAGGGTTGCTAGTTTACCCTTGCAAACACTTTGCCAGACAATACGGCGAAAAACCGCACAGAACTCCGGAGAGATGTCAAAAACGGGGGCCAAAACCTGCAAAACCGTCCAGAACTCGGGGGGGGTGGAGAATGGCGGACGCGAAAGGGCTGCAGGCGGAGAAGACGGAGAGGGCGGAAAGGGCTGCAGGCGGAAAAGACGGAGAGGGCGGAAAGGGCGGAAAGGGCGGGGAAAGGCGTGGCTGGATATGGCTGATATCCGTCCAGAATATGAGGGGACGGCAGATTGCGAATGTGAAAGAGGTCGATGCGGGGAAAGGGTGACCAGATGCGGTCGGGAACTGCCCAGAACGCTAGGGATCGGGTCGGCGGCGCGGCGGGGCTCGTCGCGCAGGGCCATCAGTCCTGGCGAGCCGGCCTTGGCGCGGCGGATCGCCATGGAGGTCGGCGGTCGGCGGCTGGCGGCTGGCGGGCTTGCCGCGCGATGCCGTCGGCGGCTGGCGGCTGGCGGGCTTGCCGCGCGGTGTCGTCGGCAGCGAAGCGGCGCGGCGGATCGCCATGGGGGACCCGCCGTTCGGCGCGTGGCGGCCCGGCGCAGGGGATCGATGACGCGGCGC
>NZ_CAKTYH010000021.1 GCF_934632265.1 uncultured Senegalimassilia sp.
GGTCTGCCTTGTGGCGAACACCGGGCCCGATGCTCCCGACAAGGGGTTTGAGTCGGCGTTCGTGCAGGCCAGCGGCCAGTTGGGGTGTCGTGTGGCTATATCGGCGTCAACGCTGGTGGCCGATCCGTCCGGCGAGGGACGAAGCGTCATCGCTTCGTTGACCGACGGGCTTGCGTCCGATTCGGCGCTTGCGGGCGTGTTGGGCGCTGCGGCGGGCGTTTGGTCGGGGGCGCTGAGCGCCTATGGCGACGGGCAGTCGGCTTTGGACGCGGCGGTTCGCGAAGGTTTAGGCGGTTTGCCCCTGGTAAGCACCTCCGGATTGGGGGATTGGGCGGCCGATGCGCTTTCCGATGCGTTTCGCACCGTGGGGCTTCAGCCGGCGAACCTGGATGCGCTGCGTCCGGCAACGGTGAACACGGCGCATGTCGCACAGGCGGGCGACGGGGCGTTTTGCGCCCGTTTGCTTGAGGTGAAGCGGCAGGCGGTCGAGCATCCGCTCATGTCCAACGACGTGTTCTCGTCGGTGGTGGGCGCCGTTCGCAGGGATGTGCTGCAGCGCTTGGATGCTTGGGGCGATTCCGTGGAAGTGGCGACCATCAGCATAGGCGGCGCTCAGGTGCCCATAACGGTTGCGCTTCCCCCGGCAGCGAAGGGGCTCGCCTCGGATGCCATTGGGGCTGTGGCCGACAAGCTTTTGTCCGTGTATGCGAGCGTGACGGGATTGCGGCAATGGGATTGATCATCGACCGGATAGGGGCCGTCGGCAGGTCGTCCGGGCAGATGACGGTGGAGTTCGTGGCTGCGCTGCCCGTGCTGTTGGCGGTGGCGGCCATATCGGTCAATGCCTTGACGTTTTTCGGATGGTGCGCGGCGTTCGATGACGATTTTCGCGATTCGGTCCGGGTGTTCGCCGCCTCACCGGCCTACGGGCAGGGCGTAGGCGACTCCTGCGCGCTCATCGAGCGGGCCCTTGATGAGCGGCTGGACGCGGAAAACGTCTCGGTCAGCGTTTCGGCACATGGCGTTTCGGCAGGCCATACGTCGTTTTCCGCAACGCTCGAGTATATGCCCACGTTGTTCGGCCTGGGGTTGAAGTCGGAGGTGATGGGAGTGGCGCTGCCGAAGTTGTCGCATACCGAGGAGCTGGTGGTGGATTGCTATAAGCCGGGGGTGCTGCTGTGAGCGGCTGCCGTAAGCGTGCGATGCGCGCCGCCGATCGGGCGGCATGGCGATCGTCGCGCACGGAGCGCGGTTGCCGCGTACGGGCTCGATCTGCGCGTGCGGCGCTCATCGTGGCTGCAGGGTTTGCTTTTCTTGCCGGTGCCGGAGGCGTGCAAGCCCAGGCGGCGCGGAGCATGGCGTCCGAAGCCGCTTCGTATGCCGGATTCGGCGCGGTCATGGGGGCGGTCGGCGATGGCTTTTCCTGTTCGCCTTCGGATGTTCCCGAGGCGTTCGCGGACGAGTTGCTGCCGGTGGCGGGTAGGCGCGGGCTGCGCTGCGATGCCCGCTCGCACCTGGTGGGATTCGAGCACGAGGGCAGCGCCTCCGATGCGCTGCGGGAAGCGCGGGATGCGCTCGAGCGCGGCGGATGGAGCATAACGGCCGCTGAGCAGGGATTATGTGCGACGTTTTCGAAAGACCGCGGCGTCTGCCGTTGGGCGTTCGTGCAGTGCGTGCAGACGGCGCAGGGATCGAGCGTGGTGGTGCAGTGGTCCGAATGCGGGAAGGAGGGGCTTTCGTGAAGGGAAAGGATGCATCGATCCGGTTGGCCGTCGGGTTCGGAGCCCGTGTGCGCGGCTTGCTGGGAGCGAAGCGGTCGAAGGGCGTCGTCATGCTGGCGCCGTGCAACGACGTCCACACGTTCGGCATGGCCGAGCTGATCGACATCGCGTTTTTAGACGAGCGAGGGCAGGTGCTGGAGTCGTATCGGGCCGTGGGGCCGCGCAGGCGCATCAGGTGCCGCAAAGCGGTTGCCGTTTTGGAGCGGTTCTCCGTGAACGACCCGCCATGGTTTTCGGCGGGGGAGCATGTGGAGATGACGAGAAAGGATGGTGCGGGGAAATGAGGGTGTGCCCGGTTTGCCACGCGAGGGCGTTCGACGACGCCGAGATCTGCTACGGCTGTATGTATAGGTTCGGCGGCAAGGAGACGGCGGCTCCGCCGATGCCGGGCGATGCGCGCAAGGCAGGGGGTGCCGGGTCGCTGCCCCAAGAGCCGCAGGCTCGTGCCCGGGCGTCTGCTTCCGGCGTGAATGCGGCTTCTTGGGCCGATGCGCGCCAGGCAAGCCTGACGAAGGGGCGTTCGATGGAGCAGTCGCAGCAGCTGCTCGACGGCGATGCTTCCGGTGCTGAGCGGTGCTTGGACGAAGGGTGTCCCGAGGGCGTTCCCGTTGTCGCCAAGAACGTGAGCGTTTCCGCCGGCGGAGCGGACATCGTGGTGCGCATCGAGCTGGTAGGCGCCGTGGAAGCGGATGCGGCGGGCGAGGATGACGCTGCGCGGCAGGCGGCTCAGGCGGCAGCTTGCCAGCTGCTGCGCAGAGGCAGGCCGATACGGGGATCGGTTGGCGCCCGCCCGGCCGATGTGCAGCGAGGAGCATCGGCCGGGCAAGGGGCTGAGCAGGCAAGGTCTTCCTATCCGCGTCACGCTGCCGAAGTGCGGGCGGTAAGCGCATGACGGGGTACGCGCTGGTCGTGCTGGCCTTATGCGCCCTCATCGGGGCCACGGTAGGCGCGTTTGCGGTGCCCCGAATCGCCGACATGCTGCTGAGCAGGGCATATTGGCGCTCTTATAGTTGGTGGTATCGCTGTCTGGATGATTTTTCGCGCTATCGCGAAGCATGCCCGGGCCGGCTTCCCCGCCAAGGCGAGAAGGGGTCGGCCGGCGCCGTGGGCATCTGGCTCGAGGATTGCCGCTCCCAGGCTTTGAAGGGAGCGCTCACGCATGAACGCGCCGAAGCGCTTCGGGAGGCGGGCATCGATGTTGGCAAGGGCGCCTCGTCGCGAAGCGAGGTCGAGCAGCGGCGGCGCTGCTCGTTCTCCCCGCGGGTATGGCAGCGAGCGGTGCTTGCCGCCGCCATGGCGCTATGGTTCGCGGCGCAGCCGCTGTTCGGCGTTCCGTGGCACCAAGGCGCCTTGCTTTGCGTGTGCGGTGCGGTCATGGCAGCGGGCGTGGCGTGCGATCTGCGCGCGAGGATGATCCCGCTGGAGAGCTGTGCGGCGTTGCTGGTCGCAGGAGGCGCTTACCAGCTGCTTCGTCATGGGCCCGCTGGCATCGCGGAGGGGGCCGTTGCCGCAGCGGCGGTTCTGGCGGTGTGCTGGGTGGCGAACCGCATCGCGCGAAACAGCGGAGGATCGGTGGGCTTCGGCGACATCCGCTGCATGACGGCGCTCGCTTTCGCATGCGGCCCTGCAACGCTTTTGGGCGCGGCGGCTTGCTATGCGTCGGCCTGCGCGTTTTCCCTTGCAGGGATGTTGGCGCATCGGCTTGGACGTCGTGACGGCATCCCCATGGCGCCGTTTTTGTCCATATGGCTGGCGGTGGGGACGACGGTGCTCGGATGAGGATGGGGTCTGGAAAGGAGGTGGTGCCTTTGGGCTGGTTCGGCGTCGGTTCGATTCGATGACAAGGAAAAGGCAGCGAATGGGAAGGTTTGGATATGGGTATGGAGATGAACGGCGTTGCAGTGAAGGGCTTTGCGGACAAGGCTCGCGCCCTGGCGTATCGCGGCGAGGAGGATGGCGGGTCGGAGATCGTGCAGGTGGTCATCGCCTTGGGTTTCGCCGTGGGCCTGGGAGCGGCGCTCATGATCTTGCAGACGCAGGTCAACACGGCGATCACGTCTGCCGGCAACTCGGTCACGAACATGTTCAAGAGCGTGACGAGCGGCGCGGTGGGAAGCAGGTAGCCGCGCTTGCGCGCCCGGCCGGCAGCTGGGCGCGGGTCGATGGGGCGAGCGCCGTCACGTTCGTGATGGCGCTGCCCTTGCTGATGGGCCTGCTGTGCGCTGCCGTGGACATCGGAAGGGCGGCGTATCTGGGCATGGAGGCCGATGTCGCGGCGCAAGCCGCTTGCCGCTATGCGGCTCAACGCATAGCCCAGGGGGATAAGGCCCCGGACGGGGCGTCTGCCTTGTCGGCGGCGCTGGAGCAGGCTCCCGGGCTTGCCGCCGAAGGCGTTTCCTGTTCGGTCGAAACCGATTGCTCGCCTGTGCAGGCGAAAAGGGTCGGGCGCAAGACGTTCGACCCGCAAGCCGATCGATTCGAAGAGCAGGTCGTCGAGTTCGCTTATCGGCAGGTCAGCGCCGAGGTGCGCGTGAGCGCCCGATGCTTGACGCCCGTCGGCGAGGCTATGCTTTCCGCAGCGGGCGCGATCGATGGGCTGCAGCTGTCGTCGGCGGCGAGCAGGACGGTTTCGGTGGATGCGGATGCGGGGGTGCGGCATGGTCTTCGATGAACGGGGCAGCGAGAGCGTGCAGTTCTCCTTCGCCGCGGTGCTGCTCATCATTGTGGCGTTCGGCATCATGCAGGCGGTCATGATGAACGCGGCGGCCATCATGCTGTCCTCCGAGCTCACCCAGGCGTGCATGCGCATCGACGTGTCGGGTTTGAGGGCGGCTTCGGACAGGGAATCGTTTGTAGCGGGCCAGATCCTCGACGAGTTCTCGCAGCTGCGCCGAAGCGATTTGTCGGTATCGGGGGTGAAGGTGGAATCGACGGCGCGCGAGGATGCTCTTCCTGCAGGCGGCGTTTCAAGCCGCACCGCCAGCACCCTCGTCTCCTACGACGTGTCCTACAAGGCGCCGATCTCGCTGGCGGGGTTTCGCGAAGGCGGAAGGCTGTCGCGTCATGTCACGTGTGCGGTGGTCGATGAGCGGGTGACGGAGGTGAGCCTTGCATGAGCCGATATCGAGGGGAGAGGGGCAACGTTGCCCCGCTTGCCGTGGCGTTGTGCCTGGTATTGGTGATGACGCTGGGCTTTTTGGCGGATTGCGCCCTGCTCTACGGTGCAAAGGCCCGTCAGGAACAGGCTTTGGATGCCGCAAGGTCGGCCTGCATGGACGCCAGCCAAGCCGCCGCCGCGAAATACGGCGATGATGCAGGAGCGATCCTTGCCGATCTGATCGTGGAGCAGGTCAGGGCGCAAGGGGTGGAAGGGGCGGTTAGCGTGTGGTTCTACGAGGCGCCCGCTCGGGCGGTCGCCAAAAGCGAGCGGCTTTGGGTGGTCGGCATGCAAGTGGAGGAGGCGAAAGCCCTTCCGTTTGCCGTAAGCTCCGCCCCCGATGCGAAGGTGGCTTCGAGTCGGGTGTTCAGCGCGCGCCCGTATGCGGCGCAGCAAGTTTGGCGGCCTGATGTCCGCATATGCGGCGTGCATCGTTTCGGCGATGGCTGCGGCGCAGGTCAAGGGCGGTTCTCGGCGATAAGCGCGCTTGAGGGATTCCCTCGGGAGATAGCCGAGGAGGCTCAGGCGCGTTTAGGTGGATAGCGAAAGGGGGACGACCATGTCGGTCGGAAGGAACACGGGGCGCGCCTCGCGGCAGACGCTGTCGGGGCGGTTGCGCTCCGGCGGGCGTCCGGGGGCGGCGTATGGAAGGGCGGCCGGGCAGTCGGACGAGGGTGAGCAGCGCCCGATCGACGACGCCGTCCGCTCGATGGATTCCGCAGCTGCGCGTTTCAAGCAGATGTCGGCGGTGACCGCGGCGGCGGTGGCCGTTGCGGTCGTGGCGGTGGGGTACGGGTTATGGCAGGCAGGGGTATCCCATGCGGCGGTCGATCAAGCGACGAAGGGCGCTCGCAGCGTGGTCGTCACCACGCGCGACGTCGCCGCCGGCGATCCGTTCGGCGCGGATGCGGTGCAGCTTGTGGAGGTCCCCCAGGCCTTCCGTCAAGATGATGCGCTCGGTGCCGACGCCCTTGACGGCGCGGGCGGCGTGGCAGGCGCCAGGGCATTGGTGTCCGTTCCCGCGAACACGCAGCTATCGCCCCAGATGATCGCCGGCAGCGCGGCGGATGGCAGGTTGGCTGCGCAGCTTGCCGCGGGTATGGAGGCGGTGTCCCTGTCGGTCAACGACGAGACGGGCGTGGCCGGGCAGGTTCAGCCGTTCGACGAGGTTCGCGTGGTGTGCGTCACCGAGGCCGCAGGCGGCGCGGTCAGCTTGGACGAGCTTTGCGCTTCGGCGCGGGTGATGTCGGTGGGAGGCGACGGTGCCGGCGAGGGTGCAGCGTACAGCGCCATCACGTTGGAGTTGACGCCGGAGCAGGCGGACGCCGTCCGTCGCGCGCAGGCGTCGGGCACCATCAGCGTCCAGCTCGTCGCGGGCGGCATGTTGTCGGGAGGTATGGTCGAGCATGATGGATAGGGGGACCGAGCTTGCCCTGAAGCGGGCGGTTCGCGAAGGCCTTGCGACCAGGTTGCAGGGGGATTTCGATCCCGTTGAGGTGGAATCGGCCATCCAGTCGCTTGTGCAAGAGGCCGTACGGGCGTGGAACCTGGGCCTTACAGAGCCCGACGTCGCCTGCCTGTGCCGTTCGGTTGGCGACGATTTCCTTCGTTACGGCCCTTTGCAGGAGCTGTTGGAGGACCCTGGGATCACCGAGATCATCGTCAACGGTGGCGGCGTGGCGATGGATGCCGGGGTGGCAAGGTTTTTGGAGCCGCATGTGTTCGTGGAGCGTGCGGGGCGTTTGGAGCCGTGCCCGTACGTTCGATTCGACGATGCCGATCACCTGCGGCGCATTATCGACAAAATCGCCGAGCAGGCGGGCATGCGTTGCGACGAGGCGCATGCCATGGGCTGCGCCATGCTGCCGGGCGGCAAAGCGCGAGCGACGTACATCGTGCCACCGCTTGCCCCGGACGGCCCCGCGCTCAACCTTCGCCTGTTCGGCGATGACGTCATGAGCATCGAGGATTTGACGGCGCGAGGCGCTCTCAGCCCCGTGATGGCGGAGTTTTTGGCTTCGGCGGTGCGTGCTCGGTGCCCGGTGATCATATCCGGAGGTACCGGTTCCGGCAAGACGACCATGCTCGGCGCGCTTTCCGGGTTTATCCCCGACGACGAGCGCGTCTTGACCATTGAAGACACGCCTGAGCTGCGGCTTCGCGCCGCGCATGTCGAGCGGATGCAGACGCGGGAGGCGAACACCGAAGGCGAAGGGGCCGTCGGGATGCGCGAGCTGGTGGCGCTCTCGCTGCGTCGGCGCCCCGATCGCATCATCGTGGGCGAATGTCGCGGAGCGGAGGCTTACGAGATGCTGCAGGCGATGCAGACCGATCATCCCGGGTCGATGACCACGGTGCATGCCAACGACCCGGGAAACGCGTTGAGCCGTCTGCGCACCATGGTGGGTTACGCCAATGCCGATTTGGGCCGCGACGTCATCGTGCAGCAGATCGCGGAATCGCTTGCGGGGGGCTTGATCGTCCATGTGGAGCGCATGCGCGACGGAGGGCGGCGCGTTACCAGCATCGTGGCAGTCGACCAGATGCCTGAGGGCGCGACGGTCATCCCCCGCGCCGAGCTGTTCCGGTTCGAGCCGCGCGGGGTGGATGCGTTCGGCCGCATCACGGGAGCTTGGCGCGCGTGCGGCGTTCAGCCGCAGCGCATCAAGCAGCGTATGCTCGCGGCAGGGGTGAGGTTCGATCCGTCTTGGTTTTTCGGGTCGTAGGAAGGCGATGGCTATGAAGGGATTCTTCTCCGGGGCGCTTGCCTTCGGCGTGCTTTTGGCGACAGCGGCGGTGGCGTGCACCGCCCTGTCCTTGAGGTTGCGGCAAAGGGTCGAGGAAAGCGATGCCCGGGCATCGGACCGGGCGTTGTATGAGCTGGGCAAACGCGATGCCGAATCGACGAAGGCGGATGCCGAAGGACCGCTTGGAAGGATGCTGCGCGATGCGGGTATCGAGGCGTCTCCGGTTTCATGGACGCTGTGCTTGGGCACCGTGGGCGCGTTCGCGGCATTCTTCGGCATGCGGATAAACGGCCCGCTCGGTGCGATGCTGGGCATGGGGTTGGTTGCCATCGCCGCGGCGCTGTACGTGCTGCGCGCGCGGGCGAAACGGCGCGAGCTGCTTTCCCGGCAGTTCGTGCGGCTCGTGCCTCAGTTGTCGGCCAGCGTGAAAAGCTCGTTGACCCTTGAGCGCGCGCTGCGGGTCTCGGCCGACCATGCTCCGGAGCCGCTGCGCTCGGAGCTGATGGCAGTGCTCGCGCGCGTTTCCTATGGCATGCCGTTGGTGCAGGCCCTTGCCCGCATGGCGCAGAGCACAGGCGACGCCGATGTCGCGGCGTTGGCGTCGGCCATGCGCATCCAGCAGCGTTTCGGCGGGTCGATGGGTGCGGTTCTCGATCTGATCGCGGAGCACGCCCAGGGCCGCGCCCTCATGCAGCAGGAGCTGCGCAGCGAACTTGCGGGAACGCGTATGGCAACGGTAGTGGTGGCGTGCGCCATGCCCGCGATCTTTGCGTTCATGTTCGCCACAAACCCGGCGTTCTCCCTGTTCTATCGGGAAAACCCGCTGGGGTGGGCCGTGCTTGCGGGCGCTGCGCTCATGGAGGTGGCGGGTATTGCGGCGTGCCGTCGGATCACAAGGTTCTCGTATTAGGCGCGCTCGCGCCGGTTAGGGGGTGACACATGCAAGGTCTGACGTTTTGCGCGATCTGCCTGCTGGCGATTGCTGCAGGGTTGGCGGTTTATGAGGCGCTCAACGCTTGGGCCGGGGTGAAAGCGCGCGGGCTTATGCCGGCGTGGACAAGGTCCGATCAAGCCGGCGGCCCGCCGAGGAATCGATCCCATGCGGGCGCGGCTCGCTTGTGGTCGCGTGCCGTGGAAGCGCTTGCGGATTTCGCCCCGCTTTCGATGAGGGAGCGGGAGCGGTCAAGGGAGCGGCTTCGATGCGCGGGCATTGCTTTGGAGCCCGAAACCTGGCGCTGCGTGTGCTTTGCCGCGGTTTCGGGCTGTGTGCTCATCACCGTTGCGGCGTGCGTCGCGCTTTGTGCGGCGCCGGCGGTGTTCGTTTTCGTCGTTTGCGGAGCGGGGTTTGCGGGCTGCGGTGGCTTGCGGCTGTATCTGCGATCGAGGCGCCAAGCGCGCCGCGCCGCCATCGATGCCGGATTGCCCGATGCCATGGAGCTGCTTGGCGTGGCGATAGCCGCCGGATCTCCGGTCGAGCAGTGCTTCCGTCAGGTCGCTGAAAGCTTGACCGGTCCGCTTGCCGATGAGTTTCGCCTGGTAGATCAAGAGGTCAACTTGCTGGGGCACTCCCGCGCGAAGGCGCTTTCGAACCTTGCGCAGCGCTGCGCAAGTCAGGAGGTCACCGCGTTCGCCGCTCAGCTTACCCAGGCTATCGAGCAGGGCGCATCGGTGGCGCAGGGGCTTGCCAATCAAGCCGCGCTTGCTCGCTCGCGCGCACAGGCGGCGGCGCTCGAACATATCAGGAAGATGCCGACGAAGCTCGATGTGGTGCTGTCCGTTTGCTTTTTGCCGCCCACCACGTTGCTGGTGCTCGTTCCCACGGTGGTCGATTTGCTGGCGTTTCTAGGGGGTGGGCTGGCTTGAGGTCGTTTCGATGGGCGCCGCAGGAAGGAGGGGGAGGACGATGGTGAGGCAGAGACATAAGGCCGCGATGCGCCGCCGCCGCGCTCCAGCATCAGGCAACGCGACGACGGGGGATGGGCGCGTGCTCACGCGCCGCGGTTTCGTGTTCGGTTTGGGGGCGGTCGCTGTTGGACTGATTATGTACAACCCCCGAATGGCGTTTGCCGATGAACCTTGGTGGGACGGGTCCTTGGTCTTCCGCGGATATGGCGCACGTTATGCCAGCAGGTTTTGGAGCGAAATCGGTTCGGTGCAAGCGGGGGCAGGCGCCGAGCAGGCGGGGAATATGTACACCGGTTTGCGGGTATCGGCGAAAACGCCTTGGGTTGAATGGGACATCTCCTCGCGGCAGTTCATCAGGGTGGCCACCAAGATCACCATGGCATGCGATTTCACGACGGAGCTGTATTACCACATGAGGGGCAAGCTCGAGATAGCTTGCGGAAGCTATAACGAGTTGAACGCCTCGTATAACCTGTGGCACACGGATTCGGGCGATGATACGCGTTTCACCCTGTTCCATACCGTCGACGGTGCGCCTAAAGGGGGCGTGGAAGAGGAGTCGAAGGTCGTCGTCATCGACAACGAGGCTGGAGCGGGCATCCATAGAGACGGTTGCCATGTGTGGACCGATTACCGCGGGTATCCCGGATCGGACTACTCGGTGTGGATTCGGCGTACCGAGCGCGATGCGATGCATGGCTTTCAGCTGAGGTCGTGGTTTTGGAACTATTACTACTATGGGAAGGACTGGTACTACCAGCGTGCCGACGATCCCCCCATCGGCTTTTCCACGAAGTGGGTCAAGCAGCGTGCGAAACGGGTGGGCATTGCAAGCGAGGCGCAATGGGCCGGTCGCGTGCTCGTCATCTCCCCGGAAACCGTGCCGTCGCTGCAGTTGGGCGTCGACGGGCCTCGCGCCGGCCAGGGTTGCGGCGTGTTCGCCTCCGCGTCCTCGACGAGGCGTCACTGGATAGCGGTGATGCACGAAGACGAGCGCTTTGCCGGAACGTTTCGCTTCGTGCCTGTTTGCGCCGGCGACGGCTCGCTTTCGTTGGGCCAGGCAGGCGGCGGGCCGCGTTTCGACGCAAGCGCGGCGGAGCTCCAGCGCCGCACGGGGGCCGATCGCGCGCAGGCGGTGTGGGTGCATGGGCGAGGGTCGTGCCAATGGCTTATCAGCGATTGCTCCGGCATGGCGCTGGATCGCGTGGGGGCCTCGCAGAACAACGGCGCGCGCGTGCAGTTCCATTCTAACGGCTATGCCGACGAGGAGTGGGGCAACGAATCGCATATGTGGCATCTCGAAGACGCTCGTTTCGGAACGGAGGACGGCGGCATGTTCGACCTTGAGGGTGCCGCAGATGGCTCGACGGTTGCCGTGGGCGCTTCGCTTGGCGTTCCCGACCCCCGGACCGCGTTCAGGCCCGGAGGCGCATCGGCAGACGCGAAAGGCATTCGCTACGAATATGCATGGTTTGCCGATGACGGTCAGAGCGAAGCCGTTTCGGAGATTCCCGAGATCATGGGCTGCGCATGCGTCTCCTTCGATGGCAAGCGCGTATGGCTTGATGCGCAGCCGGCGGCGAACGTGGTGGGAACGTGCGGGCGTGCCGGGGCTTTGCGGGCTTTGAGCCTGTCGGTCGAAGGGGGCGGGCCGGGGCTTGCCGCGCGAATCGCCTCGTCCGGAGCGTGGCGCGATGCCTCGCAAGAGGGAGCCGAGGCGCAGGGCCTCAGCATAAAGCTCAGCGGGGATGCCGCTTCGCGCTTCCGTGTGCGCTATCGCGTATGCGGGAAGGATGGGACCTGGTCTGATTGGGTCCAAGATGGGCAGGAGGCGTCCTGCGGCGGGGTGCCGATTCATGGCATAAGCGCCCGAATCGTGCCGGCGGGGCTTCTTGAGGAGACGGGGCGAACGCTTCAGGTTGGCGAGGACTTGGCGGGAAAACGATTGGCGTGCATCGTGCGTGCGACCACCGCGTATCTGCATGCCCCGTATCTGGGGAGCGCCGTTTCGAAACCGCTGCAAGTGGTGAACCCTTATACCATGGTGCGTTATTTCGTGGACGGTGAACGTGAGCCTTGTTGGTCGGAGCGCGTCGACGAGTCGTCTTCGTACCGCGTCGCCCCCGATGCGCGCACCGTCGCGTTGAAACCTGGGTGCGAGAAGGTGGATGGGTGGTTCACCGACGCCGCGTGCACCGTTGCATTCGCCGATGGGGCGGTGGTGCAGGGCGCGACGCTGGACCTCTATGGGCGCAATATCGCCGAGGTTCGCTACGCGTTGACGGATATGGCGCGGGAATTGTTCTCGGAGCGGCGGTGCTTTGCCGATAAGCAGCTTGAGGCCGAGGTGGACGGCGAATCCATGCTGCCGTCCGCGCAAGAGATATCCTACGGGGAGGTGCTGTCGTTTTCGCGGCGTCCCAGCGTGTGGTACGAGGCCGAGGGGCGTGCAAGGGAGGCGGTCGGCATAGCCGGCGCGTATGCCGACGCCTCGGCAGCCGAGCCGCCGGCGCTGAAGCTGAAAGTGACATGCTCTATGACGGCGTATCTTGCATGGGCGTTGCCAAGATATGAAGGCATCTGGGTTTCATAGGCATGAAAAACGGATCGAGCCGCCAATGCGCGGCGGCTCGATCCAATGTGCAAGTGCGCGATGCAGCGCCGGGGCGCATCGCGAAGATGACGGCAGGGCCGCACCGCGAAATACGGGGTAAGGTCGATTTGCTCGACCTGCACGTTATCGCCAAGCCTCCTGAGGCGACGCGCAAGGCGTGCTGCCTCAGGCTACCGGCCTTCAACCTGCTTTTCGAAGCTATCCTCGGCTTGCACCTGAAGCTGCTCCTCGATGGCCTGGTAGGCGGCAAGGATCTGCTCGCAGTCTTCGGTCAAGCGGCTTCCATGGGCCCCATCGCGATAAAGGAGCTGCACGTCAAGGGCGGCTTCCGTGTCCTTGATGATGCGCCACGCCTTGCTGTAGGCCATGCCCATGCTCTTGGCGGCGGCGTTCAAGGAGCCGGTGTCGCGCACGCCGATGCACAGGCTGGCGATGCCGCGACCGAACACCGAGTTGCTTTCCGTGTCGGGATTGACCACGGAAAGCCTGACGATCGGCTTTAGCTTGGTGAGTTTGCTCATGAAAGGTCCCTCGATTCCCCTTGCATCTTGCTATTCGTTGCCCAGGGCAGCGAGAAACCGCTCCGTCGCGCTCTCGATATCCTCGGTGGTGCCATCGATGACCTCGGTGAACCTGATGGGCAGGCCATCAAGCTCTGCCAGGCCGCGCGGCACGTCGTGGTGGCCCGATTCGTCGGCGACCAGGTCGTTAAGGCCGCAGCCGGAAAGCGCGGCAACGTTTTCCGGCAGGGGCTGGCCGGGCTGCATGTCGTGCAAGGCGCGGTACACGTTGTTGCCGAACTTTGCCCAGTGGGCGGTGCTGGCGATGAGCACGGGGTTCTCGCCGCGCAGGTTCTGTGCGGCGCGGTACGCCACGGCGGTGTGCGGGTCGAGCAGGTAGTCGTGCTTGTCGAGCACTTCCTTGATGGTGCGCAGGCACTCGGCATTGTCCACGCTGTCGGCGGCGAAATGCTCGCGAACGGCCTTGAACGTATCCTCGTCCACGCGGAAGCAGCGCTGTTGCTTCAGGTCCGCCATCCAGCCGGCGATCGCCTCGGGGTTGCGGCCCGTCAGCTCGAACAGCTGGCGCTCCAGGTTGGAGCTGACAAGGATGTCCATAGAAGGGGAGGGGGTCAGCACGAACGGACGGTCGGACACGTCGTAAGTGCCGGTGTTGATGAAATCGGTGAGCACGCGGTTCTCGTTGCTGGCGCAGTACAGCATATCGATGGGCACGCCCATGCGCTTGGCGTAGTACGCGGCAAGGATGTTGCCGAAGTTGCCGGTGGGCACGCACACGTCAAGCGGCGCCCCGGCTTCAAGTTTGCCATCGGCCACCAGCTGCGAGTAGGCGGACACGTAATATACCACCTGCGGCAGCAGGCGACCCCAGTTGATGGAGTTCGCGCTGGAAAGGGAGACGCCGTGCTCGGAGAGCAGCTTCTCGGCGAAGGCCGCGTCGCCGAACACGTTCTTGGCGCCCGTCTGGCAGTCGTCGAAGTTGCCGCGTACGCCCCATACGTTGACGTTGGACCCACGCTGGGTGGCCATCTGGCGGTACTGGATATCGCTCACGCCGCCGTCGGGGTACATGACCGAGATGGAGACATGGGGCAGGTCGCGGAAGCCCTCGAGGGCGGCCTTGCCGGTGTCACCCGACGTTGCCACCAGGATAAGGAAGTCGTGGTCGAGCTTGCCCTGCTCGCGCAGCTGGGCGGCCGATGCGCTGAAGAAACGCGGCAGGCACTGCAGCGCCATATCCTTGAAGGCGCTGGTGGGGCCGTGCCACAGCTCGAGGACGTGGGTGTCGGCATCAAGGGAGGTGATGGGGCAGATTCGCTCGTCGTCGAAGTTATCGCCATAGGCCTGCGCCATCAGCTCGTCGACCACCTGAGCGGGAAGATCGACGCCGAAGGCCTTGTAGATGCGCGCTGCGCGCTGTGCATAGGGCAGCTGCGCCAGCTCGCAGATCTCTCCGAGCGTAAGCTCGGGGATATGCTGCGGGACGTACAGTCCGCCGCCGTCTGCCAGGCCGTTGATAACGGCTTCGGTGAACTCGACGGGCTGGTCGACGCATCCGCGCGTATCGATGTAACGGTTCTCTTGCATGGGCTTGGCGCCTCCTTCGGCATTGCGAAAAGGGGGATTATTCACGGTACGCATAATATTCCTGCGAAAGTACAGATGGAAGATGAATTTCCCGTTCTTCAGACAAACGGTGGTCAAAGGCCCATTACGAAGTAAATGTGGTGAAACTTTGAAAAATTACCCGTAGCGTACAAAAAGTTGCCCAGGGCTTCCATTCAAAGTCAATTTGATATAACATCCTTCTGTTGTATGCGTCTAACAAATGAAGGGAGAACATCATGGAGACTGCAATGGCAAGCGCTGCGGCGAAGGCTGCGCGAGCTTCTAGCGTGTCCGTCCAGCAGATGCCGCTTTCCTTTCTGAAAGAGGGCGAGACCGCGCATGTCGTCAAAGTGCGCGGGAAGGGCGACCTGCAGCATCATCTGGAAAACCTCGGCTTCGTGGAAGGAGCGGAGGTCAAGGTGGTGTCGGGCGTGGCGGGAGACTTGATCGTCTCCGTCAAAGGCGCGCAGGTGGCGATCGGCCGCCTAGCGGCGTCCCATATCATCACCTCTGCGGCAACGGCGTAGCAGCCGTTCTGCCGTCGCAATGGGCGAATCCGGCCGCAGCGGGAAAACGCTGCGGCCGTTCGTGCGGCTGCGCTGCAGCCGCCAGTATAAGGGCTGGAGAGAAGCACAAGAAAGCGAGGATAGGGCTAGATGGCCGAGACTCAGGGCAAAACGCTGCGTGATGTGCAGATCGGCGAATCTGCTACGGTGCGCCGCCTTAGCGGAGAGGGCGCGCTCAAGCGCCACATCATGGACATGGGCATCACGAAAGGCGTTGAGGTGTACGTGCGCAAGGTGGCGCCGCTTGGAGACCCGATCGAGGTGACGGTTCGCGGTTACGAGCTGTCGCTGCGCAAAAGCGAGGCGGAGTGCATCCTCGTCGACTAGCGTGTACGCCGGCGTAGCAGCCGGTGTGTCGACTGTCGATGGGCAATGGCGCGAGTGCGCCGTTTTTTACCGGACCGAGTTACCGTAACCTAACTCAAAATAGGCTTCTGACCTGGGATTACAAGACATTGAAAGATATCTCATCACGCGACAGCATAAGAAGCCGGATCGATTCGCAAGAAAGGTAGATCATGGGAATCTGCATTGCCCTTGCCGGCAACCCGAACTGCGGCAAGACGACGATGTTCAACGACCTGACGGGTGCCAACCAATACGTTGGCAACTGGCCGGGCGTCACCGTCGAGAAGAAGGAAGGCAAGTACACGCGCGACAAGGACGTGACCATCACGGACTTGCCGGGCATCTACTCGCTGTCCCCGTATTCGCCCGAGGAGATCGTGGCGCGCGATTACCTGCTCGAGGGCGGCCCCGACGCCGTCATCAACCTGGTGGACGCCACCAACCTTGAGCGCAACCTGTATCTGACCAGCCAGATTCTGAACCTGGGCGTTCCGGTCGTGATCGCCCTGAACATGATGGACCTGGTGGAGAAGAACGGCGACAAGATCGACGTCGACGGCCTGTCCCGCGAACTCGGGTGCCCCATCGTCCCCACCTCGGCGCTGAAGGGCCGCGGCATGGAGGACGTGGTCAAGGCCGCCATCGATGCTGCTCGAAGCAATAAGATCCCCGCGTCGCAGATGAAGTTCGACGCCGCCGTCGAGGAAGCGCTCGTCAAGATCGAGGGCGTGCTCGGCGACAAGGTAGCCTCCAACGCGGCTCGTTGGTATGCCATCAAGCTGTTCGAGGCCGAGGACAAGACCATCGCCGACCTTAAGCTTTCCCAGGCCGACCTGGACGCCATCGCCGCTATACGCACCTCCATCGAGGACAAGCTCGATGACGATACCGAGTCCATCATCACCGCCGAGCGCTATGACGCCATCAGCCACGTCGTGGACAAGACCGTCAAGCGTACGCGCACGGGCCTGACCACCTCGCAGAAGATCGACCGCGTGGTCACCAACCGTTGGCTGGGCCTGCCCATCTTCGTCGTCATCATGTTCTTCGTGTACTGGCTGGCGGTTTCCGTCGGCGGCGGTGTGGTGACCGACTGGGCCAATGACGGCATCTCCGGCGATGGCTGGCTCTACACCGGCAACGCCGCGTTCGACGAGGCAACCGAGGAATACGAGGACGCGCATTCCCAGGTCGTCGCCTATGTCGAGAACATCTTGGGCGAGGACGAGGAATCCGAGCTGCCTTCCGACGAATCTCAGGAAGTGCTCGACGCCTTGGCTGCGGAGGAGCCCGAAGCTCCCGAAGACGACGCCGATGCGGACGCCGTAGCGGAGTACGAGGACGCCCTGGCCGAATACGAGGAGGCGCAGGCCGTCGTCGCCGACTTCGATGAGCAGGCGCAATCCTCGCATGCCGTGGCCACCATGGAGGTGGAGGACGAGGACGGCAACGTTCAGGAGCAGTCCATCACCTTCGCCGATTACCAGAAGGCGCTTGAGGTGGAAGAGCCCGATCCGTCCGACGGCACGTGGGGCCTGTGGATCCCGGGTCTGGGCGCCATCATCGCCGATGCCATGGAGTCCGCCGATGTCGCGCCGTGGCTGCAGTCCCTTGTCAACGACGGCATCGTCTCCGGCGTCGGCGCCGTCATCGGCTTCATCCCGCAGATGGTCATCCTGTTCCTGCTGCTGGGCATCCTGGAGTTGTGCGGCTACATGTCCCGCGTCGCGTTCATCATGGACCGCATCTTCCGCAAGTTCGGCCTGTCCGGCAAGTCGTTCATCCCGATGCTCATCGCCTCCGGCTGCGGCGTGCCCGCCGTCATGTCCACCAAGACCATCGAAAACGAGATGGACCGTCGCATGACCATCATGACCACCACGATGATCCCGTGCGGCGCTAAGATGCCCATCATCGCGCTCGTGTTCGGCGCGCTGGCATCCGGCGACTCCTCGGCGACGTGGTACGTGGCCCCCATGTTCTACTTCCTGGGCGTCATCGCCATCATCCTGTCCGGTATCATGCTGAAGAAGACCAAGCTGTTCGCCGGCGAGGCAACCCCGTTCGTCATGGAGCTGCCCGAGTACCATATGCCTACGGTGAAGTCCATCCTGCTGTCCATGTGGGAGCGTGTGAAGGGCTACATCATCAAGGCAGGTACCATCATCTTCCTGTCCACCATCGTCATCTGGTTCCTCATGAACTTCGGCGATGCGGGCGCGGGCTTCGGCCTGCTCGACCCCGATGCGCCCGACTACATGGAGCACAGCCTCATGGCCGGCCTGGGCAACCTGCTTGCCTGGATCTTCGCCCCGCTGGGCTTCGATAACTGGCAGGCCACGGCGACCGCCGTCACCGGCCTGGTGGCCAAGGAGAACGTCGTTGCCACCGTGGGCATCATCACGCAGCTGGCCGATTACGGCGAGGCTGACCCGCAGCTGTGGTTCGGCTTCCTGCAGATGCTCGGCGGCTCCACCGCAGCCGTGGTCGCGTTCTGCGCGTTCAACCTGCTGTGCGCGCCGTGCTTCGCCGCCATGGGCACCATCCGCCAGCAGCAGAACTCCCCGAAGTGGTTCTGGATCACCATCGGCTACCTGTGCGGCTTCGCCTGGTGCGTGGGCACCATGCTTTACCAGTTCGTCGGCCTTGCCACCGGCGAGGTTGAGTTCAACGTGTTCACCGTGGTGGCCATCGTTATCGCCGCCGCCATGCTGTTCCAGATTTTCCGCCCCATGCCCAAGCGTGAGGAGAAGCAGGAGAAGTAACCTCGTGCAGGTCTTTTGGGACCGCATCGGATCCGACCGCGTTTGATCCGGTAGCGTACTCGGACGGCTTAGCCGGACCGTGCGATGATCATGCGGGACGTCGCCTTCGGGTGGCGTCCCGCTTTCGTTCGTAGTATTATCCAAGGGAAACAATTTACCTGCGCGCCGTCTGCGGCGCGCGCAGCGTGGGAAAGGAGTCGGACCATGATCTTGGGTTTGGAGTTCAACCTGTCGACTGCGGTGGTCCTGCTGATCGTGGCGGCTTGGGCGGTGTGGGCCGTGCACCGTCTGTGGAGCCGCGGCATGTGCGATTGCCATGCCGACAGCCCGCGCGGCTGCTCGGGCAGCTGCGGCGGGTGCACGGGGTGCAGCGCCGCGGCGCGCATGGCCGCCGACATGGGCAAGGCCGTGTCCGGGAAATAGGCAAGCCGGGGGCCGGGCTCGCGGTTTCGAAGGTGCAGCTAAGGGAAAGGGTCGGCTTGGTGCCGGCCCTTTCGCATGCATGGCGGTCTTTTGGTCGAGGAGATCCGGGCATGTGGCGCAGCCGTCTCTGCGCTACAGGGGCCGAGACATGTGGCGCAGCCGTCCTGCGATATCCTGGCGGCAGGGGAGGTTCGCATGCGAAGCGCTCGAATGGGCTTGGAAACCAAACGGAAACGGGAAGCCCGTCGGTTCCCGTGTCGAACGCAGACGAAGCGTTCGAATGAACTTGAGAGTGAAAACGTGCGAATCAAAAAGGTTACCCTGGAGAACTTTCTTTCAAAAAGTTATTGACGGCATACTTAAGTTACCCTATACTGACAAATGTCGATGGCAAGCGTTCCCCCTTCGCTGAAGCCATCAGACTCCTCTCTTTCTTTGCTGACCCGGCGTCGAGGCTCTTCTCGTCTGGCCCCGTCGCATCAGCAGGCCGACGAGGGTTCCATACCCCCCCTCTCCACCCTCGTCGGCCACATCCCCTCTCTCGCAAAACGAATCATGGTTCAACGAGCCGATTGAGCAGCTCGATTGCGCAGGTGTGCGCTTTTCGGCGTTATGCTGTCGCCCTGTGGTACTATGGGGTCACGTATGAAAGGAGGGCCCAATGGAGAAGATGTCCAAATCGCACGAGGATTACCTTGAGGCCATCGTAATGCTCGGGGGCACCACGGAGGTGTCCGTCCGATCTGTCGACATCGCCAACAAAATGGGCGTTTCCAAGGCTTCCGTGAACAAGGCGGTCACCGCGCTGAAGGAGAAGGCGCTCGCCGAGCAGCCGTATTACGGCGACGTCACCCTCACCGAGGCTGGCTTTGCTTACGGCACGGCTATCTATGAGCGTCATTGCATGCTTTCGAAGTTCCTGCACAAGGAGCTGGGCATTCCCGAGGACGTCGCCGAGAACGAGGCCTGCCTTATGGAACACGCCATCAGCGACGATTCGTTCGAGAAATGGAGAGCTTATATTAAAAAGCTCGACCTCTAAGGGCGCGATCCGCCCATCGCTGAAGCTAAACCGCATGCCAACCGCCCGTTTCCCCATCGGAGACGGGCGGTTTTGCATCTTGGACGTCGGCGGCGCGGCTTCGCTCGATGTGCTATCCTAGCCAATGCTTCTTGCATCAAATCACACACTTAATCGAACCACATGCGCTAAGGGGCGGTCATCCATGTCACGGCAAGCTCATATCCTCTCGTTCGACGACGTCAAGCGAGGCGGTTCCCGTTACCCAGAAAACCAGCATCGCGACCGGGCGGAGCGCTCGCAGGCGGGTCGCACCCGTGCAGGCCAGCGCCCCTCGCAGGCCCCGCGTCGTCAAAGCTCGCCGTTGCTGTCCTATCTTTCCGAGGACGCGTTCGCGCAGCCGTATTCCGAAGAGGACGGCTTCCAGCATCCGGCCTCGCAGCGTCGCAGCGCCTCCCGTGCTTCCCGCAACCGTAGCGAAGCCGCTGCCGAGCGCCGCCGCTCCTCCCGCGTTTCCTCTGCCTCAGCGTCAGGCGAACGCGACCAGGAAGCGGCGGAAGGCCAGATCACGGCAGCAGATCGCCGTCGCGCCAAGGCGAAGGCCCGCGCCAAGGCCAAGGCCGGCCGTGCGTTCGAGAAGCAGTTCGGCGGCCAGGCCCCCGAAAGCGATGATTCCCCGCGCGCAGCCGTGTACAAGGGGCAGATGGGCGCAAGCCAGCGCCGCGCCCAGCGCATGCAGGCCGATGAGTCGGCGCCGTCGCGCAACCGTCGACGTGCGCGTTTCTCCAAAGAGGCCCTTGCAAGCGCCATGGGCTCCCGCACGTTCATGATCGGGGCCGCCGTGGCGGCGTGCCTGGTCCTGTCCACGGTGTTCCTGTATCCCACCGCGCAGCGTTACTATTGCAGCGTGCGCGACCACGACAAGCTGGTCATCGAATACGATGCGCTCGTCGATCGCAATCAGGAGCTGCAATCCGACGTCGACTCCCTGCAAACGGACGCCGGCGTCGAGCAGCGCGCCCACGAGCAGCTCGGTTGGGTGAAGAAAGGCGAGGAATCCGCCAACGTGCGCGGTTTGAACCTTGAGGAAACCCAGCAGGGCTCCACCATCACGCCCAACATCTCCTCCGATAGCGTGCAGGCGCCCGATACGTGGTACTCGCCGCTGCTCGATCTGGTGTTCGGGTACAAATAACCAGGCAAGGGGGTTGCTATGACCGAAAGCCGCACACAGGGTTTTGCCGCAGGGCGCTATGCCGCCATCGACATAGGAACGGTCACGTGCCGTATGCTCGTTGCGGATGTCGATGCCTTGGGCGCCATCCATGAGGTCGATCGCGAGTACGCCATCACCAACCTCGGCGAGGGCGTCGATGCCACCGGCATGCTCGCACCTGCCGCCATCGCCCGCACTGTTGAAACAGTAGGGCGGTATTGCGCCGTGCGCGACGGCCTTGCGGCCGAAGGCGCCCCCATCGCCAAGACCATCGCGGTGGCCACCTCGGCATCGCGCGATGCGGGCAACTCCGATGAGTTCGCCCATCGGCTTGCCGAGCTCGGCATTGTCCTTTCGGTCATCCCGGGCTGGAAGGAGGCGGGGCTGTCGTTTTCGGGGGCTTCGTGCGATTTCCCCGGTCAAGACCTTATGGTGGTGGATATCGGCGGCGGCTCCACCGAGATGGTGGTGGGCCGTGCCGGGCAAGCGCCTGCGTGGGCGCACTCCTTCGACATCGGATGCCGGCGCGTCACCGAGAAGTTCATCCGCACCGACCCTCCCGCGCCTGCCGAGCTGGAAGAGGCGCGTGAATGGGTCGCACGGCAGCTTGCCGAGCACCTCGGGGAAGCCGGGAAGGCCGGCGTCGCGCCTGAGCGCCTGGTGGCGGTCGCGGGCACGGCCACCACGGTGGTCGCGGTGCTCGATCAGATGCGCGTGTACGATTCGGCGAAGGTGCATAAGGCGCACGTGACGCGCCAGCAGCTGGATCTGCAGTACTCGGAGCTTGCGGCCATGCCCCTGGAGCAGCGCAGCCAGGTCGTGGGCTTGGATCCCGGCAGAGCGCCGGTCATCGTGGCGGGCCTGGTCATCATGCAGGCGGTCATGGACGCCGTGGGCGTGGACGGGTTCACCGTCAGCGAGACGGACATCCTGCATGGCATCATCCTGGATGCGGCGAAGGTGGGGTAGGCGGTATCCCGAAGGGTGATGCGCTCTGAAGTTTCGCGGGCGCATTCGCAACGCCGAGCAGCGGAGTGCGCGAACAAGCGAAAACGGCCTGGATCGGGCGTTTGAACTGCATCCCAAAACTTGGACGGCTTAAATAGAGACTACGTGGAGAGGGTAAGATTTCTTGGACACCAAGTTAAGGGCGAAAGGTGTTCTATATGACCCAGAAGAGGAAGCGTTACG
>NZ_CAKTYH010000022.1 GCF_934632265.1 uncultured Senegalimassilia sp.
CCGTCCCCTGTTCACCCCCTCCGTTCCGCACGTGTGCGCCCTCAGCTTCGTCCCGGCGTGCACCCTTTCCCGATCAGAAAGCAGCTTATGACTACGAGCTTCAACACCATGGGCATCATCGGCGCCATGGACGTGGAAATCGCGCTGTTGCGCGAGGAGATGGCGAAGGCCGGCGCGGTGAAGATCACGCGCATCGCCGGCATGGAATTCAACGTGGGCACCATCGGCAACGCCACCGTCATCGTGGTGCAGTGCGGCGTTGGCATGGCGAACGCCGCCACGTGCGCGCAGGTGCTCATCGACCGCTTCGGCGTGAGCGCGCTGCTCAACACCGGCATCGCCGGCTCGCTGGACGCGTCCATCAACATCGGCGACATCGTGGTGGCCGACGATGCGGTCAACCACATCATGGACGTGCGCAACCTGGGCTACGCCGCAGGTCAGACGCCGGGTTTGGACACGCTCGCGTTCCCCTGCAGCCCAGCGCTGTCGAAATCGGCCATCGCCGCGGCTTCGGCGATCGGCGCCACCACGCACACTGGCCGCGTAGCCTCGGGCGACCGCTTCGTGTGCGCCACCTTCGAGAAGCAGCGCATCGTCGAGACTTTCGGCGCGAAGTGCTGCGAGATGGAAGGCGCAGCCATCGCGCAGGTGGCATGGGCCAACGGCGTGCCGTGCGCCATCGTGCGCGCCATCTCCGACAAGGCCGACGGCTCCTCGTCCATGGACTACCCCACGTTCGAGGCGCAGGCCGCCCGCAACAGCGCCGCGCTCGTCATCGCCATGCTCGAGCGACAAGGCTAGCAAGCTCGGAGCCAGCCGCGCGGTGCCAGCTTTACCGCGCCACACGAACGCTTCGCGCAACCGCCCGCGCGGCACTTTGGCACCCCGCGAACCCGGCTCAAACCCAGGCTCGCAGCGGGCAGCCCAGCACAGGCCCGCCCGCTGCCCCACTCCCGCTATTCAACGATCGGACGCTTCCCCATGACCTTCGACGACAACATGCTTCCCACCATCGACGACCCCGCCATCAGCCTGGTGCGCGACGATCGCGGCCTGGCGCTGGTGGGCGAAGGCATGGAGCTGCGCTGCGACCTTGCGGGCATGCTGCCGCGCATCAAGCCCGGCAGGCTCTCCCACGAGCTGCTCGTCCGCGCCGCGCGCGTCAAGGGCGTCGATCAGCCCCGTGCCATCGATGCCACCGCCGGGTTCGGGGAGGATGCGCTGCTGCTGGCCGCGGCCGGCTTCCACGTGCAGCTCTTCGAATACGATCCCGTCATCGCCGCGCTGCTTGCCGACGGCCTGGCGCGCGCCGCCGCCGACCCGCAGCTTGCGCCCATCGTGGCGCGCATGCGCCTGACCAGCGGCGACAGCGTGCAGGCACTTGCCGCACGCGCGTCCATGGATGTGGCAAAACCCGACGTGGTCTACCTTGACCCGATGTTCCCCGCCCGGCAGAAAAGCGCGGCCGTCAAGAAGAAGTTCCAGCTGCTGCACCACCTGGAGGCGCCCTGCACCGACGAGGAAGGGCTGCTGCGGGCCGCCATCGCCTGCTGCCCGCGCAAGGTGGTCATCAAGCGCCCGGCGAAAGGCCCGTACCTGGCCGGCATCAAGCCCAGCTACTCCATCGACGGCAAGGCCGTGCGCTACGACTGCATAGTCCCCGCCAGCATGAAGCTATAGAACGCGAACGTGAACAGGGGACGGAGGTGTGTTCAGGGTTAACCTTTGGGAATGAAAGGTCGATTCTGAACACACCTCCGTCCCCTGTTCACGCCCTATCGTGCCCGACGCTTCGCCCGCAGGCTGCTTAACCCTCCACTTTCGCGTACAGCTTCATAGCGGCCACGAACGCTTCTCCCAGCGGATCGAGCGTCAGCCCGCGCGGCATCACGTAGCCGATATGCATGCGCTCGCCCGAGCGGATAGGCACCGCCGTGATGGCGCCGCGCTGCAGAAACTCCGGGTACACGCCGCTGGTCACGGTATAGGCGTCGGAATGCAGCATGAAGCTGGTGGCGAAGCCGCGGTCGCTCACCTTCACCGTCTTCGCCGAGGGCGCCCACAGCGGCTCCTCGGAAAACGCCGACGACTCATAGGCCCCCTGCACGAACGACAGCTGCGGATACGGGTACAGGTCGTCAAGCGAAACGCTCTCCCGCCCCGCAAGCGGATGCCCAATGCGCAGAAACACGTGCGGCACCGCCTCGAATAGCTCGTAGAACTCAAGCTTGTTGCGATCGAGCACGCGCCCCACCGCGCCCTCGTTGGCGCGCGACAGGTACATCACGCCCAGGTCGCTGTCGCATCGCGCCACGTCGTCGATGATCTGCTGCGTTTGCGTCTCGTTGAGCACCAGGTCGAACCTGCCCGAGCCCACCTGCTGGGCAACGTCCAGAAACGCCCGCTCCACGAACGTGAAGTGATGCGAGGACACCGCGAAGCGCATGCCCTCGGGCTGATTGCCGCCGTAGCGACGCTCGAGATTGTCCATCTGCAGCACCACCTGCCGCGCCCGGCCCAGGAACTCCATGCCCTCCTTCGTAGGCGTGGCGCCGGTGTTCCCGCGCGTGAACAGGGAAAATCCCAGTTCGCGCTCCACGACCGACACCGCCTCGGACAGGCTGGGCTGCGAAACCGATAGCACGCGCGACGCCGCCACCATCGACCCCGTCTCGGCGATCTTCAACATATAGCGCATCTGCTGCAGCGTGATCTTCATGCCAACCCTTCCGGCGAAAAGAGAAACCTTCGAAAGCAAAGTATACGTCACGCACCGGGCCGACCCGCAAACGCCCATAGGAGGGAGAAGATACGCTGCAACTCGGATTCGTCATTTCGGTTACCCTCTCTTTACCCGCCGGCACGCGCGAGCAAGTATACTGGCGGAAAGGGGAAAGCCGCTGCGCGAAGGGGCTTTCATGCGGCGCCGGGACCGCCGTTGCGTTGCGCAAACGCAAACAGAGGAGGATACCATGACCGCTATAACGCTTCTCACGGCGCTCGCGCTCGTCGCGATCGTAGGCGCGGGCATTGCCGCATGGGCTCGCAACACCCGGAAAACCGGCGCGAACGCGCCGGGCGTGCTCGCATGCGCCGCCGTGGCCGTTGCAACCGCCGGCACGCTCGCCATCGCCCCGGCGATGCCGGCGTTCGCAGCGGACGAATCACATCACGCAGACGACGGCCACGCCTGGTCAACCGACGAGATTGCCGACGATACGAGCGGCCTGCTGGGAGACGACATCGTCTGGTTCGGCCAAAGCAAGCTGTTCGCGAAGACGACCGCGCCCAACGACATCCTTGCCGCAGGCCAGTCCATCGCCGTAAGCTCGTGCAGCGTGTCGGGCAGCATCCGCGCGGCGGCAGAGGACATCGCCATCAGGGGCGCCGACGTCGCCCACAGCATCACGCTTGCCGCTAAAAACGCCACAGTGAGCGACACCACGGCGCAGACAGTGGCCATCGCCGCCGGCGATGCAAGCTTCTCCGGCGAATGCGACGCGCTCTACATCTGCGCCGAGCACGCCACCATCGACGGAACCGTCCACGGCGACGTCGTGGTCAACGCCGATTCCGTGCAGCTTGGCCCGAACGCACGCATCGAAGGCGCCGTGCGAGGCTCTGCCGGCGATCAGCCCGAGATAGCCTCCGGCGCACAGCACGGCGCGCTGGAGCTTTCCATCAACACGGAAGACGACAAAGCCGAACCCGCATTCAATGGGGTCAGCACCCTGCTGGGGGTGGCCTATGGCGCCCTCGCGTGCCTGGTGACCGCGGCGGCAGCCGAATGGCTGGCGCGCAAGCACACCGCAAACGCCGCCAAGCTGGCGAAAACGCGCACCGGCTACCTGGTCGCCTCCGGTATCATCGGCGCCATCGCAGCGCCCGTGGCGGTGATCATCCTGTGCTGCCTGGTCATCACGCTGCCCATCGCCGGCGCCGCAACGTTTGCCCTGATCGCACTCACTATCGTCTCGGGCGGCTTCACCGCCGCGGCGCTGGGCAAGCTGGTCTTCAAGAACCTGGGACGCTTCCCTGCGGCGCTTGCCATGGGCGCCATCCTAGGCGCGGCATGCGCGCTGCCCTACATCGGCAAGCCGCTGGCCGCCGCCTGCTTCATGTTCGCCCTAGGCTACCTCATCCAGAACACGTTCCTGGGGCTGACTAACCGCAACGAGGGCGCGCCGACGCCGCAGACGGGCAACCCCGTGGCGGCCGCAGCGGCGCCCAACGCTCCGCACGACGGCTCCGGCAACCCGCCGCAGGCGCCCACGGCATAACCCAACCTGCGCACCACGCAAAAGGGGCTCGACGCGATTCCACGCGTCGAGCCCCTTCGTCGCAATCAGCCGATTCTTGCAATCAACCCGGATGCAGGTCCAGCCGAAACCCCGGCTTCACCGCTGGCACGACAACCGCGCGCCCGATCACGCTCCCGACCAAACGCCTTCAGCAAACGCAAGCCCTAGGCAAGCCCCAGCCAGATGGCAACTTTCGGCGCATACCCCAGCACGAAGATCACCACGATCAGCGCCGGGATGCCGTACTTCAACCACAGGCGCGTCCAGCGCGGGAACTTCACGCCCTCGCCCTGGTCGGCCTCGGCCAGGAAGTTCTCCCAACCCCAGCCGCGGCGCGTGGTGCAGAACAGCACGAACGCCAGGCTGCCCAGCGGCAGCATGTTGTTCGACACGATGAAGTCCTCGATGGACTGGATGTCGCCGATGGCCGGGATGGTGACGCCCGACAGCACGTTGAAGCCCAGCGCGCACGGCAGGGACAGCACCAGCACCAGAATGCCGTTGAAGATCACGGCGCGACTGCGCATCATGCCCCATTTGTCCATGGACCAGCTGATCAGGTTCTCGAACACGGCGATGACGGTGGACAGCGACGCGAACGCCATGAACACGAAGAACAGGCAGCCCCACACGTTGCCCAGCGGCATCTGCCCGAACACCACCGGCAGCGTCACGAACACCAACGACGGCCCCTGATCAGGCGAAACGCCATAAGCGAAGCACGCCGGGAAGATGATGAGGCCCGCCAGGATGGCCACCACGGTGTTCAGCGCGGTGACGGACACGGCCTCGCCGGTAAGGCTGCGCTGCCGCCCGATGCGCGAGCCGAAGATCTCCATGGCCGCGATGCCGAGCGACAAGCTGAAAAACGCCTGGCCCATGGCCGCGTACACCGCATCTCCGAACGTCGACCACCCGTCGGCGAACAGGCGCCCGAAGTCGGGCACCAGGTAAAACGCGATGCCCTCGGCGGCACCGGGCAACGTGACGGCACGGATGCACAGCGCGATCATCACCACGAACAGCGTTGCCATCATGACCTTCGTGACGCGCTCGACGCCCTTTTGCAGGCCCAAGCTGCACACCAGAAAGCCGATGACCACGGCCACGACCATCCACCCGATCAGCCATGCGGGATTCTCCAGCATGCCGCTGAAGGCAGCCCCCGCGAAAGCCGCATCGGCACCGTTGAACATGCCCGACGCCATCTGCGGCACGTACGAGATCATCCATCCGCACACGGTGGTGTAGAACATCATCAAGATCATGCAGCCGATATAGCCCCACCACGAGAACCAATGCCACTTCCCGCTCGGCTGCAGCTTGTCGAAGGCCTGCGCGGCCGAACGCTGCGAGGCGCGTCCCACGGCGAACTCCATAACCATGACGGGCATGCCCAAGATCACCAGAAACACCAGGTACAGCAGCACGAACGCCGCTCCGCCGTACTCGCCGGTGATGTAGGGGAAGCGCCATACGTTGCCCAATCCGATCGCGCATCCGGCGCTGATCAGGATAAAGCCCAGCCGCGACGCGAAGTGCTCGCGCGAAGCCGGCGCCTCCTTGCCCGACGCCGATGCGGGCGCCTGGGGTGTGTTTTCCGCCATATCCATTCCCTTTCCCAACGCAAAAGAACGGCCGCCTCGGGCAACCGCCTCATAACAAGCTGAAACATCGCACCCACGTGCGCAGGCGCAACGCCATATGGTACCACTACCGCCGCCCGCCGCCGCCCACCCTCTTCTGGGTGGTTTTGCAGAAAAACGCCCCTGTTTTTGCCATGGTTCCGGAGTTCTGGGCGGTTTGCCCTGCCCCACCACCGCGAAAAGGCCCGAAAACCACCCAGTACTCGTCCCCTGGTACGCAAATCCCGTCACCGTCGCCTTCCAAACCGCCCAGAACTCGGCGCCGGGCAAGCAGAAAACGGAGAGACAGGGTGTCCAGACGTTCTCCCCACACTCGCGAAAACGGAATCCGCGGGCATTCTTCGCCGCACGAGGCCACCCCGCCCACAGCTCCCTTATAATGTGCGCGTTGCATAACATCCCAAGGAAAGACGCCCCGTGAGCACTACCGAACCCGCCGACACCGCCCTGCCCAACCACAACAACCAGAAGAAGATCGCGCTCATCAACGACTTCACCGGCTTCGGCCGATGCTCGGTGGCGGTGCAGCTTCCCGTCATCTCCCAGCTTGGCGTGCAATGCTGCGTGCTGCCCACCTCGGTGCTGTCCAACCACACGGGCTTCCCCAGCTACAGCTTCCAGGATTTCACGCCCTACATGCGCGAGCACATCCGCGAGTGGCGCAAGCTCGGCCTGAAGTTCCGCGGCATCTGCACGGGCTTCCTGGGATCGGCGGAGCAGATCGCGGTGGTCAGCGAGTTCATCGACGAGTTCGGCAGCCCTGATTGCATCGTGATGGTCGACCCCGTCATGGGCGACGAAGGCCACCCCTACGGCACCTACACGCCCGTGATGTGCGAGCGCATGGCCGAGCTCACGGCGAAGGCAGACATCATCACCCCGAACCTCACCGAAGCGTGCATCCTGGCAGGTGTGCCCTTCAGCAAGGACATGACCTGCGAAGATGCCGCGGAAATCGCCCAGCAGCTATCGCAAACCGGCCCTGCGCGCGTAGTGGTCACCGGCGTGGAGTTCCAAGACCGCGTGGCAAACGTGTGCTACGAACGGGGCCGCACACCCTTCACCATCCAGACCGCGCGCCTGGGCGGGCAGCGCTCGGGAACCGGCGACGTGTTCTCCGCCATCCTCATCGCCGACGCGGTCAACAGCGTGCCGCTGGACCTGTCGGTGGAGAAGGCATCGCATTTCGTGTGCACCTGCGTCGAGCGCGCCATCGAGATGGACCTGCCGCGCACCGATGGCCTGCCCATCGAGGAGGAGCTGCGCAACCTGCGCTAGCACTACACGCCGTGCGGCGGCCGCGAATGCGCAACCTGCGCTAGCATCGCGCACCGCGCACCGGCCGCGGGCGCAAACCCGCACCTTGCAGCAGGCGCACCATTAGGCGTACCCTGAATGAAAACGGGAAGGCGAAGCACGCTCTTCGCCCCCACCCCAAGCGAAAGAAGCTCATCATGGCGAAATCGAAAGCCGAGACCATCGTCTATCCCGTGCACAACGGGCTCTACGTCAACCTGACGAACCGCTGCAGCTGCGCCTGCACCTTCTGCATCCGCCAAACCGCCGACGGCGTGGGCCAGGACGGCGAAGGCGGCGAGAACAACCTGTGGCTCGACCACGAACCCTCCTTCGAAGAGGTCATGGCCGCGTTCGACGAACAGGACATGAGCCGCTACGAAGAGGTGGTATTCTGCGGCTACGGCGAGCCCACCTGCGCCTTCGACATGCTCAAGCGCGTGGCCGCCGAGGTAAAGCGCCGCTACAACCTGCCCGTGCGCGTGAACACCAACGGCCAGGGCAGCCTGATCTGCGGCCGCGACATCGCGCCGGAGTTCGAGGGCATCGTGGACACGGTCTCCATCAGCCTGAACACACCCAACGCCGACGAGTACGCCGCCATCGTGCGCAGCCGCTTCGGCGACGCGGCGTTCCCGGGCATGCTCGACTTCGCGCGCGAGGTGCGCAAATACGTGCCCAACGTTGTGATGACCACGGTCGAAACCACCATCAGCCACGAGGACGAGGCCGCCTGCCAGCGCATCTGCGACGAGCTGGGCGTGCGCTACCGCATCCGCGCCTGGGTGAACTCGTAGGACCCGGCACGCTCCAAGCAACGGTTCAGACAACAACCCGAACAGCAAGAAGGCCCGCGGCGCAAACCGCGGGCCTTGCTCGTCTCGGGCGATTTCGCGCCAGCCTACTTCGCCGTCTCCAGATACGGGGAGTTGCGGCTTTGCTCGATCTCGTACATGGTCTGCACGTTCTTCAGCTCGTAGTCGTTGAGCTGCGAGGAGGAGATGGCGTCGAACTCCTCGGGCGTGTACGTTTGCGTGTACCAGCGCTTCGTGGCGAAGTAATCGGTCAAGTCCTGGTTCTTGAAGCCGCGGCCGTGGCGGGCAAATATCTCGTTGCGCGCAAGATAGAGCTCCCACAGCGACATCTTCTCCAGCTCGGAGCGCGAGTAGTACTTCGAAGCGCTGCTGGGCAGCACGTAATCCTGCGAGCTCACGCTGGTGTCATAGGAGGAGATGCTGGTCACGGGCACATACGTATGCGAGATCTGCCCCGCGAACGGACCCGAGTCCGAGCAGCTCAGCAGGACGGTGCGCGTGGCGGAGGTGCTGCCGGGGCACGTGGAGGTGAACACCACGCGGCACATGGAGCGCTGATCGTCGTAGATGGACTGGTAGATCTGGCGAAGCGCCTGCGCCAGGTCGTCCGACGCCGCATCGTAGTACGTGCCGTTGCAGCTCGACGCCAGCGACTGCAGCGAGCTGCGGTTCACATCGCCGCCCACGCCCACGATGTAGACGGGGATGCCCGTTTGCTGGGACAGCGTGATGACGTCGTTCAAGCTGTAGTGGCTGCTGTTCTCCTCGCCATCGGTGAACGCGATGACCACGCGCGACCCCGATTTCAGGTTCGTGCGTTGCAGCGCCCAGTACAGCGCATCATAGAGCGCCGTCTCGCCGGTGGGCGAAACCGCATCGATGGCGCTGTTGAGCAGCGCCGCGCTCGAGGTGAACGGCTGACGGTTGTACACGTAATCGTTGAACGAGGTGATTTCGGCCGCGTTGCCCTGGGTTTTCACCATCTCATCGACGAACGAGCTTGCCGCCTTCTTGGCGCTGTCCATCTTGCTGCGCGCCCTCATGGAGCCACTCTGGTCGACCACCAGGTTGATGTTCATGGCATCGCCCACGGCAAGCGGGACCACCTGCTCGACCGTTGCCGGATACTGCGAACCGGAAGAATCGGTTTCCGTGACGGTGAACTGCGACGCATCAAGGCCGCTCGGCGTGGAACCCGCCTGATCGGCGATCTTCGTATACAGGGTGACCTGCGGATATGCGGAATTGTCCACCTGCGACACGAACAGCGTCAGCGGGCTTTTCGGCTCCGAGGACGTGGCTGCGGGCTGGCTTGATGCCGCAGGCTGCTGCACCGTCGTCGTCGGCGTCTGAACGTCGTTCGAGTCGGCATTCGAGGAGTCGTCGCCACTAGGCCACAGGAAATACAACGCCGCAGCTATGGCGACGATGGCCACGACCACCCAAATGGTCGGGATATCGCCGATGGATTTCTTCGAAGAAGCGTTACCGGTCGCAGCAGCGCCCGAAGCGGACGCGTTGGCGCCGGACGCCGAGCTTAAAGCCTTGCCGCACGATGAGCAGAACGCGTCACCGTCTTTGACCGAGGCTCCGCAATGGGGGCAGAACATGTCAGATCCCTTCCCTTTCAGTTAAGCGCCGCTTGACGTTGTCGCCGAAAGCTAGCGCGCCGTACCGTCGTGCGTGCGTGCTTCCTGATAGTTCCTCAAATAGCCGGCGAATTCCTCGGACGTATCCGAATTCCCCGTTCGCCAGGCTTTATGGTCGATGATAGCGCTTTCGAACCCGTAATAGGCGTCGATGTAGGCAATCAGGTCATCAAGAGCCTCAAGCTGGGCCTGCGGATAATCGCCGGAACCGCCCACATGCACCATCTCGATGCCCACCGAATACGAGTTCATGCCGTAATCGGCCATAGCCGAGCCGATGGGAACGGTGCCCAGCTTGTCGTCGCGCGATTCGTCCTCCACGCCGAACTGCGCGTTATGCCCCGTGTCGCCGAATCCCGCGTGGTGGACGATGGCGTCGAGCGGCGCGCATTGCGCCACCGTTCCGTCCTTGTTCACGATGAAGTGAGCAGCAACCAGATTGCCGTTGCCCGCCCAGTAGCTCACCACCGATGCGGCGTCGTTGTCGCCTTCGGTGTCATGGAGCACGATGTACTTCTGGCATTCCGCCGGCTTTTGCCCATGCACGAACTGCTCCTGCGACAAATCGACGATGGAAAGCTTCGCGCGCAGCTCTTCGGCGCTTTGCGTTTGCTTCTGCTGCGCAGCTTCCCCCTCGGAAGGCTGGGACGCCTCCTGCTCCTCGGCCGAACCGTCGCGCGGCACGTCGGCCGCATTCTCGAACCGCTCCTGCTCCTGCACGGCGGGCGCCTGACCCGCTTCCTGCCCCGAAGCGCAGCCGCACGCAGCAGCCGCCAGCGCGCACGCAAGTACCGCAACGCACATCTTGCACGCGATGACGTTTCCCCTCGTCATAGCTTCCCTCCCTGCCTTGGCGCGAGCGGCGTCCGCTTCCCCTGTACGATCCGAACCCGCGCAATGCGATCAAATTCACCTACAGCAACCTCGCACACCGCAGTCGATCCCCACGCGACCCGCTTCCCCACCGAAACGCAGCTGCAGCGCTCAGACCCGATTGCAAGGTTGCCAAGCTGTAACTTTTCATTTTGGTTCAAGATACGCTCGCCACGATGCCCCGACAAGGCCCCTATCTGGCTAAATGCGCGCATAGGCGGCAAACGTCGCAAACGCAACCCGGCCCCGCCGCCAGGTGCGAGGCCACAGCGTGACCACAGGGCTGCGGTACAATATATCCAGCAACGCGGCACGCCGCGCACGCGCGGCGCCGCATCCGCCCCAAGCGCAAAGGAGCTCACCTATGATCGTCACCTCCGCAGACGTGGTACCCGGCCAAAACGTCCAGATCCTCGGACTGGTACGCGGCAACATCGTCACCTCGCGCCATATCGGCCGCGACATGATGGCAGGCATGAAGGAGCTGGTGGGCGGCGAGATCAAGTCGTACACCGAGATGACCGACCAGGCGCGCACCATAGCGGAGGGCCGCATGATCGCCGAAGCCGAGCGCCTCGGCGCCGATGCCGTGGTGGCCATGCGCTTCTCCAGCGGCTCCATCAACCCCGGCACCATCGAGATGCTGGCCTACGGCACCGCCGTGAAGTTCGTGTAGCCGCAACACCCCAGCGAGGCTCCGCACGCGCCGCACCGCCCACACCCTAGCGAGGCTCTGCACGCAACGCGCCGCCCATAACCTGGCGAGAGCCCGCATGCGACGCCTCGCCCGCACCTTATCGGGGTTCGTTCGCAACGCACCGCCCGCACCCTAACGGGAGTTCGCACGCGACGCCCCGCCAACCCCGCTTCATCCTGCGCTGCCCGCCCAACCGGCGGGCAGCGCGGCATCTGGAAGGAATCCCCATGTCAACGCCCGAATTCATCACCAACCTGCGCGCTAAGATCGGCAACGACCCGCTGTGGCTCACCGGCATCACCGCCTACGTGGAGGACGCCCAGGGCCGCATCCTGCTGGGCAAGCGTGCCGATACCGGGCAGTGGGCGCTCATCTATGGCATCGTGGAACCCGCTGAAGAGCCGGCCGATACCTGCGTGCGGGAGGCCCTCGAGGAAACGGGCGTCGACATCGAGCCCGTATGCCTGGTCAGCGTGAAGTCGTCGCCATATATGGTCACCTACGCGAACGGCGATCAATGCCAGTACATGGACCTGCTGTTTCTCTGCCGGCCCCGCGAAGGCGGCAATGCGCAGCCCCACGTCGCCGACGACGAGAGCCTGGAAGTGGGCTGGTTTGCCCCCAACGCCCTTCCCCAACCGCTGGCGACATCCACGCAATCGCGCCTTGAGCTGGTGCAACGCTTCAAGCAAAACGCCGCTCAAGGCAACCCCGCCTGCCTGTTCGCCAGCAACCTCGCCTAGCCAAGCGTTTCTCTTTCTGCAGAATTCCTCGAAATCAAGCGGTCATCCCCATGCCGGATGCGCTGGGCTTTACCATCTCCTTACCTTCTCTTTACATTCGAAGGTCAGATGGGAGTTTTCATGCACAACCGCACTACCGCGCACGCCTCCGCCATTGCCGCTGGCGTGTTCCTTGCGCTGTTCGCCGCGCTCACGGTTTCGCTCGTGTTCGTAGACCGCCAGCCCATTGCCGGCGACGGCAGCTTGGTTGGCCTTGCCACCTTCAACCTTGACGCGCGCGCCATCCTCGGGCAAAGCGACCTCATGGAAAAGCTGTCCAACGCGCTGCTCATCGTGCCCGCCGTCGGCGCACTCATGCTCGCCATAGTCGGCTGCAAGCAGCTGATCCGTTCCCGCAGCCGAGGCGGGGTCGACCGCGACCTTTGGCTGCTGCTGGGAACCTACGGCGCCATGCTGGTGCTATACGTGCTGTTCAATTGCATCTCGCCCAACAACCGTCCCATCCTGGAGGACGACGTTTGCGAGCCGTCGTTCCCCTCGTCGCATACGCTGCTGGCCGTCACCATGTGCGGTACGGCTATGATCCAAGCCGTGCAACGCATCCGCGAAGGAGGCCTGCGCACTGCAGCCCTGACCATCTGCGCTGCAGGCATGGTGGGCATCGTCGCCGCGCGCGCCATGGCCGGCGTGCACTGGGCCACCGACATCCTCGGCGGCATCCTGCTCGGCGCCGCCCTGGTGGCCGCATACCACGCGGTAGCGTTCGCCGGCTGCAGCAAAGCCTCACGCGGAAAGCACGCAAGGCGCTAACCGCAAACCTGAACAAACCCATGCACATAGCGAAGGGGCTTGGTTGCCGACGATGGCAACCAAGCCCCTTCTGCATACCGACGGTCGATGAATTCCCGGCATCAGCATGCACGGGCATCAAGAGCCTACTCCCAGCCCTTCCACACGTCGGGCTGATAGCCGACTGTGGCCTTCTTGCCGTTGCGGACCACCGGCTCGAACAGCACCTGCTGATTGTCGAGCACCTTCTCAAACTTCTGATCAGCCGCCAGATACTGCAGCAAAGCCACGGTATCGGCGTCCTTGGCATCGGGGTTGATCAGCTTGTCAAGACCGCCGACGGCATTAGCCACCGACTGCAGCTCGCCTTTGCTCATGCCCTTTTCCTTCAGGTCGATGAACTGGAAGCTGATGCGGCGCTCCTTGAAGTAGCGCTGGGCCTTCTTCGTATCGAAGCTTTTCTTCGTGCCGAAAATCTGGATGTTCACGCAAACGTCCCTTCAAATCCTACAGCTGACCGTGCCCATGATACGCCCGCGCAAGGGCGCGGCCCATCTCGTCGGCATCGGCCGCATCAAAACGATACGACACCGTCTGCGGCTGTCCCGGCGCATCGGCGCGGTCCTGCTCAACGCGCACGAACACGCACTCCACCTGCGCATATCCTTCCAACAGCACCGCATACGCATAGCACGTGGCCTGCAGCAGGTGCTTCTCGTGCAGCTGCTCGGCGGTTTCACTAGGCAAGCCGCCGGTCTTGTAATCCACCACCAGCGCACTGCCCGCCGGCTGTTCGCGCGTGCCGGCAGGGGCAACGCACGCCAACAGGTCGATCTCTCCCTCAAGGTAGGCCGCATCGCAAGGGCCGCCCACGCGGACAAGGAACGGCGCCTCGGGGACCACGCTCTCGCACGCGCCCACGCGCGCCACTATATCGCTGGCGAACCACCGCCCGAGCGCCGCATCCAAGCGACCGCGCTGATCGGCGGAAAGCCCGCACGAACGCTCCAACGCCTGCTGACGCGCGGCATCCGGGCGCTCAAGGGCGCAACCCGGTTGCCAGGCCAGCGCCGCAAGCTGCGCCAAACGGTGAAACGCCGTTCCCAAGCTTGTCGCCGCATCGGCGTCGCGCACGCCCAAAGCGGCGCTGGCGGCATCGTCGGCCGCATCTTCCACGGAGAAATCGACCAACCCATCGGCATCCTCGGCAATGGACGAATAGCTGAACATGCCCGCTCGCGCACCCGCATAAGGCCTGCCCCGCTCAGGCTCGTACGGTCCCACCACGGGAAGGGCGATCACGCCCGGCTTGCCGACGGCAGGGGAACCGCCGACCGCTGCCTCGCCGACGCCCTGTCCGCCAACGCCCGACCCACCATCGGTCGCAACGCCATCGAGCGAACCGCCCGCAGCAGCCTCATCAACGCTCGGACCGCCATCAACCCGCAACGCCGCATCATCCGCAGCATCGCCCGCAACGCCGTCCGCGTCTCCCAGCATCTCTTCGACAACCGCCGGCGTCAAGCGCACGCACTCCACGCGCGCCGGACGCTGCCCGCCGAAGTCGAACATGCTCACGCCCGGCTCGAACACGCAGCCCTCGCCCACCAGCGCCGATTGCACGTCGCCCCAGCAGCTCTTCGACAAGCCGGTGGCATCCACCTTCGACGACTTGCCGCGCATGGACACCACAAGGGCCTCCTTCGCGCGCGTGAGCGCAACGTAGAGCAAGCGCCGCGACTCGGCCGCTTCGCCGCGCTCCTCGTGCAGCTTGATGGCAGCGCGCCTGTCGGCAGGCAGCTGGCTGCGCGAAACCATGGCGGCAAGCTCTTCGTCGTCGAACTCGCAAAACGGCTGATACGACCCGCTCTTCGCAACCAGCGACGAAGTCTTCTCCTTCAAGCGCTCGAGCACGTGGCCGCCATCGAGCGACACGTAGGTGCGCCCCTCGATCGAGCAGCACTCCAGCGCCTGCGACCGCGCCGCATCGTCGCGCAGCTCGGCCACCGCCACGATGGGGAACTCAAGGCCCTTGCTGGCGTGAACGGTCATGATGCGCACGAAATCGCCGCCTTCTGCCGACAGCGCGCCCGGCGCCTCCTTGGCAAGCTCCACGCGCAGCGCCAGCTCCTCGGCCACGCCCGCGGGCCCCACGCCGCCGGCGGCCTCGATATCGCGTGCCATGCGGATGGCCTTGTACACGTTCCCCGCACGCGCCAGCCCCTCGGGACCGGCCGCCTCAAGGCGCGCAAGCCACCCGGAATCGGCCACAATGCCCTGCATGATGTCGGCAAGCGCGACGTTTCCCACCTGCTCGGCGGCGCGGCGCATCAGGCTTGCGCACGCCGCAAGCGCCGGCGAGACCGCGCGCCCTGCCGCAACTTTGCGCTCAATATGGCGAAAACCCTGGTCGAACGCCCGTCTGCGGGGAATGCCGCGCTCCTCGTCCATCCCCGTGGACAGCTCCAGCAAATCATCGGCGGACAGGGCGAACAGCTCGCTCGAGAGCACCTCGAACAGCGCCGTGGTCCACTTCGGATTCGCGATGGCCTGCGCCAGGCGAACCATGAGCGCCACCTCGGGCGCCCGGTTGAAAATGGAGCCGCCGGCCACCACGCACGGCAGCCCTTCGGCCCGCAGGGCCTCGGCGTACACGTTCGCGCGGCTCATGCCGCCCAGCAGCACCACCATGTCGCCGGGCCTGTGCCCGGTCGCCGCGAACTCGGAGAACGACTTCGCCACGCGCCTTGCCGCCACCGCCGCCGCGTCCGCAGACGACACGCCGCGCGACGGGGCCACGGTCACCTGCACCTGCACGCGAGGCCCGTCCGGCAAAAACGGACGCTTGACCTTGGATTCCGCACGCCCCGGCGCCAGCGACATGAACCCCGCGCCGAACACCTGCGGCTGCTCGAAGATGCGGTCGCACAACGCCAGCACGTCCCCGTGGCTGCGGAAGTTGTCGGGCAGCTCGATGATGCCCTCGGGGTTGCGCTCGCGCACATTCTCCAGATGACGACGGTACACCGACACATCCGCGCCGCGGAACCGATAGATGCTCTGCTGCGCGTCGCCGACGGTGCACATGCGCGAAAAGCCCTCCCCGGCCATGCGCTTGATCATGTCCACCCGCAGCTGATCGGTGTCCTGGAACTCGTCCACCATCACCAGCTTGAAGCGATCGGCATACGCCGCCTGAATGGCGGGATGGTCGCGAAACGCCCGGGAAGCGAACGACAGCAGGTCGTTGTTGTCCAGCAACCCCGCCTCGCGCTTGCGGCGCGCGAACGCGTCCGCAACCGACTTCGCCACATCGATCAGCGTTGCCAGCTGCTCCTGCACCAGCCCGCAACGCGCCTGCGCGGCGATGGCGCAGTACCGTTCCGCCAGCTCAGCGGCCTGTTCGCCATACGGCGTGTTCTTACCGAAGTTACGGCCGGGAACAGGAAAGCCGTTCATGGCCGAAAGCACGCGCCGGTACGTCAGCCCGTCGGAGCCGCGCCCGATCAGCTCGCGTGCGCTTTCCAGCGCCTCCTGCGTTGCCGCCAGGAACTTGTCGCGCGTGGAACCGGGCTTGACGCCGTCGGCCAGCACGTATGCGGTTTCGGCCGTATCCGCCAGCTGCGCCAGCAGCTTGATCGGGCTTGGCGCCTCGGGGGGTGCCACCACCGACGCCATGCCGTCGGGATGCGCCGATGCCGCCTCCACCAGCTGTCGCACCATCCCCTCCACCGACGCCGTACGCGGACCCGCCGGATGCACATCGAACGACGCGAACAGCGCATCAAGGCGCTGCGGGGAAACACCTTCGGCAACCGTGACCAGGTCGTCCCTGCCGCCGAGCACCTCCTCAAGCGACGCATCAAGAAGCGTTTTCACCGTGGCCTCGTCGGCAACCTTGAACGCAGGGTCCAGCCCCAGTTCAAGCGCATGCGCGCGAAGGATGCGCGAGCACATGCCGTGGATGGTGGATATCCACGCCTCGTCGGTTTTCAGCGCCTGCTCGGTCATGCCGCCGGCACGCAGTGCGCCCTTTACGCGCGATTTGATCTCGCCCGCGGCCTTCGACGTGAAGGTGATGGCCAAAACCTGGTCGATGTCGGTCAAATACCCGCTTTCCAACGCATGCACGATACGACGCGTCAGCGTGAACGTCTTGCCGCTGCCGGCGCCGGCGCTCACCGCCAACGGCTTGTCAAGCGTGTTGACGCACTTTTCCTGGCCGATGGTCAACGCCATGGCTATCCCCTCCTTTCGGAACACGATGAGACCGGGCACCACTTGCATGCCTCGGGCGTTTCAGGGCGCGGACGGATGTCGCCGGCCAGCATACGCTCGAGCGCCGCGGCAACCGCCTCCTCCGTCTCGTCGAGCACGTCGGAAAACGGCCTGTCGGCGCACATGCAATCCTTGTGGCGCATGTTCGGCAGGTGGGCGTTCTCGATCACGCGCCCGTCGTAAGCGCCCGAGATCATCTTGCGGCGCCCATAGCACACGTACAACGCGCCAACCGGCTCCAACCCCAGCGTACGGCGAACCACCTGCGCGTAGATGAGCGCCTGCACCTTGCCCAAACGCCCCTCCTCGCGCACGCCCACCGCATACGACCCGGAGATCGAGCCCTTGTAGTCGATGATCGCGCATCGCCCTTCGCCGTCCACATCGATGCGGTCGGCCGTGCCCAACAGCTTGTGCCCCGCGTAATCCACCGCGCCGCCGCAAGCCACGTCGTACTCCAGATACTTCGGGGCGAAGGTGGGCAGAAGCTCGGCCTCGAAATCCAGGTAGTCCATCAGCTTGCGCTCAAGCTCGGCAAGCTCCCGATGCTCCACCTGCGACGTGGGGATCAGGCGGTTCTCCGACTGGCGAAGATGCGGCTGCAGCGCCTTATGGCGCGCAAGCACGTCGGCCATGAGCTCCCGCGCCTGCGGGAGCAGCTGCGGCGTGACCTTCGCCTCGCCCAAGTCCTCGGACAGATGCTTATAGAAGCTGTGCAGCGCGTTGTGCGCGAAGTCGCCCATCTCAAGCGGCCCGAACTCCTCGTCCAGGTCATCCAAGCGCAAGCGACGCTGGGCGAACCACTTGTACGGGCATTCCAAATAGCTTTCGATCTGGGAAGGCGAAAGGCACGGCTCGTCAAGCACCTGCCCGCCCTGCAGCACGCGCGGAAGCACCACGAGCGAACGCACCTCGGGCGACACCGCACCCGTCAACGGAGGCTCGATGCAAGCCGCCAGAGGCGCCGGCGCATCGGACAGCGCATCGTTGGCGCACAAGGCATCTTCGCCACGCAGCAGCATCCCGCTCTGCAGATGCTCGGGAAGCGAATACGGGTTGTCGATGTCCTCGGTGGCCGTAGGGTCATCTCGATAGCAGTCCACGAACTCCTCCAGAACCACGCAAGGGTACGTGGGGTCGGCGGACGCATCGTTAAGGCAGCGCTCGAGGATCAGCTGGTTGGTTGCAGCGTGCTCCAGCGCGAAGAACGCACGGCGCATACGTGCAAGCGCCGAGTCGGCGCGCTCCACGCCAAGATGCTCGAGCAGCACCCGGGAGGCGTCCTCGGGATCCGCCGCCGGATAGGCGGCACTCGTCAAATCGGCCGCAACGAGAACCCTGCACGACCCGCTTCCCAAAGAAGCCGCCGTGCTCTGATCGGTCACCAGCACATCGGGCGCGCTTAGGGCCGCGCCGTCGCAACCACGCGGGGCCACCATGCGCGAAACGTTGACTTTCAGGCGTTGCACCTGGTCGAACGCAACATCGGCCCCCAACCCGGCCAGCTTGGCGGCGCAGGCGGCGCGCTGCAGAGCGCGCAATGCGGCAAGCTGCTCGGCGCGCCACGCTTCCGAGCGGTTCGTCATGCGCCGCACAGCAGCCTCAAGCTCGCCCGCAGCCTGGTCGTCCAAGTGCAACGCAAGCCGTTCCATCGCCGCGTACATCGAATTGTCGCCGCGCAGGCGAGCGCAAAGGTCGGACCGGCGCGCCGTGCGATCGGCACGCAAGTCGGCATCAAGCTTGAACGCCGCCTTCCTCGTCATGCCCGAAAACGGCGATAGCGCCCAATCGGCCAAGTCCGCGCGATCCCACCGCTCCACATCGGTTGCGGCGATATCCCCGTACCCTTCGATATGTGAAACGGCGCTCGCCTGCCCCGCATCAAGGAAACGGCGAAGCGAGCAGATGGCCCTGCCGAACGCGGTATCCGCGAAGCGGCGCTGCCCGCGCAGCGCCACCGCATGGCCCTGGCGGACGAGCGCAGGCGCCACGCGCCCGAACAGCGCCGCCGGGTCCTTCGCCGCAACCACCACGGCAGCGGCCTGCGTACCGACCTGCCGCCCATCGCGACAGCCGTCGGCGCCGCCGGAAACTTCCTCTCCGCCGGGAACACCGTCATCGCCTGCTGCCGAAACGGCCGCCGCAGCCGGCGCCCCAGTCGAAGCAGATGCCCCGGCCGAAACCGCCGGCGCCCCCGAATCCGCACCCGCGCCAAGGGTATCGCGCACGATATCAGCCAGCAGCGCCGGCCACGCATATTGCCCCGAAGGGAACGCAAAGCGAACCCGCACGCCCTCAGGGGCGCGAACAGGGCCCTGGCCGCCCGAAGCGGCGCGAACCTTCACGTCCATCCACGGGCACGCAGAGAAAAACGCCTCTTGACCAGGGGTAAGCGGAGCAGCATCTTCCGACAGCACGCGCAGGGGGCGCTGCGGCAGCAGCTCGGGAAGCAGGGCCAGGGCCTGTCCCGGCTCCACCAACCCCAGATGCGACAACCGATCAAGGTATCCCCCAATCAACTGCAGCACCGGCAGCTCCGCGCTGGTCACAGCCGAAAGCACACCGGCACCCGCCGGCTCGCCCTCCCAGGCATCGCGCACCGCCGCATCGAATCCGGGCAGGCCGACGCCGGCGGCCACGCAAGCAGCCGCCACGCGATCGAGCCCGAGCGCCCCCGCACCGTCGCCACCTGCCTGCTCGCACGCAGCGCGCAGCAACGCCTCGCGCTCAAGGCGCGAGACGAACGCCCGGCCATCGCCGTACAACTCCCACAGATCGCGCACCCAGGCGCCGAACGCGGCAACCGTCACGCCCATAAGCGAGCAGCCGCTATCCGCGGCCCGTTTCCTATACGCCACCGCCCGGTCGGTATCCGGCAGCAGCACCACATCATATGCAATAGAAGTATCCATGCCCGACATTCTAGCGCACCCCCTAGGGGCCTTCAGTCCCATACACGGGACTTACCCGAAGTTTCGCCGCCCCCATCACCGCAACTCAACCCGCCCCGAAACGCAAGAAGGCCGGCCGCCCTTTCGGACGACCGGCCTTCCAAGAACCGATCTATCGCTCGATCGAAAGCCTTGACGCAAACACAGCGTCCCACAGCGGTGCGCCTACCAGCGAAACCGCAACGCCACGCTCAGCCTGCGAGACTACTCGCCGTCGTACATTGCCTTCAAGCGCACCAGGTGATCGTAGCGCTCGATGGCGGCCTTCTCGTTGCGCTCGAACAGCTCGCCGGCGCGCTCCGGGAACTCGCGGGTCAGGCGGCTGTAGCGGGCCTCATTCATGAGGAACTCCTGGTAACCGCCCGCGGGCTCCTTGCAGTCCAGCGTGAACTTCTTGCCGGCTTCAGCTGCCGGGTTGAAGCGGAACAGGTTCCAGTAACCGCAGTCCACGGCCTTCTTCATCTCGGTCTGGCAGTTGCTCATGCCGCCCTTGATGGAGTGCATCTCGCACGGGGAGTACGCGATGATGATGGACGGGCCGTGATAGGCCTCGGCCTCGGTGATGGCCTTGAGCGTCTGAGCCGGCTTGGCGCCCATGGCCACCTGAGCCACATAGACGTAGCCGTACGCCATGGCGATCTCGGCGAGCGACTTCTTCTTGACGTCCTTGCCGGCGGCGGCGAACTGGGCCACCTGGCCGATGTTGGAAGCCTTGGAAGCCTGGCCGCCGGTGTTGGAGTAGACCTCGGTGTCGAACACGAAGATGTTCACATCCTCGCCGGATGCCAGCACGTGGTCGAGTCCGCCGTAGCCGATGTCGTAGGCCCAGCCGTCGCCGCCGAAGATCCAGACGGACTTCTTGGCCAGGTACTCCTTGTGGTCCAGGATGCGCTGCGCGGCCTCGGCTGCGGCGCCGTCGCCGGCGGCAACCTCGGGCAGGACGGCGATCAGGGCGTCGGCGGTCTGACGGCTGGCGGCCTTGTCACCGCGGGCGTCGAGCCAAGCCTGAGCGGCCTCGGCGACGGCGCCTGCCTCCACCAGGATGGCGGCGTCGGCGGCCAGCATGCCGTTGACGGCCTCATAGCCCAGCTTCATGCCCATGCCGTGCTCGGCGTTGTCCTCGAACAAGCTGTTGGACCATGCGGGGCCGTGGCCCTGCTTGTTGACCGTGTACGGGCTGGTGGCAGCCGGACCACCCCAGATCGAGGAGCAGCCGGTGGCGTTGGAGATGTACATATGGTCGCCATAGAGCTGGGTGATCAGGCGGGCGTAAGCCGTCTGGGCGCAGCCGGCGCAGGCGCCGGAGAACTCGAGCAGGGGCTGCTTGAACTGGCTGTCGCGCAGCGTGGTGCCCTCGATCTCGGGCTTGTCGGCAATCTTGTTCACGCAGTACTCGAACACGTCCTGCTGAGCCATCTCGTCCTCGACGCCGACCATGGTCAGCGCGTCGGCCGGGCAGGCCTTGACGCACACGCCGCAGCCCATGCAGTCCAGCGGGCTGATGGCCAGCGTGTACTTCAGCTCCTTATGCTTGCCCTTCATGGGCAGCACGGCCATGGCCTCGGGGCCGGCAGCGGCCTCCTCGTCGGTCAGGCCGAACGGGCGGATGCAGGCATGCGGGCACACGAACGAGCAGCTGTTGCACTCGGTGCACTTCTCGGCATCCCACTTCGCCACGGACACGGACACGCCGCGCTTCTCATAAGCGGCAGCGCCCTGCTCGAACTGGCCGTCGGCATGGTCGACGAACACGGAGACCGGCAGGGAGTCGCC
>NZ_CAKTYH010000023.1 GCF_934632265.1 uncultured Senegalimassilia sp.
CGAGGCGTTGCGGGCGCAGCTGGCAAGCCCCATCGACGGCGGTCGTCATGGCGCCCGTTCCGGCAAGGAGCTGCCTGGGCAGCTCAGCTTGTTCGGGTCCGAGGTCGGACGCGCCGCCATAGGCGCAGGGGATAAGGCCGGCGTGGCGGCAGGTGGCGCCACCGGGACGCGGCAGCTGCAGGGGCCGGCGGTTGCTGAAGGCGCTGCGGTAGCCGACGGGGCTTTCGGCTGGCAGCACGCGTTGCAGGGCCGGCAGAAGGTACCCGCATGAGCGCGGATGCCATCCTGGAGCCGCTTGGCAACGTCGCATATGTGCACGATGGCACCACGGAGGGGCTGCTCTCGGCAATTTTCCAAGCCTATGCGCTTCATGAGCAGCCGGAGGACTTTACGAGCGAAGCGGGGCTGCAGCCTCGCTTAGGGCAAAGCGTGCGCTATATCGAAACCGATGTGGCGTTGGCGGCGCGCGTTAAGGCGGGCATCATGCGGAAGGCGGGAAGGGATGCCTGGGATGCGGTGCTGCATGCTTCGCTGTCGGACGATCCCTCGGCTGGCGCTGCGGTGTATCGGTTCGTCCGGCATATCATGGCGCAGCCCGCTGTTGCGAATAGCGGTCTGATCCGCAACCTAGCTCACCCCATAGCAGGCCCCGTTGCCCGCCTGGACCGCTCGGTGATGAACGAGCGGCACTTGATGATGCAGTTCCTGCGCTTCGAGCACTTTGAAAACGGCATATGGTTTGCAAAGTGCAACCCCAAGGCCAATGTGGTGCCGTTGCTCATGGATTGGTTTGCGGGTCGGTTCAATACCGAGCGTTTCGTCATATACGACGAGGTGCATCAAGTTGCGGGCATTTTTGATGGCGCGGGTTGGTATTTGGCGCAAACCGATGAGGTCCATCTGCCCGAACATGCCTCCGATGAAGCTGCTATGCAAGCGGCGTGGAAGGGATTCTACGATGCCATGTCCATATCGGCTCGTTATCACCCCGAGCTTCGGAGACAGTTCATGCCGAAGCGGCTATGGCGCAATATCGTGGAGGTGCGTGATGAGCTGAAGGGCGGCATGGCTTTACCTACAGCGTACGCGCTGCGTTGTCGGGATCGATTGACATGCTCTGGAAGCGTTGCTCCATGTATTGGTTGTCGAAGTGGTCGTCGATGAAGCGGGAGATGGCGTTGTCGGGGGCAACGCCGGCCTCGCGCTGGTACCAGCGGTCAAGCGACATCAGGGTCATGCCGCAGTCCACGATCATCAAAGCGGCGCATACGGTGGTCAACGTATATCGCCAGTTCCAGGGAATACGGTTGACCAGCCTGAGCATCCAGGGAAGGCACAGCTTCACCCAGAACAATCCCAGCGCGCCCCACATGGCCATGAACATGCCGTTGGTGCGGCCGTCGATGGAAAGGAAGGTGCCGGTATAGTCCCAGGCAACGATGCCGAAAGCGAATTGCATGAACCAGCTGACCGCATATTCGAAGGCACCACCGATCACGGCGCTCACCAGGAAGATCACGGGGAAGGGCGCTTTGTGGAAGCGGTTGAGCGCCATGGTCATCAGCATCGCGCCTACGCCGTAGATGGGGCTGAAGGGCCCGAACAGCAATCCGGCTCGGTCCTCGTAGACGCCGGGGTCCACTACCAGCATGTGATACGCGGTCTCGATGACAAGGCCCAACACGCTGCACACCACGAATATCCAGAACAGGTTGAAGAAGTTCAGGGTGATGTAGCCGCGACCGGTGAGGTCAAGGCCAAGCGTGCCATCTTCTGCTTGCTCCCTGGTTTCCATATCGCGCAGCTTGCGGCGCAGCTCGCGCTCGCCGGCAAGCGCCGGGTCAAGGTAGGACTGCATGATGATCAGGAACACTGCCACCACGGCATGGGGAATCACGTTGGCTCCAAGGCCGTTGAGCATGATGGAGCAGATGATGATGGCGGCCAAGATGAATATCATGGCCTCGGTGCCGTGGGCGGCGTGCTTGCGCTTGTTCCGCAGCAGACGGATGCCGAAGATGGCGAACATGGCCGCCAGCGCCGTGTACAGCACCGATTCCACTACGTAGATGACCACGGTGGCGGTGGATGCTTCGACATCGAGGTTGCCGGAAGTGAACGCCAGCACCATGGTCACGATGGTGACCGTCAAAAGCACAGTGGTGGCTCCACCTGCTGCAAGGCACAGCACGCCGAACACCTTCACCGCCAAGGGAAGGCGTTTGCGATCGATGGCGTCTCGGTCGGCTCGGAAGCGCTTCTTCACCGTGGGGGAGGGCGTCGTGTTAGGGGAAGATTGTTGTTCGTCGTTAGTCATGAGACTCCAAAAGAGATATCGCATTCGTAGGATAGCGGGTTCTTGCCGCGAACCAGTATAACCAGATACCGGCGATAGTTTGACAAGAGCGGTTAACGGTTCGGTTGCGATGCGTAAAACAAGTGCATCCGTGCATTCGCCTGCGTCGACGATGATAAACGACAGGCGATGGAGTAAGCGAAATGCGCAAGGACCTATGGGAGTTCCATCTGCTTTACGTCGTATGCGGGCACTTGATATGTCCGGCTGAGTTCTAGAACAAATGCGAACCGTCCGGGTGAAGATGCGAATCGACCTTCGGCCCTCACCTCCGGAAAGGAGTTCTCGAACTCATCCGGACGTGTACGGCTGAGTTCGAGAACAAATGCAAAGTGTTCGGATGAACTTGCGAATCAACCCGGTTATGTCTTGGTGCTGATGGTTGTACCTTTTATGGGGTGGGCTTTGAGAATCCAGGTTGTTGTCGTACAATAGCCCGACACGTATTTTCGTGTGCCGGCATGACGCAATGGTAGCGTAGCAGTTTTGTAAACTGCCTGTTGCAGGTTCGAGTCCTGTTGCCGGCTCCATCGTTACGTCAAGGCCATCGCTTTCCTGCGGTGGCCTTTTTGCTACACACTGTTTGGGTTCTTCATCCGCAATGATGCGGCGTTAGTTGGAGGGAGGCGGAATGAACGAGGCGGTTGGGATAGAGGCTTCGCTTGGTCTCTCATCCGAAGAGGCCCAGATGCGCTTCGCCGCAGGCGAGGCAAATGTCGATGCAGGCGTGAAAACCCGCTCTGTCGGGCAGATCGTGCATGACAACGTATGCACGCTGTTCAATCTTGTGAATGCCGTCTTGGCCCTTATCGTGCTGTTCACGGGGTCCTACAAGAATATGCTGTTCATGGTCGTTATCGTGTGCAACACCGTAATCGGCATCGTTCAGGAGATCCGGTCGAAGCGAATCACCGACAAGCTATCCATCATAGCCGGCTCGAAAGCGCACGTGTTGCGCGATGGCGCGGAAATGGAGTTGCCGCTTGATCAGCTCGTGCGCGGCGATGTGGCGGTGCTTCGTCGCGGCGATCAAGTTCCCGCGGATGCGGAGGTCGTTGGCGGTGAATGTCGGGTAAACGAGAGCTTGCTCACCGGCGAAGCCGATCTTATCCGCAAACAGCCTGGCGACACGCTTATGAGCGGATCGTTCGTCAATTCGGGAACGGTGTACGCGCGTGTGGTCCACGTTGGGGCCGAGAACTATGCGGCGAAGATATCCGCCGAGGCAAAGGAGCGCAAAGCCGTGCGCTCCGAGATCATGCGCTGCCTCAACGGCATCATCAAATTCGTCAGCTGCATCATGTTCCCGGTTGGCGCATTGCTGTTCGCACGGGACTATCTTTCGGGTAACTCGGAGCTAAACAGCGCCATCCTATCCACGGTATCCGCGCTGGTGGGCATGATACCCGAGGGGCTGATTCTTCTTACGTCGACGGTTCTGGCAGTGGCCGTCGTGCGCTTGTCGAAAAGCCGGGTACTCGTTCAGCAGCTGTACTGTATCGAAACCTTGGCGCGCGTGGATGTCTTGTGCCTGGACAAAACGGGCACCATCACCACAGGCGATATGGAGGTTGCCTGGGTGTCGCCCGTAGAGGGCGCTGCTGCCCAAGGTTCGCCCGAAGCGCTTGAAGAGGAAGCGTGCCGCGCGTTGCGCGCCATTGCCTGCGCCGATGACGATCCCAACGAAACGTCTCGAGCCATCGCAGCGTTTTTCAAGGATGCGAAAGGCCGCCCCGAAACGTGTATGCGCATGATCCCCTTCAGCTCGGACAAGAAATGGTCGGGCGCACAGCTCTCCGATGGGTCGTGTTACGTCATGGGTGCTGCCCAGTTCGTGCTCGGCGATGCATACGAGCAGGTCAGGCAGCAAGCTGAACGGCTTGCCGCCGATGCTCGCTTGCTGCTCGTCGCTCGCGTGCAAGGCTTCGATGAGCAGGGAAACCTCCAAGGCGAACCTCGGCCGCTAGGGTTTGTGGGCATTCGCGACCAAATCCGCCCAACGGCGGCGGAAACCATCGCCTTTTTTAAGGACCAGGGTGTGCGCGTGCTTGTGGTCAGCGGCGACGATCCGCGCACCGTCTCGGGCATCGCTGCGAAGGTAGGTGTTGAAGGCGCCGATCGCTACGTCGACGCCACCACGCTGAAAACCGAATCCGATGTGGAGCGTGCGCTGGCGTGCGATAGCGTGTTCGGTCGCGTGAAGCCTGAGCAAAAGAAGCAATTCGTTTTGGCGTTGCAGAAGGCGGGCCGCACCGTCGCCATGACAGGCGACGGCGTCAACGACACCCTGGCGCTCAAGGCTGCCGATTGCAGCGTAGCCATGGCGGCAGGTTCGGATGCTGCGCGCAATGTGGCGCAGCTGGTGCTCGTGGACAACGACTTCGCCAGCATGCCGAAGGTGGTGGCGGAAGGGCGGCGATCCATCAACAACCTGCAGCGTTCCGCATCCCTGTTCCTGGTGAAAACGTTGCTGTCCATCGCCTCCGCCCTGCTGTTCATTGCTGCGCCTTGGCAATACCCCTTCCAGCCAATTCAAATGACGCTCATCAGCGCGTTCACCATCGGCATACCGTCGTTCGTGCTTGCGCTGGAGCCGAACCATGAGCGTATCCGGGGCCGTTTCCTGGACAACGTCATCGTCAAGTCGATTCCTGGCGCCATATGCTCGGTTTGCTGCATCCTTGTGGCTAATATCGCCGGCTATTACCTGATGGGGCTCGACTATGGGCAGGTGTCCACGTTGTGCGTGCTGTTGACTTCCTGGGTCGGATGTAATCTGGTGGTCCGCCTGTCCATACCGTTCACGGCGATCCGCGCGGCGCTGCTTGCCGTGGTGGTCGGCGGCACCGCTGGCGCGTGCCTGCTCATGCCCGGCGTGTTCTGCATTGCGCCGTTCACGCCGGGCATGTGGGTGTTTTACGGCATCGCCGCGGCGCTGTCTGCGGTGGCCTTCCACGCGCTTTATCTCAAGCTCGAAGCGCTCCACGCCGCGCGCATCCGCGAATCGGAGTAGGGCTGCGTCCCGACAGGGGTGGCAGGAGGCAATCTGCGTTCCGTCGGGCGCGACAGGCGGAGGCTTGCATCCTATCTATCGGGCGCGACAGGCGGCGGCATGCGCCCCGACAGGGTTGACGAGCGGCGGCTTACGTCCCGGCGGGGGATGGTGGGAAGCAGCCTGCGTCCCGGCGGGGGCGATGGGCGGCAGCCTGCGTCGGCTGCGCCCGTTTCCTTCGTGCGGTGCGGCTTTCGGCGCTATCGCGCGATGCCTTCCAGGTTCATCTCGTAAACGAACATGCGCTCGGGAAGGATACGAGCCCCATCATCGGCAAAGGACCGCTCAGCCGCGCGTCTCATGCCGCGGTGCTCGTAGTATTCCCACGTGCAGTCGGTGTCGGTGAAGATGAACGCCTTCGAGGCCCCTTGAGCCGCCAGATAGCCCTGGGCATGCCCCATGAGCGTGCTTCCGATTCCAAACCCTCTGGCATTGTCGGACACGGCGAACAGCACCAGCTCGAAATCGGGGTCGCAGCCGCTTTGCTCGAGCAGGTCGCGGTCGGCCTGCTCCATGGATTCAAGGAAGCGCGCAAGCTCTGCGCTGCTGCCGCCCAGCTCGTCAAGCTCTTTGCAAGCGCGTTGCCTGATGGCGTCCCAATGCGCCTGCGTTTCCTTGTCAGCAGCGCCTGCCCTTGTCATGATCACACCGATAGGGGAGCCGTCGACGACGGCGACTTCGGCGAAGGTGTTGCGCCGCGCGAAGTTGGCGAAGTCGACGATTCCCGAGATGACGCGTTTTCTGCCGTCAGTGTAGTCGTGCCACGTGTCGCCTAGAATGGCGCCGAGCGCTTCGACGTCCTCATCCCGAAGCGTGCGATATTCAACAGGTTCCGTAGGTTCTCTCTCCTTGTTAATAGTCCACTATCGGACCAAAATAGTATGATAATGGACCATAGCAAAGGAACGCTCGACGTGCAAATCGGGTTGACGGAGCTGTGGAGATTGAAATGCATAAAGGCTGGCAGGCGTTGTGGGCTATCAACGGGCAATGCTATTTCAGCGCCAGATCGTCTATCGAACTTGGTCGGTGCAGCATATCGAGAAGCCTCGCGCGTGGCTTCTCGGCCTGCTGGCGCCGTACCCAGCCTCTACAAACATCGGTTTTTATGAAGGGCGTGTGCACACCCTGTGTGCAAATGGGGCGAATATGCCTGCTAGCGGCCATATAATGAGCCAAACGGGGCGGCGTGCGCGACAAATCCGCCGCATGCCGCTATACTTCTACAGGTTTGAAACGTTCCGCTTACAACGAATCTAAAACCACAGCACATGCGCGCGGGACGTTGCCTGATGCCGTACGGGCATTCGGGGGCGCCGAAGGCGGCGTCTAAGGTCGGCCGCGGAGCGAGTGCGGCCCGTAAAAGGAGCAAAGGTGCTAGATCAGTTCTTCTCGCATATCTCGTTCGTCGATATATTCAACTTCTGCGTCTTCTTGGCGTTCACCATCTGCTATACGTATCAGCTCTACTACGTGTTCGTGGTGCTCACCCGCAAGCCCAAGCAGCTTGTCGCGAAGAAGAACCACAAGTTCGCCGCCGTCATCAGCGCCCGCAACGAGAGCGCGGTCATCGGTCAGCTCATCCATTCCATCAAGGTGCAGAACTATCCGAGCGAGCTTATCGACGTGTTCGTCATCGCCGACAACTGCACGGACAACACCGCCGAGGTGGCCCGTGAAGCTGGCGCCATCGTGTTCCCGCGCTTCAACACCGAGCAGGTGGGCAAGGGCTATGCGCTCGATTACGGCTTCAACGTCATCCGCAGCCAGTACGCCGATCGCGGCTATGAGGCCTACTTCGTATTCGACGCCGACAACGTGCTCGACGTGAACTATTTCCGCGAGATGAACAAGACCTTCGACAACGGCGCCGTGGCGTCCACCAGCTACCGTAACTCCAAGAACTACGACAGCAACTGGATCTCGGCCGGCTACGCCGTGTGGTTCCTGCGCGAGGCGAAGTTCCTCAACCAGGCCCGCTTGACGCTCAACACCAGCTGCGCCGTTTCGGGCACGGGCTTTTTCGTATCCGCGAAGATCATCGAGCGCAACGGCGGCTGGAAGTGGCACCTGCTCACCGAGGACATCGAGTTCTCCGCCAACTCCATCCTGGAGGGCGAGCGCATCAGCTACACGCCCACGGCCGTGCTCTACGACGAGCAGCCCGTCACGTTCCGCGATTCCTGGAACCAGCGTTTCCGTTGGGCGAAGGGCTTCTACCAGGTGTTCTGGCACTACGGGGCCCGACTGGCCAAGGGCATCGCCACCAACCCCAAGGGCAGCCGCTTCGCCTGCTACGACATGCTCATGACCATCGCCCCGGGCATGCTGCTCACCATTATCAGCGTGACGTTCAACGCCATCATCATCGCCTTGGCGGCGGCGGGCCTTATGTCCACGGGCGTCATGGTTGCATCCTCGGTGTCGTCGATCTGCTTCTGCCTGATGAACTACATGGTGTTCATGTTCATGTTCGGCGTGCTCACCACCTTCGTGGAATGGGATTCCATCCACTCCACCACGGGCAAGAAGATCCGCTACATGTTCACCTTCCCGTTCTTCATGCTCACCTATGTGCCCATCGCGCTGGTGGCGCTGGTGAAGAAGTGCAACTGGAAGCCCATCAAGCACTCCATCAACGTGGACGTGCGGGAGTTCGCCGAAAGCGAATCCCGCCGCGAGCGCGCCTAGCGCCCAACGGCGAAACAACGTACGAAATAGGGAAGGCGGCCTAGGGGCCGCCTTTCTTGCGCTATACGCGGGCGAACACGAGGCAGTGCAGCTCTTGCGCGCCCGCTGCGCGCAGGGCATCGCAAGCGGCATTCATGGTGGATCCCGTGGTGCATACGTCGTCGATGAGCAGGATGCGGGCGGGCGCCGTCGCGCCGGGAAGCGTTTTGAAGCGCCCCTGCAGGTTGTGGATGCGGCCGCGCCGGCCGAGCGCGCGCTGGTCGAACGTGCGGGGGCGTGCCAGCGCCTCGACCACGGGGATCCCCGCCAGGCCGGCCACGGTGCAGGCGAGCTCGCGCCCGTGATCGAAGCCGCGCCGCCGCCGTGCGGCTGCGCTGGCGGGTATCGGCGTCGCAACGGCGCCGATAAGCCAAGCGGGCGGCACTTGGAGAAGCATGAGCCGCGCCATCTCGAGCGCCAGGCGCCTTTCCCCGGCGTCCTTCCAGGCGCGCACGATGCGCGCGGCGCCTTCCTCGAACGACACCGCCGCCGCCATGCCGTCAAACGCCGGCTTGTCGCGCCCTTGCGCCGCAAGCATCACCTCGTTGCATTCGCAGCATTGCACGCGCCCGAACGGAGCGCCGCAGCGGGGGCAGGCGCGCCACCAATCCACATAGGCAAGCGATGCCCTGCACGAGTCGCATAACACCTGCCCGGGCGCATCGCAGATCGCGCATCGCGTCGGCCACACGGTCTCGGCCAAAGCCTCCGCGGCTTCGGCGGCAAGCGGGGCGCAGGCCCCTGCTATGTTCGACAGTATTCCCATGTCATAAAGCTTACGCGCGCCGTCTTGCGAAACCCTTGCGGAAAACGCGCCGCGAAACCCTTTGCATCTTGCGTATCTGATACACTACTATGGCTTCTTTCGAGTCTGTAGTTGCGGGCTTTCAACGAAGGCCCTAGTCCATGGCAGATGCGGTCGAAAGGATCCACGTAAGTCCCGCGGCGCGTCCGCGAAGGCGAGCACGGCGTATCCTAGAGGTAAGACGCACCCTCCGTTTATACGAGCGGCATACCGTCGCGACGGGGGAGAGGGTGGCGCGAAAGCCAAGCCCCGGTGCGCGAGTGTGGGGTCGAAAACTAGGTCAGTCGGAAGAAGCTTGTTTTCACATGCACGAGATGGAGGAAGTCGGAACATGAAGCATCTCAAGCGCTTTGCCGCATGCTGCGCCGCAGCCGTATGCTGTGCCGCCATGCTGCTGCTTGCCACCGGTTGCCAACAGCAGCAGGAATCGTATACGCCGCCCGAGGCCACGCCTACGGTCAGCAAGCCCGTCATCGCGCAGGAAGGCGTTCTGCGCGTGGGCGTCAACGCGAACAACGCGCCCCTGGCCGGCCAACCCTCCTCTTCCACGAAGATCGTTGGTATCGACGTCGACATGGCAGCCGCCCTGGCCGATCAGCTGGGCCTGAAGCTCGAGGTCGTGGACGTGTCCACCGACGCCGCCGGCGCGCTCACCTCCGGCAAGGTCGACGTGGTCATGGGCGTGAACAAGTCCGATTCCCCCAGCTTCTGGACCTCCGACACGTACCTGCCCACGGCAGTGGCGCTGTTCGCTCAATCCTCCAACTCCACGGTGCCCGCCAACTCGGCTTCCACCAAGATCGCCGCACAGGTGTCCTCCAACAGCGCATGGGCCGTCACCAACGAGTTCGACAACTCCACCATCACCACCACCGAGGACCTGAAGAGCGCCTTCTCCGCGCTTGAGTCCGGCAAGGTGCAGTATGTGGCCGCCGACGCCGTCGTGGGGTCCTACGTTTCCAACAACGCCGGCATGGACGTTCACATGGTGGCGCTTATGCAGCAGGCCAGCGGCTACTGCGTAGGCGTGCTCGACGGCAACACCCAGCTCAAGCAGGCCGTTTCCAACGCTCTTTCCGCTATGAACTCCAACGGCGTTTCCTCGGTCATCCAGAAGAAGTGGCTTGGCACCACCATGGACCTCTCCAACATCAAGCTGACCGCCGGCGCCTCGGATGATAAGGACGACATGAGCGATGTGCTCAACTCCGCCAACGCCGCCATCGGCACGCTCACGGGCAACACCGGCTCCACCACCAAAACCGACTCCGACAGCAAGACCGGCGAATCCAGCTCCGATAGCAGCTCCGCCGATTCCAACAGCTCGAGCAGTACCAGCGACTCCAGCGCTTCGAACGGCTCCGTAACCACCGCATCGAACTAACCGACTGCAAGCTGCACCGGCTTTACCTTCGCTCAAGGCCCCCGCAATAGCGGGGGCCTTGCTGTAGAGGGCCGCGATCGCTTTCGAGAGCGTTGCGTGCATCGGGTGGTGCTCGCCTGCGAGAACGCTGCCGTACCGGGCAGGGTTTTCAGGAGCCTTGTCGCATCGGGCGGCGGTCGATTGCGGGGCTTGCGCTGTGCTAGACTGCGGCCGTTGCAGGGCGCTGTCGTGCCGGGCGGCGGCGTTCCCATGCGCGTCGGCTATCGGGTCGGCGACGTTTTGCCACGCGCCTATGGCGAAAGCGTGCAGGCTCTCAATGCCGCTTGACCTGAAGTCAACTTGCAGTGCTTCAATGGCCGAAGAACAATGGCTGCCCGCATATGGCGGGCGGGGAAAGGAGCGGGCCTTATGGAACCGCAGCAGGTCCTGCTCATGCTCGAGCAGGTGGCATCGGGCTCGATAAGCCCGGCGGGTGCGCAAGGCATGCTTGCCGACCAGGGCTACTCCGACTTGGGCTTTGCGAAGGTCGACACCGACCGGGCGCGTCGCACGGGCGCTGGCGAGGTGGTCTACGGCGCCGGCAAGACGGCCGACCAGATCGCCGACATCTGCCTGGCGCTGCGTGGTGCGGGCCAGACGTGCGTGCTTGTGACCAGGTTGGAAGCTCAGAAGGCTGAAGCGGTGCAGGCCGCTTTGCGCGCACGCGAACCGCAGGCTGCGGCGTTGTTCGAATATCGTCCCGTTCCCCGGTTGGGCCTGCTCGGCGCCCCTGCGAAGCCGACGCGCAAGGGCTATATCGCGGTGGCGTGCGCCGGTACCAGCGACCTGTACTGCGCTGAGGAGGCGGCCGTCACCGCCGAGGTGCTCGGATCGCGTGTGGTGCGCCTGTATGATGTGGGGGTTGCGGGCATCCATCGCTTGCTTGCGCACCGTGAGGACATCGCGGGCGCCAGCTGCGTGGTGGCGGTTGCCGGCATGGAGGGCGCGCTTGCCAGCGTGGTGGGCGGAATGGCCGCATGCCCGGTGATCGCCGTTCCCACGTCGGTGGGATACGGCGCCAGCTTCGGCGGCGTGGCGGCGCTTCTGGCCATGCTCAATTCATGCGCGTCGGGCGTTTCCGTGGTCAACATCGACAACGGCTTCGGCGCAGGATACCAGGCCCATATGATCGAGCGCATGGGCTATCAACGCGGAAATGAGGATACCGATATGCAGATGCTCAGATGGAACCTTTCCGAGAACGCCACGCGCGTCCAGATTTTGGGCGACACCCTGCTGCAACTGCCGCCCGATGCTCGAGAGCGGCTTGAGGCTGAGGCCGATGCCGCGGGCGTCCCCGATCGCCATCATCACGATATCGGGGAGGTCCTTGCCACCATCGATGGCTTGGCGGTATCGCAGGCGGTGCGCGACCACATGCGGGCCATCTACACCATCTTGGCCGAAGCCGAGGCTGCCGCGCATGGCTGCCCGGTCGAGCAGACCCACTTCCACGAAGTCGGCGACGGCTCCCGTATCCGCAACACGCTGCTCGTCTGCCTTGCCGTCGAAGCGACGGGGGCGAAACGCATCGTGGCGACGGCCGCGCAAACGGGGCAGGGCGAAGTAGAGTGCGCTCATGGCAGGCTCTCCATTCCGGCGCCGGCAACGGCGGCCATCATCGCCCGCGGCATCCCCGTGTGCGAGCGCACGCTGCCCGGCGAGCGCATGACCCCTACGAGCGCGGCCATGATCTTGCATTTCGTGGTCGAGTTCGAATAACCATCGGATGCTCCCAAAGGCGGCCCGGACGATCATTTCCGGGCCGCCTTTGCGTTTCGCGCGAAAAGAAAGCGCCGCAGGCGCGGTCCCGCATCTTGCAGCGGGCCTTGCCTGCGGCGCTTCGCCGTTTTCGGGGCCTTTGGGCAACCCGGGTTTCTGCGTCGTTAGCCGTTGAGCAGGTCGATTACGTCCAGATCGGCTTTCGCGCCCTCAAGGATGGCCTTGTTGCCGAACACGCAGACGGCTTGTTTGCCAAGCGCCCCTTCGATGACGCCGGCAAGCTCGCGCAGCTTCTCGGGCGTGGCCTCGATCATCTGCGAGCGCGTCTGGCCGCGCGCCTCGGGCGTGCGGCCGCTCAGGAAGTCGCCGTCTTGGCGGCGGATCTGCATGCGTTCCTTGAGCGGCGCGTCGAAACCTGCCACGGTGCTGACCACGTAGCCGTCCATCTCCTCGGGCGCGGGGTCGAACGCGGCCAGCCATGCGGGCGTGCCGTTGAACCGCTCCAGGGTCTCGTCCAGATGCGGGTCGCGATACGAATAGAAGCGCACGGTGCCGCTGCGCGCCGCTTGGAAGCCCGCCCCGTAGGCGCCGCCCTTCACGCGCACCTCGTTCCACAGGTAGTCATAGGAAAGCACGCGTGCCGCGATCTGCCACACGCCGGTATAGGGCGCGCCGAGCGAGCGGCGGTCGAAGCCCGTGGAGGCGTAGCACACGTCGGTGGGCACGATGAACGCCTCGTTGCGCACCTTCGGTTTGGGAATCTCCAGCGCGGCCGGGGCCTTGCCCGTGCCCGCCGTGATGCCGGCGCATTGCCAGAAGCGCGCGACGCACTCGTCGCTGCCGGCGATCGACACAAGCAAGTTCGATGCGTCGAACAGCTTACGCGCTACCTGATCCAGGCGTTTCGCCAGCTCATCGGCGCGTTCGTCGAAGTTGTCCAGCAGCTGCACCAGGAAGCGGTGGAAGTCCACGCCGCCAAGCTGCTGGCGCACCACGCTCGCCGGCAGGAAGTACGACGTCAGGCGCGCCATGGCCGCCGCATGGCCGGCGTTGGCGAAGCTCTGCTCCATCCCGATGCGACGTTGTTGCAGCGCATCGCGGATCTTGCCGGTGTCGGTGAAGTCGGTTCGCGCCAAGATCTCGCTCGGCAGCTCGGCCAGCCACTCGACGTTTTCCGCTAAAGCCGATGCGCTGGCCACGAAGGTGGGCGTCACGGCGTCGGGGTCGTGCTCGTCCTCGTACACCTCGCAGAAAAACGAGCAGTTGCCCAGCTTGCCGTTGGTGAGCGTGTCGATCTCGGCTGCCGAGTGCGCATCGGTGCCCAGCTTTCCCAGCACGATGCCGAGCACCGCCGCATACGGCAGGTCCTCGAACTCAAGGCAGCTCATATCGAAGTAGCGGTAGGCGAAGACCAGGCCGCGCGTGGGCAGATGATGGCGGATGCAGGGAACGGGCGTGCCCTCGGCCAGGCCGTATGCGGGCTCGACGGGCGCGGGCCCGATGTCGGCGGCCGTCAGCTGCGGCAGCTTCGCCACGTCCTCGGGCGCATCCGGCGTCTCCTGCATGCGGCGAAGCAGCGCAACTTCGTCCTCGATGCGCTGGAAGTCGTCGTCGGTGAAGCCGGCGGCAAGTTCGGTCAGGCGGCGCTGGCCGGGGTCGTCCTGCTTCTCGACGGGAACCACTTCCACTTCCGCCATATGGGCGCTATCAAGGAACACCTCGCGGATGAGGTTCTCGAAATAGCCCTCGTCAAGCGCGCGGCGCAGGTAGGCGAAGTCGTCCTCGTAGCGCAGATAGGCCGTGGCAAGCTCGTCGTCGTAGAGCCAGCCGCACAGCGACGTCATGGCAAGCGCCACACCGTCTGCCATGCCGAAGTCGCGTTCGCGCATGACGAACTCGGCGCGGGAGATGGACGCCTCCACAAGCGCGTGGTCCAGTCCGCCGGCCGCCAGGCGCTCAAGCTCGGCCTCCACGGCGGGGCGCAAGCGCTTCGCAGCGTCCTCGGCCAGGTCGCGGACCTGCAGCACGGCAAAGGGCTGCTGCACGGAATCGGCCAGGTAGGACTGCACGTCCCCGGCTATACCGGAGTCCAGAAGCGCGCGCTTGAGCGGCGCCTCGTTGCTGCCGGCGATGGCGTCGAGCAGGATGTCGACGGCCACGATGCGCGTGCGCTCGCGCACGTGCCCGATGACCCAGCCCAGGCCCATGCAGGCGTTCTCCGGCGCGGTGGCCATCTCGCGGCGCACGCCCAGGGCGCGCACCGGCTCCTGCACGGGCAAGGTGCGCGGCGCAAGCTCCGCAAGCCCCTCGGCTGCTCGCTGTTCGCGGCGTTTCGCCTGCTCTGCGGCCACGGGCGTCAGGTAGCGCTCGTCCAAAAAAGCCAGCATGCGGTCAAGGTCCAGGTTGCCGTACAGCACGATGTAGCTGTTGTCCAGGCGGTAGTGGCGCTCATGCTCCTCCAGGTAGTGCTCGTAGGTGAGCGTGGGGATGGCCTCGGGGGTGCCGCCGGACTCGAACGCGTAGGGGGTGTCGGGGAACAAGCTTGCCTGCAGCTGGTCGTACAGCACGCTGGTGGGATCGGACAGCGCGCCTTTCATCTCGTTGTACACCACGCCGTTGTAGGTAAGCTGGAGGCCTTCGCCTTCGCCCTCTTCGGCATCGGCCACCTCAAGGTGCCAGCCCTCCTGCTCGAACACCTGGCGCTTGCGGTAGATGTCGGGGTGCAGCACCGCGTCCATGTACACGTCGGCCAGGTTCAGAAGATCCTGGTCGTTGGTGGATGCCACGGGGTAGAGCGTCTTGTCGCCGAAGGTCATGGCGTTCAAGAACGTCTGCATGCTGGTTTTCAGCAGGTTGACGAAGGGCTCCTTCACGGGGAACTTCTCCGAGCCGCACAAAACCGAGTGCTCCAGGATGTGGAACACGCCGGTGTCGTCGGCCGGAGGGGTGCGGAAGGCGATGGAGAACGCCTTGTTGCGGTCGTCGTTTCGCAGATATAGGAGCTTTGCGCCGCTTGCCGGGTGGGAGAGCGTGTAGGCATCTCCGTCGATCTCGGGTAAGGGCTCGGCCGTGAGCACGGTGAACCCGTGCAGTTCCTGGCCTTGTTCAAGGTTCATGCAAGCCGCCTTTCTCTTTACTGGTTTCGCCCGCTATTGTCGCACAACGGCTGCGGCGCGGGGCGCGCTCCGGCTTCGCTCCGTGGTTTTTCTACCTAGGAAGCGGGGCCTGCCTGCCAATCCCTTATAATCGAGGGATACATAGCATGGAAACGCACAAGGCAGGAGGTTCGGCATGGCGCAAGATCGGCGCTTCTCCCATATCACGGTCAATGCCGGCGACGAGGATGACGTGGTCATCCAGGCGGGGTCTTATGGCTACCACCAGGGCGAAGAGGCATTTGAGCAGGACGCTTGGCCGGAATCCGAGCCGCAGGTTGCCCCCGTCGAGCCGCCCAAGCCGCAACATGCGGCCCAGCAGGCGCCTGCCCCACAGCATGCCGCCAAGCCGCACGCCTCACACGCCCGCCAGGCCGAAGCCGCCCATGCCGCCTGCAGCTCCAAGCCGGCGCAACGCGCAGAGCAGACGCTCGAGGACCTGGAAGCCGGCCCCATGTCCGGCATGCAGAAGGCGGTGCTCATCGGCGTCGGCGTCATCATCGTCGCGGCTGTCGTCTACTTCGCCCTGTTCATGCGCTGATCGGCTGTTTTCAAGAGAAAGGCCTGACCATGTCCAAACATAGCTTCAACATCGCCCGCGGCGCCCGCAAGCAGCAGCCCGAGGGCGACGCATCCCTGGGTCTGACCGAGGCGTTCGCGCCCATCGGCGCGGGCGACGCCCCCGAGCAGCGCGGTGCCGCCGACGGCGACACATCGCTTGGCCTGACCGAGGCGTTCGCGCCCGTCGCGGCCTCCCACGGCGCGCATGCCGCCGGCTTCAGCTACCAAGGCGACACCTCGGATGACTATTCCGATCCGGTGGAGAGCCTCGAGCCGCGCGACGAGCCCGTGTTCGGCGACGAGATCCCCGCCGCCGCGCCCGTCCAGAACCGCGGCCGCCACGGCAAGCCCGAGCCGGTGGAGCATCCGCACCTCAAGAAATCGCGCCGTGTGCGCCGCGTGCTCGTGATCATCGTGGCCCTGCTCGTGGTGCTAGCTTGCGCGCTCGGGTATTTCGCCTTCCAGCTGTGGAACGAGTCCAGCCGCGCCATGGTGCAGCAGACCCAGGCCCAGCAGCAGTCCACCGACGTGGGCAACCTTTCCCAGGACAACTCCGGTAAGGATGCGGCAAGCGTCACCACCACCAAGAAGACCGAGGTTCCCAACCTGGTCGGCGTGCTGGGGCAAACCCAGGATGCGGCCATCACCGCGCTTGCGCACGGCGCCACGGTCACGTCCTCCAAAGATGTCAACGAAGAGGGCAACTCCGTGAAGAAGAGCGTCACGGTGGCCCTTACCGCTGAGCCCGCCGACTCCCGTTCGGGCACGCCCACGGTCTACCTGGGCCTTGACGCCGACGGCAAGGTCATCCAGGCCGGCTACTCCGCGGCCACTGCGTCGCTGGGGTACGGTTCGCTCAGCTTCGCCGACGCCGTGAAAAACGAGCACATCGTCGAGAAGACGCTTCGCGAGGCGGGCGTGAACGTGGCGGACGGGTCGGCAACGCTGCCCACCGACAAAACCTCGTATTCCACCTATGCATCGGACGGTACCACGCTGGTGAAGGAGAACTGCTCGTTCAACGGCACCGTCGACATCAACGGCGCGGCCCACGCCTGGTCGAGCGTGCTCATGTACGACTACAGCACGGCCAACGCCTCGGGCAACCTGGCCGATACCGTGCGCATCATCTACATTTACGTGAACGCGTAGCTTGCAACCGGCGGTCGAATGGCCGCCGATCGGGTTTAAGGCCCTTGTGTCCATCTTGTGAACGCCGGCCGGCGAAAAGGGAGGCCCCTTGCGCTGGTCGGCGTTCGCGCTATAATAAACGAGCTGTTCACAAGCGGGGGCATAGCGCCTCCCACCTAGTTCGGCGCTTTCAAGCTGCTGATGGGTCGTATGAATACCTGAACATGGTACGTTCATCACGCCCGCATGCTTGAAGCTGTGGGTTTTTTTATGCCATGCGATACCGCATGCAAGGAAGGAAGGTGAGTGCGATAGCCGCTCAAGAGCCTAGGCTCAACGAACAGATCACGGTGCGCGAGTGCCGCCTGATCGGGTTCGACGGAACGCAGTTGGGTATCTACCCGGTTGCCCAGGCGCAGCGCGTTGCTGACGACCAGGGGCTTGATCTTGTTGAAATCGCCCCGAATGCGGAACCGCCCGTGTGCCGCATCATGGATTACGGCAAGTTCAAGTACGATCAGGCCATCAAGGCGAAGCAGGCTCGCAAGAACCAAAGCAAGATCGAGACCAAGGAAATGAAGTTCCGCCCGAAGATCGACGTGGGGGACTACACCACGAAGAAGAAGCACGTGCTTCGCTTCCTCTCCGCTGGCAACAAGGTCAAGATCACCATCATGTTCCGCGGCCGCGAGATGGCCCATCCGGAACAGGGCCTGACCATCCTGGAGCGCCTGGCCGATGACCTGAAGGACATCGCGGTCATCGAGAGCCAGCCGAAGATGGAAGGCCGCAATATGCACATGCTCATCGCCCCGCTTCCCGCAAGCATGGCGGCGAAGAAAAAGAAGGCAAACGACAAGAAAGACGAAGGAAAGGACGAAGGCAATGCCTAAGATGAAGACCCATCGCGGTACGGCAAAGCGCTTCCGCGTTACCGGCTCCGGCAAGATCATGCGTGCTAAGGCCTACAAGAGCCACATTCTGACGAAGAAGTCTCAGAAGCGTAAGCGTAATTTCCGTCACGAGACCGAGCTGGCTGCCGCTGACCGTCGCGTCGTGGCCCGTAACCTCGGCCTTCGCTAAGTTTTAAAGGAGCAGTGATAATCAATGGCTCGTATCAAGCGTGCAGTCAACGCCAAGAAGAAGCGCCGCACCGTCCTTAACCGTGCAAAGGGCTACTATGGTGCCAAGTCCCGTTCCTACACTGCTGCTAAGGAACAGGTCCAGCACTCCCTGCAGTACCAGTACCGCGATCGCCGCAACAAGAAGCGCGAGATCCGTCGTCTGTGGATCACCCGCATCAACGCCGGCGCCCGTCTGAACGGCATGAGCTACTCCGCCTTCATGAACGGCCTGAAGAAGGCCGGCGTGGAGCTGGACCGCAAGGTGCTCTCCGACATGGCCATCAACGATCCCGCGGCTTTCACCGCCATCGTCGAGGTCGCCAAGAAGGCCCTGTAAGCTTTCTTAAGCTTCAAATGTGCAACACCCCGCTTGGGAATCCAAGCGGGGTGTTTTGCGTTAGGGCAAGGGTTTTGCACAGGCCGATTCCTGTTGTTTCGCGCGTTCGAAGGACTGCTCGTGCGTTGCTTATTCGCTGTAACGGGCTGAAGTCGAATCGTCGGCCCGCGACCATGCTGTCGGGTACTCTGATTTTCATGTCGCTATAGGCAAGGGTTGTTACCATACGAAGGCTGCACGCTGTCGAACCAGGCTTGCCGAGCCCACGCACCACGGCCGCAGATACGAAAAAAGCGCCCCAAGGCGCTTTCCACGTGCCATGCTATCGCGTAACGCATATGCGTTTACGATGCCTCCAGCTCTTCGTGCGTTCCGGACAGCGTGCGCCCGATGTAGGTGTGCGCAGCGGCTGACGCGGTGCCGGTGTAGCCGGTTTGAACCTCGATGCCGGCCGCTTTCAGGGCCGTTTCCGAAGTTGGATCGATCCTGTTGACGATCATCACGCTGACATCAAGGTCTTTGAGCACTTGAGCCAGCTGAGCTGGGGGAAACGAAAGGTTGGGCATGTTCTGGCAATCGGCGAACATGCCGCGGTCAACGCGATAGCACATGAAACTTGAACTGCGTGCGAACCTTGGCGCCACATCAAGCCCCTGGCAAGCTACCGCTATGCGCATGGCGTCCTCCCTCCTAAAGACGATATACACTTTACCGATAGATTACCGGGCCGTTATGCGCCGGCCCCTTAACCGGCGCATAACCAACTGTTAGCGGCGCCTGTTGCGCTGGTGTGCAACCTGGGCGCGGTGTGCGCGTCCAGGGCGGAAATCGCCGCCCTGCGCACCGGACGCGCTATTGGCTTTTGCGCGGCTGGAGGAACCGTTTCGGGGGCCGTTGCCGCGCTTCTGCTGCGTGCCGTGGTTCGCGTTGCTGTGCTTCCTTGCGGCCTGCGCCGTCCCGCTTGCGGGCTTTTCGGCGGCCTTGCGGTTGCCTCGCTTGGCGCGATGGGCGTTCACCTCTTCGGCTTGTGCGGCTTCGCGCGCCTTGTTCTTCCTGCGCGTGCGGGCAGCCTGCTCTTTCTTGGCCTGCTGGATCTCGGGATCGCGGCGCGCCTCGGCGCGCTGGGCCCTGGCCGCGGCCTCGTTTTCGGCTTCGTGCATGTCGAAGTTCTCAAGCTTAAGCTCGGGAATGGTGCGCTTGAGCAGCTTCTGGATGTCGCGCAGCGCATCGGCGGTTTCGGGGCTGACGAAGCTGACGGCGAAGCCGGACGCGCCTGCGCGGCCCGTGCGCCCGATGCGGTGCACGTAGTCCTCGGGCTGCGTGGGCAGGTCGTAGTTCACCACGTACTCCACTTCCTCCACGTCGATGCCGCGAGCGAGCACGTCGGTGGCAACCAGCACGTCGGTGGTGCCGTTGGCGAAGTTCTCAAGAGCGCGTCGGCGCTGGTTTTGGCTGCGGCTGGAGTGGATGGCCTCGACGGAGTAGCCGATCTTCTTCAAGCGACGGCACGTGGCGTCCGCGCGGCTGCGCGTGCGGCAGAACACGATGACGCGCCTATGGCCGCGCTCTCTCATTAGGCCCTTGAGCAGCTCGGGTTTCACGGCCTGCTGCACGTGCATGACGTACTGTTCGACTGTGTCGGCCGTCTCGCCCTTGTGGGCGATCTCGACCATGGCGGGGTCGTGCAAAAGCTTGCCGGCGGTGCTCATGATGGTTCGGTCGATGGTGGCACTGAACAGCAGCGTTTGACGGTTTTGCGGCGTTGCGCCGATGATCTTGCGCATTGCCGGCCAAAAGCCCATGTCGAGCATGCGGTCGGCCTCATCGAGCACGAGCACCTCAACGCTGCTCAGATGCGCGGCGCCTTGATCCATGAGGTCGACCAAACGGCCCGGCGTTGCGATGAGCACGTCCACGCCGCGGTTGAGCGCCTGGATCTGCGGGTTGTAGGAAACGCCGCCGACCACGGTGAGGATGCGATGGTGCGTGTTCTTCGCGATGGTGCCGCACACCTCGCCGATCTGCTCGGCAAGCTCGCGCGTGGGGGTTACCACCAGCATAAGCGGGCCCTTGTTGCCCTTGGCATGCCCGAGCTTGTCCATGGTGGGCAGGCTGAACGCGGCGGTCTTGCCCGTGCCGGTTTTCGCGGCGGCGATAAGGTCGCGGCCCTCGAGCACCTTGGGGATGGCCTGCTCCTGCACGGGGGTGGGGGTGCTGTAACCCAGCTGGGCCACAGCTTGCAATGCCTGGCCCGAAAGGCCGAGGTCGTCGAAATGCGTCATATAAGGTAGATCCTTTCCAGATGCGCGCGGCGTTAACGCACGTGCGCGGGTTTGTGCCCCCAATAGAAATGGAGGAAGTGCTTCTTGTACAGCGGGTCCGCCGGGTCCTTCTCGGCGTTGGCAAGCTCCATGGCGGCGCACGCTATGTCGCGCGCGGCGTCGGGGCGGCGAAGGAAGCTGCCGTTGACCAGCATCGATCGCGCGCTTTCGGGGTTGCGCGAGATGTGGCGCAACGCTTCGAGCAGCTCTCGCCAGGTGGTGACGTGCATGGCCGCGCCGTGCGCGGTGAGCAGCCTGACGTTGGCGTTTTCCTGGCCGTACGCGCGGCCCAGCAAAATCATGGGCACCTGCGCGCAGAGGCACTCGGTGACGGTAAGGCCTCCGGATTTGCAGATGACCAGGTCAGATGCCGCCATAAGGCCCGCCATGCCCTCGACGTACTCGAGCACCGTCACGCAATCGGAGATGCCCAGGTCGTCGCAGGCCCTTCGCAGATGGCCGGCGTATTCGGCATCGTTTCCCGCGACGAACACGAAATGCAGCGTGTCGCTGAAGGTGTGCAGGTACGGCAGCAGGTTGTCGAGCGCCGTGCGGAAGTGCACGTAGGGCCGGGGCAGGTAGGCTCCGGCGAGCGCCAGCAC
>NZ_CAKTYH010000024.1 GCF_934632265.1 uncultured Senegalimassilia sp.
CAAGCTACTCAGGGAAGGCCGACTATTGTCTCTTGACATCTCGATGGGCATATGAGGGGACGGAGGTGTGTTCACGCGATGGGCTCGCTCCTTTCGCCGCGCAAGTCCGCTACGCCCGCATCCCGAAACGCGGCTTCCACCTTGTGCAGCATGCGCCGTTCGCCCTATAAGCCTCCTATAAGCCCACGACATCCCCGATCTCGCCGCAAGCGACCCCCTCCCAACGAAAAGGCCGCCCGGTGCATCACCGGGCGGCCGAACCGTCGCAGGTTTTCGCCGAAGGCCTTAGGCCTTCTTGCCGTATTTGCGCTCGAACAGGATGTTGTTCGTCTCCAGCCAGCTTTCCACGGTGCCGGTGTCGAAACCGTCCTGCGGATCGATGACGAGCGCGTACATCTCCTCTTCCTTGAGCACCGCGTCCAGCGCGTCGGTCAGCTGGATCTCGCCGCCGACGGTGGGCTTGGCCTCGGCCAGAAGCTCCATCACGCGAGCGGACAACAGGTAGCGGCCGAACACGGCCAGGTTGGAGGGCGCATCCTCAAGCGCGGGCTTCTCCACCAGGCTGTCGATCTTCCACACATCGTCGGAGATGACGGAGCCGGCGATGACGCCGAAGCGGTTCACTTGGTCGTCGGGCACGGGCATGACGGCGATGACCGAAGCGCCGTTGTGCTCGTCGGAGACCTTCTGCATGGCGGGCAGCATGTTGTTGTCGGGGACCAGGACGTCGCCCAGCAGCACGTAGAACGGCTCGTCGCCCGTCTTCTCGGCGGCGCAGTACACGGCATGGCCCAGGCCCAGCGGCTCGTCCTGGTACACGTAGCTGACGTTGAGGTTGCCGGCATGCTCCACGGCGTCGGCGTACTTGTCCTTGCCGCGCTCGCGCAGCATGGACACCAGCTCGGGGTTCGGCGAGAAGTGCTCCTCGATGGACTTCTTCTCACGGCTGTTCACGATAACCACCTCGTCGGCGGCCGATGCCAAGCCCTCTTCCACGATGTACTGGATGACGGGACGGTCCACGACGAGAAGCATTTCCTTGGGCTGGGCCTTCGTGGCCGGCAGGAAGCGCGAGCCGAGGCCGGCGGCGGGGATGATAGCCTTCATATAAGGTTTACCTTTCTTCGGGGGAATAGACGCGAAGCGCCGCGAGACGCGGCGCTTCGTCGATTCGCTTCGGCAATTGTAGCACGCGGGCTATTCGGCCTTCAGTTCCGCCACAGCCTCTTCAAGCACGGCGATCTGCTTCTCGGTCTTCTTCAGGCCGCTCACGCACACGAACACGTAGATGAGCAGCACGGACCACATGAGCGCATAGGCTGCGATGATGAACGGCATGGACGGGATGACGGTGCTGTAGATATCGGCAAGAACGGGATTCATGGGATGCTCCTTCGATCAAGCGCCCTGCAAGGCGCGAACGTTTGCTAACGGGAAGCGGGGCTCGCGCAGCTTTCGCCTAGCGCTGCTCCTCCAAAACCTCAACCTCGTCTTTGAGGGCCTGCAGGCGCTCCTGCAGGCGGACCTGGCGGAAGCGGAAACGGTACAGCGCGAACCCGACGAGCATAAGGCCCGCCAAGCACACGGCCACGGTCATGCCCATGTCGCCGGACATGCCGCCCTCGCGCAGCACCACGGGGTGCACGCCCGAGGGGATAAGGCGCGTGACCATGAAGCAGATGGGAACGTCCACCATGGCGATGATGCCGATGACGGCGGCGTACACGCCGCGACGCTCCGGCTCGTCGATGGCGTTGCGCAGCACGAAGTACGCGATGACGATGAGCATGAGGATCAAGTAGGTGGTCAGGCGCGGCTCCCACGTCCACCACACGCCCCACTCGAAACGTTCCCACAGGTCGCCCGTGATCATGGTGCAGATGACGAACACGAGCGAGATCTCCATGCACACCTTCGCGCACGTGTCGAAGCGCTGGTTTTTGGTGGCCAGGAAGCGCACGGAGTAATAGCACGCGAATGCCAACGCGCAAAACGACACCAGCGCCACCGGCATATGGAAGTAGAAGATCTTCTGGGACAGCAGCAGCTTGTTGGCCACCATCTGCCCGCCGATCAACTCGACGCCGTCGACGGCGGCTCCGTTGACGGGCCCGGCGTACAGAAACGCCATGAGAAAGCCCAGCGTGGAGAGCACGATGCCCGCCAGCAGCGCCCACGGCGCCATCTTGTCGGGCCACTGCCCCGCCTCGGGCAGCTTCACCGGTTTGTTCGTCATTGGTTTCCTTTCCTTATGAAGATCGCAGGTTGAAAGCTATGCGGAGATAACGAAATCGTACAGAACCCAGCTGACCAGCAGCATGATGACGTCGTAGCCGCCGGCAAGGGCCATCGATTGCGTGAACACGTCGAGGCACCCCTCGGCGCCCACCACCACGGCGGTGGTGGCCGACGCGCATGCGTAGAGCAGCGGGAAGATCAGCGGCACGAACAGCACGGCGAGCATGACGTCCTTGCCGCGCGTGTTCACGGTGATGGTGGACAGCAGCGTGCCGATGCCCGCCATGCCTATGGTGCCCACCGCAAGCGGCACCGTCATGAGCATGAAATCGGGACCGGGCTGGGCGGTGGTCAGGAAGAAGAACCAGAACAGCGGCACGGCGATCACCTCGACCACCAGCAAGAACAGCAGGTTCGAGGTGGCCTTCGCCAGGAAGATCACGCTGCGGTCCATGGGCACGAGCAAGATGCCCTCCATGCAGCCCTGCTCCTTCTCGTGGTTGAACGAGCGGTTCAAGCCCAACAGCGATGTGAACACGATGAGCGCCCACAGAAGCCCGCCGGACAGCTGCAGCACGTCGGTCGCCTGCGCCGTCTGCCCGAGCGCCGCGCCGTACACGATGAGCACGAGCAGCGCGTAGACGCCCATGGATGTGAGCATCTCCTTGGTGCGGAACTCCTGCTGCAGGTCTTTCGCCAGCAGGGTTTTGTACTGGGCGAACGTGCTGGGCGCGCTCAGCGCCACCTGGCCGGCGCGCGTCCGATCGGCGCCTGTGCTTGGTTTGCGCGCCATTTATGACACCCCCATTCCCACCGTTGAACGGTACAGCTCGGAGAACTCGTCGAAATCAAGCTGGTCCTTCGCCCCGAACGTCACCACGCGCCCGCGCGCCAGCACCAGCGCGTGCGTGCACATGTCGAAGCCCTTGCGCAGGTCGTGGCTCACCATGACGAACGTGCGACCCGCGCGCTGCTTCTCGATCAGCTGATCGAAGATGTCCACGGCATGCGGGTCCAGGCCGGAATACGGCTCGTCGAGAAACACCACGTCAGGGTCGTTCATCAGGGCGCGCGCGATGGTAAGGCGCTGCGTCATGCCGCGCGAGAACGTGCGCACCACGTCAAGGCGGCGGTGCTTCAGCTCGACGGCCTCGAGCAGCTCCATCACGCGCGTCTGCGGATCGGCCAGGCCGTAGAGCTTCGCATACAGAAGAAGGTTCTGCTCGGCGGTAAGATCGGGGTAGAGCATGGCGTTATGCGAGATCAGCCCGATGCGCCCGCGGGCCGCTTCAGGCTCTTCCCGCAGGTCGATGCCCATAAGCTTCGCCGAGCCGTCGGTCGGGCGCGTCAGCGTGGACAGCATGCGCAAAAGCGTGGTCTTGCCGGCGCCGTTGGGGCCGAATATGGAGAGGAACGCCCCTTGCGGAACCTCGATGGACACCTTGTCCACCGCCTTGCGCGTGCCGAACACCTTCGACAGCTTCTTTGTGCTGATGGCAGCCGTTTGCCCCATCGGCCCTCCTTCCCCTGCATCTTGGATGCGTGCGAGCATCTGCCCGTCAGTCTACCGCAAATCACGACCGCCGCGTGAGCGCTGGCGCCGGCTTCGGGCGCCTACGCCGCACTCTCCGCCGATTCACCGGATGCCGCATCGGCCGCGTCTGCCGCGACGCGCTGCGCGTCGGTGAGTTTGCGACTGGCGCGCCTGCGGCCCACGGTGGCCACGCACACGCCGATCATGAGCAACCCGAAGCCCGCCCACACCAGCGAGATAAGCGGATTGACCCGCACGTCCATTGAGAACGCGCCGTCGTTGTTCACGCCGCGGTACACCACGAACAGGTCCTCGGTGGGCAGCGAGATGACGCTGGCGACCAGCTTCTGCTGCTGGGTCTTCTGCGCCAGCTGCACGCTCGGGCTGACCTGGCCGATGAAGGCACCGTCCTTGTAGGCGTCGTAGTTCACGGCGTACATGATGACGTCGCCGTTGTTCACCTCGGTCACGGAATTGGACACGTACTCAAGCGTGTAATCCTTGATCTGGAAGGTTTCGGAAGCGGTATCGGATGCCTCGTCGTAGCCGATGTAGGCAACCTTCTCCGTCACGTACATCGACGACCCGATCAGACCGACCAGGATCACGGCCATGGCCGCGTGCGACAGGAAGCCGCCGAAGCTTGCAGGACGATTGCGCAGGCAGCCGCCGAAGGCCGCCACGGCGCCGCAGCTATGCGACTCCTTGTACGAGCGCACGATGCGACCCAACATGAACAGCGAGTTGAACAGCAGCACGCTTGCCACGAAGAAGCCCACGAGCGCAAGGCCGTTGTAGTACCAAGCAGGACCATCGCTTGCCAGCTCCTCGGCGGCGGTGCCGCCCGCGGCGATGATGTCGTTGTAGCTGGGCACCAGATACGTTGCCCAATACACCGCAAGCACCGCGAACAGGACCAGCGCGCAGATGGCGGGGATGCGCGCCTGCTTCAGGAACTTCGAGCGCAGCGTCTTGCCCCAGGCCAGCAGCGGGCACACCGCAAGAATGGCCAGGTACACCACGCCCAACGGGCGGGCGATGGCGTTGAACGTGCCCGAGGAGACGGTCTGGCCGCCGAACGGCAGGAACTCAGGCAGCGCCGAGGACACGGTCAGGTACGCCAGCAGCGTGGCGAACACCACCATGATGACGTTGTTGAAGTAGTACGCGCCTTCCTTGGACAGCAGGTTCTCCACCTCGTCGGAGCCGTCGGCGGCCGGGCCGAAGCTCTTCCAGCGAACGACCAGGCCCACGATGCCGGCCAGCAACGCCACGACAATCAGGGCGCCGAACAGCACGAGCGACACCGGGTCGCCCTCGAAGGCGTGCACGGACTGCACCAGGCCCGAACGGGAGATGAACGTGCCCACGATGACGAACGCGAACGTGATGCAGGCGCACATGACGCTCCAACGCTTGAACGCACCGCGCTGGCGGTACACGGTGAAGCTGTGGATGAGCGCCACGCCCACCAGCCACGACAGCAGGCTGGCGTTTTCCACGGCGTCCCAGCCCCAATAGCCGCCCCAGCCGAGCACCACGTAGGCCCACACGGCGCCAAGGCCGATGCCGATTCCTAAGAACAGCCAGGAGAGCAGGGCATAGCGCTGGCTGCGCACCACCCATTCCCTGGACGGGTCGTTCACGATGAGCGCCGCGATGGCATAGGCGAACGGGATGGTCAGGCCGGCGTAACCCACGAACAAGGTGGGCGGATGGATGGCCATCGCCCAATGCTCCAACAAGGAGTTCATGCCCAGCATGCTTGCAGCGTTTGTCAGCGAGCCGTCGGCGTTGTAGTACTTCTGCGGCGTGACCGTGAACGGCATGTTGCTCTCGCCGAACAGCAGCACGCCCACGAACGCCGCCAGCACCAGCTGCGACACCATAAGCGCCATGGAGTCCAGCTTGCGCGGGCTTTTGAGGTCGCGAACGGCCACCACGGAGTTGAACACGCTGATAAGCCATGCCCAGAACAGCAGCGAGCCCTCACGGCCGGCCCACAGGCCGGACAGCTTGAACAGCCAGCCGAGCGCGCCCTCGGCGTTGCTGTGCTGCTTAAGCACATATTCGATGGAGTAATCGCCCGCGAAGAAGCAGTACACCAGGATGCCGCAGCATACGGTAAGCGCCACCGTGGTCAGGATGGAGGCGATATGCCCGCCCCACGTCAGGGTCTCGCCAAGCGAGCTTTTCTTCTTGCGTCCCAAAATCGCGCCCGCCAACAGGCACAGCACCGAAACGGCCACGCCGGCGAACGCCACCAGCAGGCCCATAAGGCCGATAGTCGACATGTGCGAAACCTCTTCCTAGCCCTCAAGCGCCACATCGGTGGCAACGAATTTGCCATCGGCCGACAAGCTGCCGGTGACCACGAGCGAGCTGCCCTCCGCAATCTCGTCGGACAGCGCACCGTCGAACGCGATGGGAAGCGTCTTGCCGGAGTCGAGGTCTGCCAGCACGAGACGATCGCCCTCGCCCGCTGCCTTCAGGGAACCCGCTTGCACGGCGCCCGAGACCTTCACCGGCTTGTCGACGACCTCGTCGCCATACTCGAGCAGGCGAGAGACGCTCAACGCGCTCGAGGCGTTCTCGTACTTCGAGGGACACTTCGTCACCAGCTCGGTGGCATGCAGCACGCCGTCTTCGGCGATCTTGCCCGTGCAGATGGCGGTCACATCGTTGCCGAACGTGGCGGACACGCCGCCCTCGTAGCGCACGTTCAGCTGCTCTGCGGGGTTGCCATCCTTGTCGTAGATGGCGAACGTCAGCACGTTGTCGTTGGTGGCGTAGGAGTTCTCCACCACGTTGCCCGTCACTTGGATCTTCTGGTCCGCATACTTCCCCGCAACGGCGTCGGCGACCGTGGCCGACTTCGCGGCGCCGGAGCCGCCGACGACGGCCAAGATCACGACCAGCACGATGACGATGATGCCGGTTACCGCCATCATGCGGCGCTTCGTCTTCGTATTCACAGGCCCTCCCTTTTCCTTAAGCGTTTATCCCTTGCTTTCTAACGGCAACCATATCGAAAACAACGGGGGTATTCCATCACCCAGATAGTGTAATTTGCTCGTTAAACCGCCTTGTTTACCCGGAAAAGAGACCATCTCGACCGTTTACCGACGCGATAGCCGATAAGGAGGGGAGCTGGCTTATTTGAGCAGCACGGCGACATCGCACATCCGCGCCGCGGCAGCCCGCCCCCCGAAAACGCAAAAAGCCTGGGGCTATCGCGCTCGATCGGCGCACGATAGCCCCAGGCCGTCATTTCAAACCGCGCAGGCATCCCGCCAATGCGCTCATCCTCGCAGCGGGCGCATCCTGCCGCCACACCAGGTTCACAGGCAGCTCCATGCCCTCCCCCTGCACGAACGGCACCGCCTCCACATCGGGGAACTGCTCGGGATGGCGGCCATCGCACACCACGAGCACCGCTCCTCCTTCTTCATGGAGAAAGCCATGATGCCGCGCCACCGACATCTCCAGCGATGTCAAGCGCGGGTGCACGCCTTGCCGGGAGAGAAGCTCGAGCACCGTCGCCTTAAGGCAGCGGGTGTCGTATGGCTCGGCAAGCAAGGCTTCTTCCAAGTCGGCGAGCGCAACGGCCTTGCGCGAAGCAAGCGCGTGCCCGCGCGACACCAGTAACCGAAGCTCGACCGCGCCCACGCGCTCCCACACAAACCCTTCGGCCCCCGGACGCCCTGGCACCACCGCCGCATCCACGGCGCCGGACTCCAACTCCGACAAGCACGAGCCGCTGGAGAGAAACGACGCATCCAGCGCGATGTGCAGGCAGCGACGCCGGAAACCGCGGAAATCGCGCTCGGACAGCACGCTGCCGCGCAATGGGGAGCTGGCCACCGCGACGCGTAGCCGGGAGGCCCCCGCCGCGCCCGACAGGCCGCCGTCGCCGCAAATGCGCCGGATATCGTCCATCCCCTCGAGCACCTCGGAAGCGCGATGAAGCACCTGCGCGCCGCGCGCGGTCGGACGCAGGCGGCGCCCCGTAGGCTCGAATAGCAAGATGTTGAGCTTATGCTCCATATCATGGACGGATTTTGAGACGGTTTGCGGGGAAACGTACAGCTCCTGCGCAGCGGCGCTGTAGGAACCCGCACGCGCCGATCTAACGAAACGATCAAGCTGCTCGATGCTCGGACTCATTGCAACCCCCTCGCACAACATACGGATTATCGCGGGCAAAGCCGCTAAAACTGCAGGTCATACGCGTATGGAGGCATATGCTATCAAAGCGCTCCCAAAAGAGCCCCGTCCATCGCCGATTGCGTCCCATGCTCGGCCGCGGATAAAAAAGCCCCGGCATCGTAACCGCACGGTTACGATGCCGGGGCGAAACGCTTACCGGTTTTGCGCTACTGCTTGGCGAAAAACGCCAGCGCCACGGCACCCGGCCCCACATGCGTGCCGATGGTGCCTCCCACGGTGGAATAGCCCACGCTTTCCACGTGGCCCTCCCACAGCTCGCGGCTGTCCTCGATGTACTTGCGCACCAGATCGTCGCCCAAGCCGGTATAGCCCAGGAAGAACGGCATGTCGAAGTCTATGCCGCCGGCCTCCTTCACCTGCTGGATAAGCAGGTTGTTGCCCTTCTTCGAGCCGCGCGCCTTGCCGAGCACTGCAACGGCGCCGTCCTGGATGGCGACCACGGGCTTGATGGACAGCATGCCGCCGGCGAAGGCCGCCGTCTTGGAGATGCGGCCGCCCTTTTGCAGATACTCCAGCGTGTCGAGCAGCGCGACCAAGCGGATGCGGCCCTTCACATCGTCAAGCTCGGAGACGATCTGAGTTGCCGACATGCCCCGCTTCGCCAGGCGCGCCGCATATGCCACCAAGGCCTTCTGCCCGATGGTCACATTCGTGGAATCCACCACGTGCACGCGGCCTCCCCACGCCTGCGCCGCGGCAAGCGCGCTTTCGTGCGTGCCCGACAGCTTCGCGGACAGCGTGATAACCACCGCCTCGTCCGAGCCGCCGGCGTCGGGCGCGCCGAGCACGCCCTCGATCACCTGCGAGAACGCGAACGGCGACACCTGGCTGGTACGCGGAAGCTCATCGGACTCCACCAGCTTCTCGTAAAACCGGTCATGCGACAGGTCCACACCGTCCAGATACTCCTTATCGCCGAACGCGATGGAAAGCGGCACGACGGCGCTTACGCCATCAAACTCGCCTTGTACCAGGTCAGAGGCTGAATCGGTGATGATATGGACGCAAGGCGCGCTGGCGCCGACGGTTGGCTGCTGCAAAATGCTCCTATCGTTTTATGAATCGCATGATTGCGCGCGAACCGGTTCCGTTCACGCGCAACACCCCATATTGCAGCATTATGTCCATTAACGCAACCGTCACCTCATAACCGACATGCCAACGAAGATGACCGTGCAGCCAGAACCCCCCGGCCCCCTTATGCGCGCAGCTCCGCGAAATCAGCGTCCTCGATGCGCACGTCGGCGTTATAGAACGCCTCCAATGCAGCCGTTCCCAAGGCAATATCGGCGACGCCGGCCGTCTCATAGCTTGAATGCATGGCCAGCTGGGGCAGGCCCACATCAACGGCATGCATGCTCACCTGCATATTCGACAGATTCCCCAGCGTCGAGCCGCCCGGCATGTCGCTTCTGTTGGCGAAGCGTTGCAGGGGCACGCCCGCATCCTGGCATATCGCACAGAACACGGCGCGGCTGAACGCGTCGGTACAGTACTTCTGGTTCGCCGCCTCCTTCACCGCAAGGCCGCGGTTGAGCATGACGCGGTTGCCCTCGTCGAAAAGCTCGGGATGGTTCGGATGGAAGGCATGGGCGTTGTCGCAGCTGACCAGCATGCTCTTCGCCAGCGCGCACCGCAGCTGTTCGGGAGTGAACTCAAGTCCCGCGTTCACGCGCTCGAGGCAGTCGCGCAAAAACGTCGACATGGCGCCTTGCTTGGTATTCGAGCCCACCTCCTCGTTATCGAAGCAGCAGAACACCGAGACGACGTCGTCGTTGCCCGCGGCCAGGAACGCAGCAAGCGAGATGTAGGCGCACCCAAGGTCATCCAGGCGCGGGGCGCTTATGAACTCGTTGCCCCAGCCCCACACGGAAGGCTGCTGGCGGTTCACCAGGAACAGGTCGCGCGCAAGCACCTGCTCGGGCGCGACGCCCGCCTCCTGGGCAACCAGCCGATCGAAGGACCCGGGCTGAAGCGCCCCTGCCGACATGACCGGGCACAGATCGACGGCACGGTTCGGGGAAAAACGGGAATTCGCCTCGCGATCAAGATGGATGGGCACGCGAGGGATGATCAGCAGATCGGCATCGGGCGCGATCAGGCGGCTTTCCACACGACCGCCCGAACGCACCAGCACGCGACCGGCAACGGACAGGGGCCTGTCGAACCAGGTGTGGTCCATCACGCCGCCGTATGCCTCCACGTTCAAACGCATATAGCCCGACGGCCCGGAAAGCTCGGGGGCCGCCTTGACCTTGTACGTCGGGGAATCGGAATGCGACGCCGTAAGCTGGAAACGGTACGCGTCAAGCCGCGCGCCCACCTTGAACGCGATGATGCTCGAGTTGTTGCGCACGGTGTAATACCGCCCGCCGCGCTGCACCTTCCACGGCTTGCTTTCAGGCAGATAGGCGAAGCCCGCCTCGTCCAAGCGCCGCCGTATGGCCGCCACCGTATGGAACATGCTCGGGCACTCCTGCACGAACGCCGCCATCTGATGCGCCGCTTGCACATCCGCCTCCCCGATGCTTCGCTCCGGTGTATCGGCCTGCGCCGACGCCAAGCCCCTATCCATCATCTCATCCGCCATGGTCTGCTCCTTTCGTTCCCGTCCAGTCTAGCAACCAACGCGCGCGCCGGCAGGTTGCACTACAATACGAACCCGAAGAACATGCATCGGAAAGGACGTGCCATGATCGCGGCGTTATGCGTTGGAGCAGGCGGTTTTTGCGGAGCCGTTGCGCGCTATCTGCTTGGGCTGCTCCCCTATCAAGGGCAATTCCCGCTCATCACCTTCGTCATCAACTTCACGGGAGCCGTGGTCATCGGCGCCGTGGTGGAAGCGGCCAGCATCCGTCCCGGCATGCTGCCCGCAAACGCCGTGCTGTTCCTGAAAACCGGCCTGTGCGGCGGCTTCACCACGTTCAGCACCTTCTCGCTTGAAACACTCGGGCTGCTCGAACGCGGCGAATACGCCATAGGCGGCGCCTATGCGTTCGGCAGCTTGGCCGTATGCGTGTTGGGCGTCGTCGCCGGCAAGATGCTGGTGCGCTGGGCGCTGGGACCGCAAGCGGCTTAACGCAACGGCAACGCCCGCGCGCTTTGCGGGCCGATACGCAGCCGCAACGCCCCATCGCCGCAGCGCCGAACCCGGCATCCGAAGCGCCTCCGGGTTCAAGGACGCGCCCTCGGCCCCGTCCTGCATCCCCTCCCAAGCGCAAATAGCCGCCTGCAACGGCAAGCGTTGCAGGCGGCCGATCAGCCAAAACCGGCAGGCGAAGGCTACTTCACCGTGAGCACCGGCACATCGGTGGCGCGCAGCACGCCGAAGCTGACGCTGCCCAGCATGCCGCGAATGGCGCCCAGGCCGCGGCGACCCATGACGATGAGGTCGCAATCATGCTCCTCGGCGTAACGCGAGAGCGCATCGGCGGGAGAAGCGCCGGCAACGGCCTCCACCTGGGCGCGGTCGCCCAGATCGGCCAGGGCATCGCCCAAGTCCTCGGCAACACGCTTCTGCGCTTCGTCCAGCACGCGCTTGACCACGCCTTGATACTCCTCGTAATCCAACATGCCGTAGGGCACGCCGTCGAGCGCGCCGTCGGTACCCATGCGATCCACGCCCATATAGCTGGACGGAACGGCATGTACCACGGACAGCTTGGCGTCGGCGTCGCCGGCAACCAGGTCCTTGGCGTAGTTCAGAGCGTTCTTCGCGTGATCGGACCCATCATAGGGGACCATGACATGACGGAACATCATAACGGGCTCCTTCCCTCAAAAGCGCCCAGCGGCACCCCGCCGCGCGGGCTTGGAACCAGCGGCTTGCCGCCGGATGCGCAAGGCCTGCCCCTTGGCGCCTTGCCTTCTGACCCAACCGTTACGTTGCCGTCGTTCAAGCAGGTAACGTACCGTGTTGAACCTGCTCTAAATTATACTCCATGCAGCACGCGACAGGCCGCTGACCCGCAATCGGATCTCCTCCGCGCGACCAGGCAAGCCGTCGAACGGGGGCAAATGCGCGCAAACGCGAAAAGGGCGCAGCCCGAAACCGGACCGCGCCCCGAAAAGCCAAGCCATGCCGACGGCCGTCGCCTAAGCGACCACCTTCGATTTCTCCACCTGCTCCACGAACCAATACGTCAACCGCGACAACACCGGCCGCAGGATGCCCATGATCACGAACGGCACGATGAAGGCGAGCGTTATGCCGATCTGCACCCAGAAATCGTTCTGGTACACGCCCATGCTCGCCGCGCGCATGGCGTTGATGACGTGCGTCGCCGGCAAAAACGGGCTGACCGCCTGGAAGAAGCCGGGAAGCAGCTGCAAGGGGAAGCTGCCCCCGCCGCCGGTCACGTAGATGATGAGCAACAGCACGGCCAGCGCCTTGCCAAGGTTGGCGAACAGCGACACCAGCGTGTAGATGATGAAGCTGAACACGAAGCCCGCCACCCAGAAGCACAGCAGATACAGCAACGGGTTGGCAACCTGAACGCCCACGAACAGCATGTTGCCCAGGCATACCACCGTCGATTGCATGAACGCCAAGATAAACGGCGCACCGTAGCGCCCGAAGAACAGCTGCCAAGACTTGGGCTCGACCAGCCCCGCCTCGCGCTTGGCGCGTTCGGAGGGGACCGGGTTGAGCAGCACCATGATCAGCAACGACCCCACCCACAGCGCCAACGTGGTGTACAACGGCGCCATGGCCGAACCGAAGTCCTCCACCGGGAACACGGCGATGCGTTCCACCCCCACGGGCGCGGACACCGCCTTGGCGAGGGCCTCGGGGTCCGAGCCGATGATCTGCTTCAACTGCTCAACGTTTCCGCTGGCCAACGCCTCGTTGACGCGCTGAGACAACGCCGACATCTTGTCGGCGGACCCATGCAGCTCATCGGACATGGCACGGATGGCGCTCTGCGCGCCCGCAAGGTCGGACGACACCGAGGATGCGGCGCCGTTCAGGTCGTCGCCCACGCCGGAAAGCTGCGAAGCGCGCGCCGAAAGCGATTGCGCCGCCTGCGCCACCGAACTCGCCAAGCTCTCAAGGCCCGGCTTCAAGTTGTTCTCGTAGTCGTTCTTCAGCTTGTCGGCGTTCGCCTTCGCCTCGTCGAGCTTCGCCTGGATATCGGCGCGGGACGTGGACTCCGGATCGTTTCCAGAGGCTATCTTATCCGCCGCCGAGGTCAAGCTGTCGCGCAGCTTCTCAAGCGAGGATATGGACGTGTTCAGCTGCGACACCACCGCATCGACCGCCGGGCGATACTGCTCGTCGAGCTGCGGCTTTATGGATTCGAGCACCTCGATGAGCTGCTGGTAGCGCCCTATCTGGGCATCCACGTCTGCCGCCTGGTCGCGAAGGCTTTGCGCGGCGTTCGCCTTATCGGCGTCCACCTGCGCGTACACCTTGTCAATGGCCGCGGGAACCTGATCGAAGCCATCGGAGCTTTGGGCCAGCGCGTCGGACAAGGACGACACCGAGGTCGTCAGCGCATCGCCGATGGTCTCGGCACCGCTTTTCGCCCCCGAGGCCTGCTGCTGCGCGTCCTTCACCGCGCTTTGGGCGTTGCCCAAAAGCTGGGTGGAGCTTCCCACCAGCGCCTGCGCCGTTCCCGCCAGGTTCGCATACGACTCGAGCACGTCGGCGGCGGTGCGCATCTGGTCGGCGGACGAGGAGATGGTGCCCGAGAGCTTGGCCACCCGCCCCGCCGCATCGGAGTCGTCGGCCACCGTTCCCAGCGAATCGATCAGCCCCAGCGCCACATCGGAGATGGTCTCGGCGAACGTGGTGTTGACCTGGGCGGCAACCTTGCTGGACGCCTGATCGGTCACGCGCGGCGCCACGGCGTTCTTCTTCTCGTTCTCGTAGTAGATAAGCTCGGCGTGCTCGGCATCGTCGGAGTAGAAGCTCATCATGTCGGAGCTGAAGCTTTGCGGGATGACCACGGCCGCATAGTACTTGCCCGAGCGCGCGCCGTCGATGGCGTCCTCCTCGTCGGTGAACACCCAGTCAAGCTGATCGTTGGCGCGCAGCGCCGACTCCACGCTGTCGCCCACGTTGATCTTCGTCGGCAGCAGGTCGCTTTGGTACCCCTCATCGGAGTTGGCCACGGCAACCTTCAAGTTGCCCGTGTTGTCGAACACGTTCCAGCACGCGATGACGTTGTACCACGTGAAGATAGACGGCAAAAACACCAGGCCCAAAACGATGACCACGGTTATCACGTTGCCGAACAGGTGCTTGATATCGTAGGAGAACAGCTTGAACACGTTACGCATGGCCGCCCCCCTTCTTCGAATCGCCCTTTTTCTTATGCTTCTTATGCTTCTTGCCGTGCTTGCCGCGCTCGGCTTTGCGCTGCGCAAGCGCCTCAAGGTCGTCGGCGCTCAGTTCAAGGGAGGGAACCTCCGCTTCAAGCAGCTCCTCATCGCTCTTGTCCTTTTCGCCATGAACCTCGTCATCGGTCAAAAACGGCCCGTCGAAGTACGCCGGTTCGCCCTTGACAGCCAGGTCCATAAGCGATGCGCCCTTGCCCGGAGCATCCTTCGGCTTGCGAGCAGCGCCCTGCCCGGGGCCATCGGACCCGAACGCCGGAGCTGACGGGTCTGCCAAGTCATCGGCAGCCACGCCCACAGGCGGCAAGGGAACGGACACGCCCGCTGCGCGTGCGGTGCGGTCGACGGGCACCGACACGCGCGCCGTGGACATGGCGGCGGGAACCAGCTCCTTGACCACCTTCTTGCCCCGATCGGCCAAATGCCCGCGCAGCTCGTCGTCGCTCATGTTGTCGATGGACGCCTGACGCTGGATGTTGTCGCGCACCATTTCCAAGCCCAGCAAGAAGGCGATGAGGACGACCAACCAGGTCAGCCACGCCGTCAGGATGACCACCTTCTCGGTGGTGGTGACGGCGAACACCAGCGTGATCGCCACCGGCACGGCGATGCCCAGGATAAGCGCGCCGCGTTTCATGCGGGGATAATGCCTCAGGAAGGCATCCGCCTGCTGCCGCAGCGCATTGTGGAACTCGTCATGGTCGGATAGCGCCCGGATAAGCTGCCCGATGCGGTAACGGCGCTCGGGCGCCAAGGCCTCCTCGACGTTGAGCAGGTCGCTTTGCTTGATCTCCTTCGCCACCAGGCGGTTGAGGTTGGTCAGATGCGGGCGCACGAACAAACCCACCAGCGCCATGGATAGCGCGATGAGCAGCAGCACCCCGCAATAGCCCAGCCACTGCGTGCCGTAGAAGCCGCCGATGGTCTCGCGCAGCGCGTTGATGCCGTACGTGAACGGGAACATGGGATACACCGTGCGAAAGAAGGCGTCGGTCATCTCGACCGGATACAAGCCCGTACCGCCCGGGATCTGCACGAACACCATGATGATGCACAGGCCGATGCCGATATGCTGGAACGACGACGACAGCGTGTACGTGATGCACAGGTACGAAAGCGACAGCAGGATGGCCGTCGCGAAAAACGCCGGCACCGACGCCGCCTGCACGCCGATGAACAGGCAGCCCGCCACGCACACCACAGCTTGCAGGGTCACCATCAGGGCGAAGAACAGCCAACGGCCGATATAGCCCTGCATCACCGTCAGACCGGGCACGCCCTCCTTGTCGACCTCCAGCTTCAAGATGACGCACAGCATCAACGTGCCGATCCACAGGCTCAAGCTGATGAACAGCGGGGCCATGGCGGAGCCGTAGGCGTTGAGCGGGTACAGCTTCTCGGTGGTCACCTGCGTGGGGGCCTGCATGAACTCCGCTATCTTCTCGGGGTCGATGCGCCCGTTGTCGGTCAGCTCCGATATCGCCGAGGACGTTCCCAGCAGGGACACGTCGTTGCGCGCCTGGCGCATGGTCCCCTCAAGGCTTGACAGCAAGACGTCGGTCTGCGCCATGGCGTCGCTTGCCACGTGCAGCGTCCCCGAGAGCTGGTCGATCACGCTCGAGGTCTCGTCGATCAGGTAGCCTTGGTTCGAGATGGCGCCCTTCAAGTTCGCAGCGGCGATGCCGACTTGGGAAATGCCGTTGCTCACCTGCGGCAAAGCGCTGCCGAACAGCTGCTGCTGATACGAGCTGGAAGCGGTGATGGCGTTTTGGGCGGCGGCGTTGATGGTGCTCGCAGCGGCGGCGACGCTGGAAGCGCTGGCGTCCACGTCATTGCTGAGCGTCTTCAGGTCGTTCAAATCGCGCTGCAGCTCGGCGTTGCGAGCGGTCAGGGAGTCGATGGCGAACCGCAGCTGCTCCTTGTTCGGATCGGAGTCGGGCATCTGGTCGTACACGATCTGCAGCTGCTCGATGACGGCAGTGTTCATGTCCAGCACGCCCTGGGCGCGATCCGCCGCGGCGTCCACGGTGCCTTGCGCACCCGATATGGCGTTGGAAGCATCGGTGACCGCCCCGGCCGCCTGCGAGGCAACCTGCGACAGCATCAGATTCGTGTTCGACATGCCGGGCATGGCCACCGACGTGAACGTGCCCAAGCTGCTTTGCAGCGTCAGGGAAAGGTCTCTGACCTGCTGCAGCTGGTCCTGCACGGTCCGCGCATCGGCGCGCGCCTGCTCAAGCTGGCCCTTCGCCGACTGCGCCTTCTGGCGGGCCTCCTCGGTGGATGCCGCCAGCCCGCTTACGGTCGTGCGCGCATTGGAAATGGAATCAACGGCGCGCGAAAGCTGCGCCGCCGAATTATTCTGCGCAGTGCTGAGGTTTTGCTCGGCCTCGGCAACCTTGTCGTTGAGCGTATCCGCCACCACCGAGCTGACCGTGGAGACGAACTGGCTGTTGATGGTCTCGTCAAGGGTGGACGAGCCCGCATCGGTCACCTTCGGCGACACGGGGTTCATCTTCTCGTTGACGTAATACTGCAGGTTAGGCTGCTGAAAATCGCCCGTCACGATGGTGAACAGGTTGGCGGTGAAGTCCTCGGGGATGACGAACGCCGCATACACCTCGCCCGACTCCACCTTGCGCATCGCGTCATCGTAATCGGTGAACTCCCATTTCAACTGGGTGTTCTCATGCAGCGTGTCCACAATCTGGTTGCCCAGGTTCATCTGGCCCATCAAGTCGTTCTCAGATCCGGCATCCTGGTTCACCACGCATACGCGCATGTTCCCCGTGTTGTCGTAGGGATTCCAAAAGCCGATGACGTTGAACCACGTGTACGTCGACGGCAGCACGATGAGCACCACGACCACCACCAAGGCGGCCGGCGCCTTCAAAAGGCGCAGCAGATCGCGGCCGAGCACGTGCAGAACGTTTTTCATAACGGGCGGTACCTCTTCCATAGCCGGCGCTACCGAGCGCGGATCCATAACCTTGCGGCGCCATCGCGAAAACAAGGGCGGGCGGCCAACCCCACGGCAGACCGCCCGCGCCCAAGCGTCAAGACGACAGGCGCCCTATTGCGTACCCGTCATTGTAAAATACCCCACCTGCGGCGCTACTCCGTACAGCGCCAAACCACAGAATCCGTTTCATTACTGTAAGAATCTTCCTAACGAAGCGAATCAAAGGAGCCTTATACCGCTACGCGCGGCTCGGCAGCTCAACGGACGCCTGATCGATCACGTGGCCGTCCATTACGCGGCGCAGCTCGTTGAGATAGAAGCCCTCCGGCAAGTCAAGCTCGCAATCGAGCGCGTACACGTTCAACGTGTAGCTGTGCGTGGCATCGGGAGGCTGCGGGCCGCAGTAACGGGAATGCACCTGCGGGTTGTCGCTGCCGTGAGCCATGGGCGACCAATTGCTGTTACGGCCCTGCACCATGTCGACCGCCCCCGTGCGGCTGGCGTCCTCGGGAATGAGCGTCGTGGTTGCCGGCAGGTTGCAGGCGGTCCAGTGGATCCAGCAGAAGCCGCCTACGGGAATGGCGTCGTAGTCGATGAATGCCAGGGCGAGCGTCTGCGTCCCCTGCGGCACGTCGTTTATCTCAATGGGGAACGAACGCACGGGAAAGCCCTCCAGCCGGTCCTGCTCGGGCGCGTACTTCCCGAACCTATCCGCCAACAGGCCGCCATCCAATTCAACATGCACCTTCATAGCATGCCCCTTTCCCTTTCGTCGTTTCAGCGCCTTTGCAGGCGAGCTGTCGTCGCCCCGCAGGCATACATGCGATCATCCGCCACGCCCCAGGCGCAGCCCGACCCGCTCAAGCAGGCGCGAGAAGGCTGTTTCGACCGCGGGCTCCTCGACCCATCGGCTCGAGCGGGCCCCTTTCCCGCAGTGTAGCACGCACCCCGGCACCCGCCGGCGCGCTTGCCGGGGCGGCGTTGGAAAATCTGCGCTTTTCGCGGGAGGCGTGCCACCGTCCGCCCCATTCGTTATGATGAACCTTACCTTTATATATGATTGGAGGGATGCCTCACCATGTGCGGTATCTGCGGATTCACGCAGGCTGATGATGCAAGCCTGCCCACCCTGAAAGCCATGTGCGACGTCATGGCCCATCGCGGGCCCGACGGCGAAGGCCAGTACATCGACGCCGAAAGCGGCATCGCCCTGGGCCATCGCCGCCTTTCGCTCATCGACCTTGCCAACGGCAACCAGCCCATGGTGCGCTCCACGGGCGAGCACGCCGCCGTCATCACCTCGCCGGCGCTGCACCTTGACGGCACCCCGTGCGGCACGCCCGAGCAGGCGGCCGCCAAGGGGCGCTACGCCATCGTGTTCAACGGCGAGATCTACAACTACCGCGATCTGCGCGCCGAGCTTGAGGCGCAAGGCTGGCAGTTCCAAACCAACTCCGACACCGAGGTCCTGCTCACGGGCTATCTGGCATGGGGCGAAGGCGTGCTCGACCGCCTGCGCGGCATGTTCGCGTTCGCCATCTGGGACCGCGATGCACGCGAGCTGTTCTGCGCCCGCGACTTCTTCGGCATCAAGCCGTTTTACTACACGCAGCAAAACGGCCGCTTCATCTTCGCATCCGAGATCAAGTGCATCCTCGAGCATCCGGACTACACGCGCGAGCTCAACCATGAAGCGCTCGAGCAGTACCTGTGCTTCCAGTTCAGCGCCCTTCCCGAAACGTTCTTCAAGGGCATCTTCAAGCTGGCTCCCGCGCACTGCATGACCGTGCATGCCGACGGCTCCATCACCGAGCGCCGCTATTGGCGCCCCGAGTACCGCTTCGATGCGCAGCGCAGCCGCCAGGATACCGTCGAGGCCATCGACGAGGCCGTGCGCGACAGCGTGCGCTATCACAACGTGGCCGACGTCGAGGTCGGCAGCTTCCTGTCCTCGGGCATCGACTCCAGCTACATGGCCGCGTGCCTGGCCAAGGAAAACCCCGACATCAAAACGTTCACCGTCGGCTTTGATTGCTACAAGAACGCCGCCGCTAACAACGCCGAGGGCGCCGGCGGCATGATGCGCGACGAGATCTCGTGGGCCCACGAGCTTGCCGACGAGCTGCACATCGCCAACACCAACAAGTACATCGGCGAGGACGAGTACTGGGAAAGCCTGCCCCGCGTGCAGTGGCACATGGACGAGCCGTCCGCCGACCCTTCCGCCGTGGCGCTGTACTTCGTCGACCAGATCGCCGCAACGCAGGTCAAGGCGGTGCTCTCCGGCGAAGGCGCCGACGAGTTCTTCGGCGGTTACCGCATCTACCAAACGCCGTTCTCCAATGCCAAGCTGTCCTGGGCCCCGAAGGGCCTGCTGCGCGGCGCGTCCAGCGTCATGCGCAAGCTGGGCATCCGCGGCGCGAACTACCTTGAGCGCGCCAGCGAAACGCCCGAGGATTGGTACTACACCAACGCCAACGGCGTCGCCTTCACCGCAGAGGAGCGCGCCCAGTTGCTGCGCGGCGGCTGCAACGCCCCTACCCCCCAGCAGCTCACCGCACC
>NZ_CAKTYH010000025.1 GCF_934632265.1 uncultured Senegalimassilia sp.
CTGCCAACCGCATACCCGGCCCCTCGGGCTGCCCAGCCATCATGCACCCCCTTCGCGCAACCGGAAGCCGACCGCTTCGCACAGATGATCGCGTCCCACCCGGGGCACCTGCTCCATATCGGCAATGGTCCTTGCCAGCGCCAACGTGCGCATGATGGCGCGCCCGCTCATCGACCCCGAAGCCGCAAGCTTTTCCAGAAAGCCGCGATCGGCTTCGCTCATAGCGCACGACCCGACCAACACCTCGGCCTGACGTGCACGCTCATCCAACCCCGTGGTGCTGCGGCGCCACGATGCGTATTCCCGAGCCGCAAGCACCCCTTCGCGAAGCTTCGCTGACGAGGTCCCCTTTCCCGTTGAGAGCACCTGGCCCGGCGGGATGCGGGCGACATCGATATGCACGTCGATGCGGTCCATAAGCGGACCGCCCACTCGTCCCTGATACTGATGCACTTGGCGCTGGGAACAAGTGCAAGAACGCTCGGAGTCGCCGAAGAAGCCGCAGGGACACGGATTCGCCGCCGCTACCAGCATGAAGCGCGCAGGGAATCGCACGCTACCGTCGGCGCGCGTGACCACCACCTCCCCGGATTCCATAGGCTGACGGATGCCCTGCAGCACCGAAGGCGCGAACTCGGGCAGCTCGTCCAAGAACAGCACCCCGTTATGCGCCAACGAGATGGCACCCGGGCGCGGAGGCGAGCCTCCGCCCACCAAGCCTGCCAAGGTCGCGCAATGATGAGGCGCATGAAACGGCCTGATACCGGCCAAAAGCGGGGCGGCATCATGACCGGCAACGGAATGGATGACCGCCGCTTCAAGCGCCTCCGAACGTGATAAGGGAGCCAAGATAGAAGGCAGGCGCGACGCCAGCATGGTCTTACCGGAGCCGGGAGGCCCCATCATGAGCAAGCCATGCCCGCCGGCAGCGGCTATCTGAAAAGCACGCTTCGCCATGTCATGGCCTGCGATGTCGCGAAAGTCAAGCTCCTCGGGCTTTTCGGGCGCCAAGGCGCCCCCGAGTTCGACGAACTCTCCACGGCGCAACTGTCCAAGCGACTCGATCACCCGTCGACTGATGCCCTCTATCCGCCCAGCTCCATCCTCTGCCGCGCTCACAAGGGCCAGACCCTGCTTCTGGGCGCACAAGGCATACGCCAGCAAGCCGGCTACCGGCCGCACGGCCCCTTCCAAGGACAGCTCCCCTGCAAACAGCACGCCATCGAGCATGGCGGGATTCACTTGGCCCGTGGCGCACAACAAGCCTACGGCTATGGGAAGGTCGAACCCCGAACCGGTTTTCCGCAACGCGCTCGGTGCAAGGTTCACCACCACTTTGCTGCTCGGCATGCTAAATCCGCAGGCTCGCAACGCAGCGCGCACGCGCTCCCGCGATTCCTGTACCGAAGCATCGGCCATTCCCACGACCGAAAAGCCCGGCATCCCATTGCTCACGCACACCTCGACTTCAACGGGAACCGCCTGCACGCCGCGCAACGTCGCGGCGTGCACCACGCACGACGCGCTCATAGCGACTCGGCTCCAAAGGCGTTGATGTAATGGCGGATGGTGGCGTGCGCGTTATCGGTGACGACCAGGGACATGACGTCGAATCGTATCTGCAGGTCGCGCACGTCGTATCTGCTAGTGAAAAGCTCGGCGATTTTCAGGTACTTCTGGCGCTTTTTGCTGTCGACCGCCTCGCTCGGAAAACCTTTCTCGGTGCTCGATCGCGTTTTCACCTCTGCGAACACCAAGATATCGTCGTCACGTGCGATGATATCGGCCTCGCCGGCCTGGCATGTCCAATTGCGCGCGATGATCTCGTAGCCGCGCGACACCAGATAACGCGCCGCAACGTCCTCCCCCAAGCGGCCAAGCCGCTTATTGTGCAGATTAGGTTGGCTGCCTGCGCTCTCGGCGTCGTTGGAAGTCTGGTTAGGACTTTGTTCGTCTTGTCGATCATCTCGATGATCGTCTCGTTGCTCGTCTTGGCGTGATTCGGCCATAGCATGCTCCTTTCCTCGCTATGACCTACCTTAACGACGCCATCTTGCGCAACCCTTGTGCGAACCTTGCAGATAACACCACGTAAGCTTGCGGAGCCAGGAAGGATAAGCCTTCGCAAGCTGCATCTAATCACACCGAATCAGGCAGCATGCACGCAACGGCGCCACCTTCGCCAAAGGCTTGCAGATAGAGCAAAGCATGCCAACCATTAAGAATAACGCTCACCGCCGTCCGACCACGCACGTAATTCCTAGGCACTGCGCAGACACCGATTAAAACAGGCTTTCCTGCGTAAATGCATGGCAAAAGGATGCCCGATGAATCGGGCACAGCCCATGGTCTTTAATGGCCTGGATATGGGCGGCGCTTGCGTACCCCTTATTGGACGAAAAGTCGTACTCGGGATACTGCCGGGCATATTCGCACATGAGCGCATCGCGCTCGACCTTCGCCACAATGGAAGCAGCGGCGATGGAGGCGCACTTCCCATCGCCTTTCACCACGTTCACCTCACGCGGGTCCATATGCAGCGGGTTGCCATCAAGCAGCACCGTGTCGAGCTTCACGCCCGTCGACTCCACTTCCGCAAGGGCGGCCCGAAAGGCACGCAGCAGCGACGCCGTCATCCCGTTTGAATCGATATCTTCAGGTGAGACGTACTGAACGGTCCAGGCAAGCGCGACCTCCTTGATATGATGCGCTATCGCCTCGCGAGATTCCGCTTTCACTTGCTTAGAATCGTTGAGCCCTGGGATATGCGGCTGATCTGGCAGCACTACGGCGCCAACCGCCAAGGGGCCCGCCAACGGGCCGCGGCCAACCTCGTCAAGGCCGACCACGATACCGCCGCTCGCGATTTCGTTTTGGAAGGCATACATCCCCTCCAGGCGCGCCGACTCCTGGGCCTCGGCAGTAAGACGTCTTCGCGCCGACTCGACCGCCGAACGCACGCCCTTGCGCGTATCCGCGACCAACGACCGCTCGAGAACGGCGAACTCGGCAGCATCGGCAGCTTGCAGCTTGGATTTGATCTCAGCAACCGTTGGACCCATGGTTTCCCCTCCTGTATGACGCACATAAACGAGGCATCCCGCACTTCTGACTCGGAAGCGGTTTACCTCAAAATAGCATTCGAAAACGAGCCATTAAAATCCAGCGCAACCGGTTATCGATTCTGAAAACGATAGCCCCTCAAACCATCCGGCCTCGCTTGAACTAGCACAGACGCTAAACGAAGGCCGAAACACGATCTCTCGAACCAGTACGTTTCAGCCGATATAGCTGGATCAGATGGCGAAGGCGAAACAATGGAGCGCCTTCTCAGATCACGTTCTCGAATCAAAAAGAACCCCTCCTCCAATCGGACGAGGGGTTCTTGAAGTCACATATGCCGAATGCCGGCTTAGCGGAAGGACTTCTCCTTGATCTTGGCAGCCTTGCCCACCTTGTCGCGGAGGTAGTACAGCTTGGCGCGACGGACGTCGCCCTTACGGGTGACCTCGATCTTGTCGATCTTCGGGGAATGCACCGGGAAGGTACGCTCAACGCCGATGGAGAAGCTGATCTTGCGGACGGTGAACGTCTCGCGGACGCCATGGCCGTGACGACGGATCACGTCGCCCTGGAACACCTGGATACGCTCACGGTTACCCTCGGTGATGCGGTAGTGAACCTTGACGTTGTCGCCAACGTGGAATTCGGGAAGATCGGACTTGATCTGCTGCTGCTCGATTGCGCGAATGATATCCATTGCCTGTTCCTTCTTATATGTTCAGTAAAACCTTTACTTGTCACAAGACACGATTTGACAGTATACCGCCATTGCCGCCATCGTGCAAGTTTTTTGGTCCGCTAGCTGCGAATTCCTTCACAACTAGCCGAGCTCGGCCAGCTGAGCCTCGACACGGGCCAGCTGATCTTCAATCTCTGCAAGCTTGGCGCGATCCTTCTCCACGATCTCGGGAGCCGCCTTGGCCAAAAAGCCCGGATTGGACAGCTTCTTGGAGAACTTGGCCGCATCGCCCGCCAGCTTCTTCTGCTCCTTGGCGAGACGAGTGCGCTCAGCATCGAAATCGACCATGCCGGTGAGCACGCTGTACACCTCGGCGCCCTCAACGACCACGGCAGCGCTTTCGGCCGGCTTCGCCGCACCGGCGGCAACCGTGAGCTCGGATACGCGAGCCATAGCTTCGATTTGAGCGGAAAGCTCCTCGAGCACGGCCACGTTCTCGGGCTGAGCGTTCACCACGACCGCAAGCTCCTGCTTGGGGCTGATGCCGTAACGGGCGCGCGTGGAGCGGACAGCGCCCACGACGCCGCACAGCATGCCGACCGCACGCTCGGCATCGGGATCGATCCAAGAGGCAAGCGTCTCAGGCTCGGGCCAGGCCGCAACCATGAGCGCATCCTTCTCACCCTCGGCCTTGGGCAGGTGCTCCCAAATGGCCTCGGTCACGAACGGCGTTGCCGGATGCAGCAGGCGAAGCGCGTTGTCCAGCACGAACACCAGGTTGCGCTGCGTCTGCAGGCGCTCCTCGCCTTCGGCGCGCAGGCTTGCCTTGGTGAACTCGATGTACCAGTCGCAGAACTCGTTCCAGAAGAAGTTGTGCAGCTCGCGCGCGACCTCGCCGAACTGGTAGGCGGACAGGCCCTCCGTGACCACCTTGGAAAGGCGGGCAAGACGGCTGAAGATCCACGCATCGGCCTGGGTACGGGCAACAGGCTTGCCGGGCGTGAAGCCCTCCAGGTTGCCGAGCACGAAGCGGCTGGCGTTCCAGATCTTCGTGACGAACGAACGCGCCTGCTCGGTACGCGGGCTATCGATGAGCTCGCGGGTCTTCTTGTCGATGTTGGCATCGAAGCGGACGTCCTGGTTGTTGGTGACCAGCGTGAGCAGGTTGAAGCGCATGGCATCTGCGCCGTACTTCTCGATAAGGTCCATGGGGTTTACGCCGTTACCCTTGGATTTGGACATGCGCGTGCCGTCCTTGGCCAAAATGGTGGCGTAGATGACCACGTCATGGAACGGGATCTCATCGAGGAAGTACGTGGAAGCCATGATCATGCGCGCAACCCACAGCGCGATGATGTCGCGAGCGGTGAACAACGCCGCCGTGGGATGGTGCCCCTGCAACAGCTCGGTGTTGTCGGGCCAACCCTGGGTAGCGAAGGTCCAAAGCTGGCTGGAGAACCAGGTGTCCAGAACATCCTCGTCCTGGCGCACGTGATGGCCGCCGCACTTCGGGCATACATCGACATCCTCCATGAGCGCATCTTCCCAGCCGCAATCCTCGCAGTAGAACACGGGGATGCGATGGCCCCACCACAGCTGGCGCGAGATGCACCAGTCCCTAAGGTTCTCCATCCAAGTGAGGTAGGACTGCGTCCAGCGCTCGGGGTGGAACTTGATGTTACCGGAGGTGACGGCCTCGGTGGCCGGGCCCTTCAGCTTGTCGACAGCAACGAACCACTGCTCGGACAGCCACGGCTCCAACGCGGAGTCGCAACGGTAGCAATGCATGACCGAGTGATGATGGTCCTCAACGTGATCGAGCAGGCCATGCTCCTCGAACCACGCCACCACGGCCTCGCGGCACTCTTCGCGGCTCATGCCGGTGAACTGGCCGTAGCCTTCCACGACGTGCGCCGTCTCGTCGAAGATGTTGATCTTCTCCAAGCCATGACGCTCGCCCATGGCAAAGTCGTTGGGGTCATGGGCGGGCGTGACCTTCACGAAGCCGGAGCCAAAGCCCGCATCAACGTAGAAATCGGAGAAGATGGGGATCTCGCGGTCCATGATAGGCAGCATAACCTTCGCGCCCACGAACTTATCCTTGTCGTGGTCTTTCGGAGATACCGCAACGCCCGTGTCGCCCAGCATGGTTTCCGGACGGGTGGTTGCAACCACGATGTAGTCCTGCCCGTCGATGGGTTCCACCAACGGGTAGCGCAGATGCCACAGATGGCCGTCTTCCTCTTTGTACTCGGCCTCGTCATCGGCGATGGCCGTGGTGCAATGCGGGCACCAGTTGACGATACGCTTGCCGCGATAGATCAGATCATCGTGATACCAATCGCAGAACACCTTGCGCACGCCCTTGGCGTAATCCTCGTCCATGGTGAAATGAGGATCGGAGAAATCCACGGAGCAGCCCATGCGCTTGACCTGCTCCACGATGAACCCGCCGTATTCGTTGGTCCAGTCCCAGCAAGCATCGATGAACTTCTCGCGGCCGATCTCGCGACGCGAGATGCCCTCGGCGGCAAGCTTCTTGTCCACCTTGGTCTGCGTGGCGATGCCCGCATGGTCGGTTCCCAAGATCCAGCGCGTAGAACGACCGCGCATGCGGTTGAAGCGGACGAACGTGTCCTGAATGGTGTCATCCATCGCGTGGCCCATATGCAGCTTGCCCGTGACGTTGGGCGGCGGGATGGTCACCGTGCAATCGCCGACACCGGCGCTGCGGCGGTAGTAGTCGCCTTCAAGCCACTTGTCCAGCATGCGCTGCTCAACGGCGGCGGTATCGTAGGTTTTCGGCATTTCTTCCATGTTAGACGCTCATCTCCGGTTGCTCGGGAACAGAGTCGATCACCGGGGTGGTCTCCCCCGTGATATCGGTGGCGCGAACCACCACCTTCGAAGCACCTTCGTGCTCCGGCAGGTCATACATAACGTTTTGCAACACGCGCTCGCAGATGCTGCGAAGGCCGCGTGCGCCGGTTCCGTGCTCCAAAGCCTCTCGCGCGATGGCACGGAGGGACTCGTCGGTAAACGTCAGCTCGGATTCCTCGAATTCGAACATGCGCTTGTACTGCTTGACCAGCGCGTTCTTCGGCTCGGTCAGGATGCGCACCAGATCATCCTCCGAAAGCTCGGACAAGCTGGTGACGACGGGGATGCGGCCGACGAACTCGGGGATCATGCCGAACTTGTTCAAGTCCTCGGGCAGGACCTGCGCCAGCAATGCGGCATCGGCATGCTTTTTCGACTCGGGCATATCGGCATTGAAGCCAAGGCCCGACTTGCCGACGCGCTCGGCGATGATGTCGGCCAAGCCCACGAACGCACCGCCCAAGATGAACAGGATATTGGTGGTGTCGATATGTATAAGCTCCTGCTGAGGATGCTTGCGACCGCCCTGAGGCGGCACCGAGGCCTCGGTGCCCTCCACGATCTTGAGCAATGCCTGCTGCACGCCCTCGCCCGAAACATCGCGCGTGATGGAAAGGTTCTCGGCCTTGCGGGCCACCTTGTCGATCTCGTCGATGTAGATGATGCCGATCTCGGCACGCTCGATGTTGAAATCGGCAGCCGTGATGAGCTTGAGCAGGATATTCTCCACGTCCTCGCCGACGTAACCGGCCTCGGTGAGGGTGGTTGCATCCGCGATGGCGAAGGGAACCTGCAGCGTGCGGGCAAGCGTTTGGGCAAGAAGCGTCTTGCCGGAACCCGTCGGCCCCAACAGCATGATGTTGGATTTGGCAAGCTCGACGTCGCCTTCCTTGGCCTGCTCGCCAAGGCTGATGCGTTTGTAATGGTTGTACACCGCCACGGACAGAGCGCGCTTAGCCGCCTCCTGCCCCACCACATGCTCGGAGAGCTCGGCATACAGCTCATGAGGCGTGGGCAGCTGCGAGAGCACGAGCTCGGGACTCGGCGAGCCCGTCTGCTCCATATGAGCCTCGACCACCCTATCGTTGCCTGCCTCGCCCATAGCGGGCACCTGCAGGCCCAGATCGCGCATCATGGCATCGGCGCATACGGAGATGCACTCATCGCAAATGTAGATGCCGTTCGGGCCCGAGATCATGGCCGCAACCTGGTGCGGATGCTTGCCGCAGAATGCGCACACGATGTCCTTGGGGTCCTTGCCCGCGTATTGATCGTCGTGTCTATCGTTCATCGAGATTATCGTTCCTATTCGGATTTTGCCATTGCCGCACGGGACGTGACGATGCGGTCCACCAAGCCGTACTCAAGAGCCTGCTCGGCGGTCATGTAATTGTCGCGCTCGGTGTCGCGCTGAATGGTGTCCAGCGACTGACCGGTGTTGTCTGCCAGGATCTTGTTCAAACGCTGGCGGGTTTTCAGCATGAAATCGGCCACGATGGCGATCTCGGTCTGCTGGCCCTGAGCGCCGCCGGAAGGCTGATGGATGAGCACCATGGAGTTGGGAAGGCACAGACGCTTGCCCTTCGCGCCGTTGGACAGCAGCACAGCGGCCATGGAAGCGCATTCACCCAGGCAGATGGTAGAGACATCGCACTTGATGAAGTTCATGGTGTCAAGGATGCCCAGGCCGGCGGTCACACTGCCGCCCGGGGAGTTGATGTAGAGGCTGATGTCCTTTTCGGGATCGGCCGATTCCAGATGAAGCAGCTGAGCCACCACGGAGTTGGCCACCTGATCGTCGATCTGCTCGCCCAAGAAGATGATGCGCTCGTTGAGCAGGCGGGAATAGATGTCGTAGCTGCGCTCGCCACGCGGCGACTGCTCCACAACGTAGGGGATCAGAGCAGAATGTGGGTTGAAACTCATGTAAGCCTCGCTTCTCTTGAAAAGCCGCCGCAGCGGCCAAAAGGTTTGATAGCTATAGTGCGGCAACATGGCCGCGCGCGCAAGCGCTGTGACGCATTCATGGAGTAACCACAGCCCGCCCAGGCATGCGCACGCGCACGTACGCACCTCCTGGGCGGGCTGAAAATGGCTGACAGCTTATGCTATTCGGCGTCGTCGGCCTTGGCAGCCTTCTTGGCGGTCTTCTTAGCCGGCTTCTCGTCGTCGGCCTTCGGCTGGATCCCGGTGACGATGGCCTTGTCCATCAGATCCATGACGGCCTTCGTGCGCAGCACGCCCTCGCGGACCATGTGCAGCTGGCCGTTCTTGCGCCAATCCTCTTCCAGGGCAGCCGGATCCTCGACGCCGGACTTCACGAACTCCATGGTGACGTCGGCATCGGAGACCTGCATGTCGAAATGACGTGCCCAAGCGTCCAGGGCAAGGTCCTGCTTGACGGTGTCGGCGGCCTGCAGCTTGATGTCGTCCTTGAAGTTCTCGGCCTTCAGGCCCATCTGCTGCAGATAGGCGTCGAAGGACATGCCAGAAGCCTGCAGCTGCTGGAACAGCTCCTGCAGCAGGTTAGCCTCAGCGGCCTCGGCCATGGCGGCGGGCACCTCGACGTCCATACGCTCGATGAGCTTGTTCAGGCAAGCGCGCTCCTTCAGGCCCGGCAGCATGGACTTCTTCTGCGCGGTCAGGCTCTCGGCCAGACGGGTGCGCAGGTCCTCGACGCTCTCAAAGCCCAGGGTCTCCTTGACCCACTCATCGGTGACCTCGGGGAGGATCTTCTTGCGAACGGCCTTGACCTCGACGTCGAAGTGGATCTTCTCGGTCTTGTCCTTAAGCGCGCGCAGCAGCACGGGCGGGTTGGCCGGAATGTCCAGATCGAACTCGGCGGTCTGGCCCTTCTTCAGGCCGACCAGCTTCTCCTCGAACTCCTCGGGCAGAAGGCCGGCGCCCATGGTGTAGGGACGCTCCTCGGTGGACAGGCTCTCGATGGCCTCGCCCTTGTCGTCGGTGCACTTCATGGCGATGGTCAGCTCGGAGTCGACCTTGACCTTGGTGTTGGCCGGAGCGTCCTTGAAGGTGAAGTAATGCTCGCGGAAGTGCTCGATCTGGTCCTCGATCTCCTCATCGGTGGCCTCTTCGCCGGGAAGCTCGATCTCGACGGCCTCGTAGCTGTCCAGCTCGACCTCGGGCTTGCACTCGATGGTGAAGGTGTAGGAGTACTCCTTGCCGTCCTCGACCAGGCCGGGCTCCTCAGCGAACTCGGGCTTGCTGATGGGGAACAGGCCCTTCTCGTCGATGGCGATGAGGGAAAGACCGTTCACCACTTCGTCGGCGACGGAAGCGCGGACAGCGTCCTTGCCCAGTGCGTTGTCGATAATGGGACGCGGGGCCTTGCCCTTGCGGAACCCGGGGAAGTTGTACTTGTTAGCGAATTCCTTATACGTATTCTTGATACGGGCGTCGACGTCCTTGGCATCGAGGGTGATGGTCACCTTCGCGCGGTTGCCCTCAAGAGCCTCAACTTTAGTTTCCACGTAGCTATCCTCCATCGTTACTTGCTCACAGGTGCTATAGCGCACCGACCTGTTATTATGGCACATTCCGCCCGCTCGATAAAGCTGAGGTCCCGCGTTCACGAACGAACCACGGAAACGCAGGGCGCGCCTGCGCAACGGGACGCGGAAAACCACCGCGCCGCTTGCCACATTTGCCTACCAAAACGAACCTGTTCAGGGTATCATAACTATATCTGAAAACGCACACTCAACGCACCAGAGGAACTCATCATGGCTTCCATCGAATTGAACATCTTGCAAGAGCGGGAACTGGGCCGCCTGCTTGATTACGAACGCGCAACCTGCACCGTCGACGGCGAATTGGTCTATCGCTGCGCGTTCCCGCTGCGCCCCGACGACGACCTGCAGCGCGAGCTCATCGAGCGCGGGGCGCTTGCAAAACGCCCGGACGAGCGTCGCGGCACCGTGGTAGCCATCACAACCGACGGCTACTCCTACTTCCCCGCAAAGCGCAAAGCGCAGGAGGAGCGCAACCGCGATAAGCACCACGACACCCGTCTGGTAGCGCTTTCCGCCTGCTTTGCCGCTGCGTGCGTGATCATCGGCTTTCTGCTCGGCAGGTTTGTGGGATAACCTGCAAATCGCATCCTATATTCCGTTAAGGGGCGCTCCGGCGCCCCTTCTCATTGCCATGCGCCCGTACACGGACATAGCTGCGCTGGCACTGCAAGGGAAAGCATGCAAGTCGGCGTCTCCCAACGTCTGCCCTATTTGGCCAACGCCCTTCGCGAACGCCTCAAACCTCGGAGCCCCATACCGCCGATATTCCCCCTTTCCTTCCCTAGCCCGCCCTCTCAACCCCTTCGCGAACGCTTCGAGGCTCGGACGTGCATACCGCCCGTCGACGGCGACAAGCAGCCGTCGCAATCGTAGGAGGACGCAAGGCTAACCTGATCGCCGGTATCCTGCGCCCCCCACACACCCAGACGCTAGAACACCGCCAAACGCAAGGAGGGGGCGCGATCGCGCCCCCTCCTAAGGTATCGGTATATTCGGTTTGCCGTTTACACCCTACGCGTCTACGCCGGGCTTGAATTCGCGGCCCTCGCGACGCCACTGCATGTACTCGGCGGATGCCGCGAACAGCACGTCGGTGGAAGAGTTGATGGCAGTCTCCACGGAGTCCTGGATAACGCCGATGACGAAGCCAATGCCGACGACCTGCATGGCGATGTCGTTACCGATGCCGAACAGGCTGCAGGCCAGTGGGATGAGCAGTAGGCTGCCGCCGGCGACGCCGGATGCGCCGCAAGCAGACACGGCGGAAAGCGCGCCCAGGATGACGGCGGTGCCGAAGCCGACCTCGACGCCCATGGTGTGCGCTGCCATCATGGCCATCAAGGAGATGGTCACAGCCGCGCCGCCCATGTTGATGGTGGCGCCCAAGGGAATGGACACGGAGTAGTTGTCCTTGTTCAGACCAAGCTTCTTGCACAGCTCCATATTCACGGGGATGTTAGCAGCGGAGCTGCGGGTGAAGAACGCCGTGACGCCGGAATCCTTCGTGCAACGCCACACCAGCGGATAGGGGTTCTTGCGGAAGCACGCGAACGCCAAAAGCGGGTTGGTGATGAATGCGACCACTGCCATGGCGGCAAGGAGCACCAAGAGAAGCTGTCCGTACTCGGTGAAGATCTCAAGGCCGTTGGTGCTGACAGAGGTGTACACCAAGCCCAAGATGCCGAACGGAGCCAAGGAGATGATCCAGCGCACAACCTGCGAAACCGCATCGGAGATAGCGGCGAACACTTCCTTCACGCCGTCCTTGGCGCGACGCAGCGCGATGCCGAGAAGCACGGCCCAAGCAAGGATGCCCAGGTAGTTCGCGTTGGTCAGCGCGTCAACAGGGTTGGATGCGATGGACAGAAGCAGCTTGGAGAACACCGATCCGATGTCGGAAGGCGCTGCAGAGGTGTCCTGCGCAGCGGCCAGCGTAAGCTCCACGGGGAACAGGGAGCTCATCAGGACGGCGACGAATGCAGCGATGAACGTGGCCGCCAGATACAAGATCACGACCACTTTCATGGCACCGGCGCCCTTAGCGTTGGCAAGCGCGCTGATGACCAAGAAGAACACCAAAATGGGAGCCACGCCCTTCAGCGCGGAGACGAACAACGTGCCGAACATCTCCAGCACATCGTTGCCCGGCCAGAGCACGCCCAAAACGGCGCCGATGATCAAACCGACCAAGATACGCTTGATCAGGCTGATGTCGTTCCACTTTCGGCAGATCGACTTCAAAGTTTCCATACCAATCGTTCCTTCCCGCTTGCCTACCCCCTCCTATAAGGGTCGCAAGCTTCAGCATAAAGCAGCTGAGGGGAGCATGCATGCGTGCATGCTCCCCTCAAATGGTGCGGGCGAAAGGACTTGAACCTTCACGGGGGTTGCCCACCAGAACCTAAATCTGGCGCGTCTGCCGATTCCGCCACGCCCGCACGCCCTCGCGCGTGTTTTTGCGCCTAGCAATCATAGCAAAAGCAGCGACACGAACGAGGGTCGATTGAGCGGTTATCACCCTAAACGGCGGATTTAACCGGATGGAAACACGTGATGCGCCGAACAATGCAGCGCATCACGTAAAGCACAAGCTATTCTTCCAGCACGGCGAAATAATCGCTGCCCCGCTTCTCAACCTTGATATCGGCAAGAGAAGCGATGTACTGCCGCATCTGAGCGAACCCATGGTCGCGTACCTTGAACGATTTGAATGAGCTTCGCACAAGCTTGGACAGATCCGTTACGGCGACCCCGTCGATGCCCGCATCGCGCACGGCATCGAAGACGAGCTGCTCGGGCGTTTGCTCGGGCCCCTTTTCGGACTCCGGAGCCCGTGACGCCTTGCGCCGCTTGCGAGCCCGCTTCGAACCTTGCACCTCGGATTCGACCGCGCCACCTTCCCTGTCGTTTTCCGCGGCGAACGTCTCGGTAGCGGAAGAAGCTCCATGACCGCTTTCAGGGGAATCCGGCGAAGGGGTTGCGGCCTCCACCCTATCGAACGCCTCATCCGCAAGCGCGTCCGCGGCCGTCGTTGCACGCAAAGAAGCTCCGTCAACCTTGCCAGGCGCATCATCCATCACATCACCGGAATTGGCCGACGACGATGCTTGCTCAGACTCCATCTCGTTCGCCAAAGCCGACTCGGTCGCAGCCGATTCACCACCGAGCCCTTGGGGCCTGTCGCCAGCGCTGCCGGTTTTCGAGCGGGACCTGCGAGAACGGGACCTGCGAGAACGGCGCGGCTTGTCGCCTTCCTGCAGCTCGGAAGCATCTTGCTGCGATGCAGCGGCATCTCCCTCCGATCGGCTTTCGAGATCCGTCGCATCCGCGGACCCCGTTTGTGCATCGTCGTCGGGGCGGCCGCCGGACGACGCCGACGAGCCTTCCGTCAACTCAACCATCACGCTGTTGCCGTCCTTGGTCACCTGGACGCTGGAGAACTCGCCGAGAAGCTTCGTAAGCTGATTTGTGCCGTAGCTGCGCACATCGAAGTCCGGATAGCGCTTGAGAAGTCGGCTACCCACCTCGCCGAGGCCGGTGGCTTTACCGTTGTTCTGGTTATCCGTGACGATATCGGCCACGGCGCGCTCGACCTGCTCGATGCTCGGCCCGCTGCCCTGACCGGCAGTCGAGGAAGCCGCTCCGCGATGTCCACGGCGAGACGTCTTGCCGCTTTCGCCCACAAGCAGCTCAAGCGTGGTGAAGATATCGCACGCCTTGCGAAACGGCACAGGAGTCTTCTTCTCACCCATGCCGATGACGGTCAGGCCGCTTTCGCGGATACGGCTTGCAAGACGCGTGAAGTCGCTATCGCTGGAAACAATGCAAAAACCCTCGACGGAACCGGTGTACATGATGTCCATAGCGTCGATGATCATTGCCGAATCCGTGGCGTTTTTGCCCGTGGTGTAGCTGAACTGCTGAATGGGCGTGATCGAGTTCTCAAGCAGCGCATCTTTCCATTTGGCGTGCAGCGTGCTAGTCCAGTCGCCATAGATGCGCTTGTAGGTGATCGTGCCGTATTTTGACAGCTCATCGGTGATGGGCTTGATGTATTTGGCTGAAACGTTGTCAGCATCGATGATGAGCGCAAATCGTTTCTCAGATGGTTTGGAATCCAAAATGTCTCCTTTTGGGATCTGCTCCCATTGGCATGATGTGTCGCGTTCAATTGTACGATAGCACCGCAAGCGAGAAGCGATTGCGCATGACTGGGTACAAAAGCTCAGACAAAGAAAAAAGCCCCGCAAAAGCAGGGCTTGAGTTCACATGGTGGACTGTCGGGGACTCGAACCCCGGACCTTGGGATTAAGAGTCCCCTGCTCTACCAACTAAGCTAACAGTCCAAGAAAAAGAATATGTGAAGGTTCGTTCAACAAGCGTGTTTAAATGGTGGACCGTCGGGGACTCGAACCCCGGACCTTGGGATTAAGAGTCCCCTGCTCTACCAACTAAGCTAACGGTCCAAGAAAACACACTATGTCAAAAAGCTGCGCGATGGGGTGGGTGAAGGGATTCGAACCCTCGACCTCCAGAGCCACAATCTGGCGCCCTAACCAACTAGGCCACACCCACCAAGGCGCGAGTAAGTATTATACGCACTTCCCAAATCTGTGCAACCCCCTTTTCAAAACTTTTTTCGAAAAGGTTTTCGAAGCCGTCCGTACGACGTGACACATCGCATTCGCCCTTACATGAGCGGAATAGAAGCATTGCCAAGGTATAGCCGCGCGCCTACGGCGGTTACTTCCACTATTTTGTGCAGATGCACCAACCTTCATACGCCGTTAACCTTTCAGCACCTACCGTTCGGGTTACAATGTGGTCATTCCCGTTGAATACTTGGAGATGCCCATATGGAGACATTCCTGCTTATATTGCTCATGCTCGCCGCCGTATTAGCCTCGTCGGTGATCGATCAGCTCGTGCCCAAAGTATCTTCGCCGCTTATCCAAATCGGCCTAGGCCTTGCCATCGCCGTGGTCGCAGGACGGCAGATCGACCTGCTGTTCGACGAATCAGAGCTGTTCTTAGTGTTGTTCATAGCCCCGTTGCTCTTTCATGAAGCCAAGGAGGCAAAGAAGACGGAACTATGGCGCAATAGGCGCTCAATCTTATCGCTGGCAATCGGCTTGGTGCTGGCGATTATCGTCGCCGTGGGCTTTTTCGTGAACGCTATGATCCCCTCCATTTCGCTTGCTGCGGCATTCGCTCTGGGTGCAGCGCTCGGTCCTACCGACCCCATTGCCGTGTCCGCCGCATCGAAAGACGCCGACATCAGCCCGCGATGCAAGGCGCTCCTTAAAGGCGAATCGTTAATCAACGACGCCTCAGGTATCGTAGCCTTCCAATTCGCCATAGCCGCAGCTATGACCGGCGCCTTCTCCCCCGCTCATGCCATTGGCGAGTTCCTGCTGGAGTTCGTGGGAGGCATCACGTTCGGCTTGATACTTGGCGTCATCGGCAACGGCATCGTTCGTCTCGTGCGATCCTGGGGCCTTGAGAACACCACGTTCCACGTCCTGTTCGAGGTATTCACCCCGTTCATCGTCTTTTTGGCGGCCGACCAACTCGGGGGAAGCGGTATCTTGGCCGTGGTGGCGGCCGGCCTTGTCAACGTCATCTCGCCGCGCACCGCGGGCCCCTCGGTATCTCGCCTCAACATCGTCTCCACCAGCGTGTGGCGCGTTATCTCCTTCACGCTCAACGGCATCGTGTTCGTGCTACTGGGAACGCAGTTGCCGCGCGCCATGCAAACCACCTGGAGCAAGGTGGCCATCTCGAACTGGACGCTGCTCGCATACGTGCTGACCATCAGCTTGATTCTCATCGCAGTTCGATTCGTATGGGTGCTGCTGATGGAGCGCGTGCACCACCGGCACGTCGCGAAGCGCAACGAGAAAACCGCGAAGGAGAAGAACATCGCGCCCGAACCGCGCAAGTCGCTTGCCCATGACGTGCATTCTGCTGCCATCATGACGCTTGGCGGCCCGAAGGGTACTGTGACGCTGGCGGTGATCCTGACCATCCCGCAGGCTATCGCGCAACGTCAGCTGATACTGTTTTTAGCGTGCGGCGTCATCGTGGTCACGCTCCTACTCGCCACCTTCGTGGTTCCGATCTTGGCCCCTCAGAAAAAACGCGACAACACCGAGCAGCTCGAACGCGACGTCCAAGCGAACCTTGACATCCTCCGCGTTGTAATCGAAGAACTGTCCGCACGTCAAACGCCCGAAACGCGCGCGGCAACGCAAATCGTCGTGCGGCAGTATAACGACCGCATTAAAAGGATCAAAGAGCTTAACGGCATAGAGGACGAGCCGAACATGAAGCTGCGCCTACGCACGCTTGCTTGGGAACGCGAATTTGCGCAGAGCCTTATCGACGCCGACGAGGTGGATCGATTCGCAGGGTATCAGTACCTCATGCGTCTTGCGCGAATGGAAGAGTTGATCATGCATCAGCACTCGGTACGCGCTAATCTTCGACAGCATTTCATTCGATGGAGGACGTTCGGTCGACGCAGCTTGCAAGAAATCGTCCATAAGGTTCCCGGAGCCGAACTCAGCGAGACCACGCAAGCTACCCGAGCACTGCAGATCAAGTGCTACGAGCATGTAGTGGATAAGCTCCATGAAGAGTTGGCCGGAAACTCCCCCGCAAACGCCGAGGACATTTCAAAACTGCTTATCGAATACCAACGTCTGCTGAGAACGCTGCGCGCAGCCGCCCCTTCCATCACCACGTTCACGACGACGCAAGATAAAAGCGCCGATGTCGAACGACTTGGTCTGGAAATCGAGCTGGAGCAGATTCAAACCCGCTACGACGACGGCGAGCTTTCCCGTGTAGCAGCAAAACGCCTGCGAGAAAACGTCAATCTCATGCAAATGGACCTGGAGGACAACGTATAGAACAGAAATGGCCGCCCACATGGGCGGCCATTTTACTGAACGGCAAAACCGAGCGAAAGCCTACATACGCTCAGGAGCGGAAACGCCGATAAGGCTAAGCGTCAGCGCCAGGACCGTGCGGGTAGCATCGGCGAGAGCCAGGCGACCGTTCTGGACAGCAGCCTCTTCACCGATGATATGGCAGTTCGTATAGAACTGATGGAACAAGCCGGCAAGCTCCTGCGCATAGTGCGTCAGACGGAACGGGGCGCGATCGCGAGCCGCCAAGGCGACAAGCTCGCCAAAGTCATCCATCTTACGCATAAGCGCGATTTCGGACTCATGCGTGAGCACGCTCAGGTCGACATCAGCCGGAATAACCTTTGCAACCAGCTCATCTGCGGAAAGAGACTCGGCACCTTCGCCGGCAGCCTTGCGCAGAACAGAGCAGATACGCGCGTGGGCATACTGCACATAATACACCGGGTTGGAGTTGTCCTTCTTCTTAGCAACCTCGATATCGAAATCGATGGGCTGATCGGAAGAACGCGAGAGCATCAGGAAACGCGTTGCGTCCACGCCGACCTCTTCGATAAGCTCGGCGAAGGTGACCATCTCGCCCGTACGCTTCGACATACGCACCGCTTCGCCATCACGGAAGAGGTTGACCAGCTGGCCAAGCACGACCTCAAGCGCGCCGGGATAGCCCCACGCAGCAAGCATGGCTTCGCAACGGCGGATGTAACCATGATGATCGGCACCCCACAGGTCGATGAGGTGATCGAAACCACGCTGCATCTTGTCGTAGTGATAAGCCACATCGGACATGAAGTACGTGTACTCGCCGTTTTCCTTCAGCAGAACACGGTCTTTGTCGTCACCGAAATCGGTGGAGCGGAACCAGGTGGCGCCATCCTTGTCGTAGAGGTAGCCCTTCTCGTTCATGATCTCAAGGGAACGGGAAACGGGCGACGTGCCGCTTTCATCGGTCTCATAAAGGCTGCGCTCACTGAACCAGGTATCGAAGGTGGTACCGAAACCGGTGAGGGTTTCACGGGCAAGATCGAGCATCTCCTGATAAGCGATTTCGCGGAAAGCCTCCATGCGCTCCTGGTCGCTGACGCTCTCCCACTTGTTGCCATCACGATCGATGATTCCCTGGGCGATATCTTTCACATAGCCGCCACCGTAGCACTTCTCAGGCATCTCAACGTCATGACCCAGCAGCTGCATATAGCGAACGGAGACGGAATTACCGAACACATCCATCTGAACGCCATGATCGTTGATGTAGTACTCCTCGGAAACCTGATAGCCCGCATGGCGCATCACGCGAGCAATGGCATCGCCAAGCGTTGCCCAACGGCCATGACCGACATGCATCGGACCCGTAGGGTTAGCGGAGACGTATTCAAGGTTAACGTTGTGGGGAGTACCTTCCGGCACCGTGCCCTTGCCAAAATCAAAGCGCTCAGAACGCACCCGAGCGGCAACGGACTGAAATGCAGAAGGAGCCAATTTGATATTGATGAAACCAGGACCCGCAATCTCAACAGACGCAATCATGTTGTTTTCAGGCAGATGATCAACGATGATCTGCGCAATCTCGCGCGGATTCTTATGAGCCAGCTTTGCCGTACGCATGGCTACGGTCGAAGCCCAATCGCCATTGGACAGGTCGCGAGGACGCTCAAGTGCCGGAGCAGGACGCTCGGCCAGCTCCAGCGTTGCGTCGTCACAAGCAGCGGCGATAGAGGCCGCAATGAGGTTTTCCAGTTCTTCGCGAATTTGCATGTTGATAAAACTTCCTTAAGCTAGCGCCGAATACATAGTTCTGCATCTTACCATGGTTGTCCCAAGAAACCGATAATCGGTAGCCAGGCAACACGGTAAACCGAAAACCAAAAGCTCCCCCGCATAAGCGAGGGAGCTTTTGGGCCTTGCCCAAAGATCAAATCTTGAACAAAGGCAAAGGCTTTAGGAGGTGCGACAGGGCATGCGCACGCACTGTCGCGAGTAAGCGTTGTTTCAGTTTCCATTCGAGATGAGCAACCGATAAAAACCGATTGGGCTGAAAACAAACTTGAAGCAAATCGCAAGTCGCGGATCGCGAGCAAAAACGATCTGCAGAAGCCGTTTTCATAAGTTTGCTGCACCGAAATCGCGTTGCGATATCGGGAAGGATCAGCAAACAGAGCCAGTCATCAAATTAAGCAACGATGACGGTGCCCGTCTTGCCCTCGAGGCCGGCAGCGGCGCACTCGAGGGAGGTGATGAGGGCCTTGCCCTTCGGGAAAGCCTCGACGTACTCGATGCAGGCCTCGACCTTGGGCAGCATGGAGCCGGGAGCGAACTGGCCCTGGGCGATGTACTCGCGAGCCTCGGCCACGGTCATCGTGGAGAGCTCTTCCTGGTCGGGCTTGTTGAAGTTGATGCAGACCTTCTCGACGGCGGTCAGGATGACCAGCATGTCGGCGCCGAAGTC
>NZ_CAKTYH010000026.1 GCF_934632265.1 uncultured Senegalimassilia sp.
CCCGGGCCGCGCGGCACGCGCCGCGCGCACGCCGCGTAAATCGGTGCGCGCCCAGGGCGCCAACCGCGAGGGCCGTTCCGAGCAGCATGAGGGCCGCGGCAAGGGCGATGCCCGCGAAGGCGCCGAGCAGCGCGCCGAGGGCCGCAACGCCGGCGCGGACCGCCACCAGCGCAACGACCGCAACGACCGCGGCGGCCGCAAGAACGGCAACGACCGCAACGACCGTCACCAGCGCCACCAGCGCAACAACAACCGCGAGGTCGTCCCCAGCGTCAACAAGGAGGACCTGGCCAAGCTCAAGGTGGCCGAGCTGCGTGCGAAGGCCGCCGAGCTCGACGTAGACGTCGCGGGCCTGAAGAAGGCCGAGCTCGTCGACGCCGTATACGACGCATTCCTGAAGGCCGAGGGCTTCGTGGAGGTCGAGGGCATCCTCGACATCATGCAGGACGGCTACGGCTTCCTGCGCACCAACGGCTATCTGCCCAGCGAGCAGGACTGCTACGTGGGGCTTTCCACCATCCGCCGAAACGGCCTGCGCAAGGGCGACAAGCTCACCGGCACCACGCGCCCGGCGCGCCCCAACGAGAAGTACGCCGCCGTGCAGAAGGTGGCCACCGTCAACGGCAAGCCCGTCGAGGAGCTGGGCCGTCGCGTGCGCTTCGGCGACCTCACGCCGGTCTATCCCGACGAATGCCTGACCATGGAGCATGGCCAGACCACCATCACGGCACGCGTCATCGACCTGGTCAGCCCCATCGGCAAGGGCCAGCGCGGCCTGATCGTCAGCCCGCCGAAGGCCGGCAAGACCACCATCCTGAAGGACATCGCCGCGGCCATCAGCGCCAACAACCCCGAGGTGCACCTCATGTGCCTTCTGGTCGACGAGCGCCCCGAGGAAGTCACGGACATGCAGCGCTCCATCAAGGGCGAGGTCATCTCCTCCACCTTCGACATGCCCACCGAGAACCACATCCAGGTTTCCGAGCTGGTCATCGAGCGCGCGAAGCGCCTGGTGGAGGAAGGCAAGGACGTCGTGGTGCTGCTCGACAGCCTCACGCGCCTGGCGCGCGCCTACAACCTGGCGCAGCCTGCATCCGGCCGCATCCTGTCCGGCGGCGTGGATTCCACGGCCCTGTACCCGCCGAAGAAGTTTTTGGGCGCGGCCCGAAACATCGAGGGCGGCGGCAGCCTGACCATCCTCGCCTCGGCGTTGGTGGAGACGGGCTCGAAGATGGACGAGGTCATCTTCGAGGAGTTCAAGGGCACGGGCAACATGGAGCTCAAGCTCGACCGCAACCTGGCAGACCGCCGCATCTTCCCGGCCATCGACCCGGTGGCATCGGGAACGCGCAAGGAGGACCTGCTGCTCGACCCGCAGAAGGCCCCGCTGATCTGGGCGGTTCGCCGCATCCTTGCGAACACGAACAACACCGAGCGCGCCATGGACATGCTCATCAAGTCCTTGAAGCGCACCGACGACAACGACGAGTTCCTCATGCGCACGGCGAAAAAGGCCCAGCACAACAACGGGAACGCAAACGCAAACCTGGAATTCTAGGGGAGACATATATAGATGGCGACAATGCATGACAACAACGAAACGGTTGCCTGGCCCAAGCGCGCGGTGGTCACGGCCGGCATGCCCTACGGCAACAAGCCGCTGCATTTCGGGCATATCGCCGGCGTGTTCGTGCCCGCCGACTGCTTCGCGCGCTTCCTGCGCGACCGCATCGGCGCGGAGAACGTCCGCTTCATCAGCGGCACGGACTGCTTCGGCTCGCCGATCAACGAGGGTTACCGCAAGCTGGTGGAGGCCGGGCAGTTCGACGGCACCATCGAAGATTACGTGCTGCGCAACCACAACCGCCAGAAGGACACGCTGGATTCCTACGACATCAGCCTTGATATCTACGAAGGCTCCAACATCGGGCATTCCGGCGAGGTCCATCAGCTCATCAGCGAGGCGTTCATCAAGAAGCTGCATGAGAACGGCTGGCTGCAGAAGCGTGCGACGCTGCAGTTCTACGACCCCGAGGCCGGCACGTTCCTGAACGGCCGTCAGGTGCAGGGCCACTGCCCTGTGCAGGGGTGCAAGTCCGAGCACGCCTATGCCGACGAGTGCGATCTTGGGCACAGCTACGCGCCCGAGGACCTCATCGCGCCGAAGTCCTCGCTCACGGGCGTCACGCCCGAGATGCGCCCGGTAGAGAACTGGTACTTCGACCTGCCGGCGTTCAACGGCTTCCTGAAAAAGCACGTGGAGGCGCTCGAGGCAGACCCCGAGGTGCGCCCCATCGTGCCGCAGACCATCAAGGAGTTCCTGGCCCCGCCGGTGGTCTACATCAAAAACGAGCTGTACGACCAGTACCTGGAAATCGCCGACAAGCTGGCGCATCACCAGTACCATGAGGCCGAGAAGGGCAAGCAGTCCTTCGAGATCGAGTTCGACACCATCGACGACCGCGATGCGGCGCGCGACGTCCTTGCCGCGGCGGGCATCCGCTTCCGCACGGGCAAGGCGCTCGTTCCCTTCCGCATCACCGGCAACATCGAGTGGGGCGTGAAGGCGCCGGTCATCGACGGGCTCGAGGGCCTGACGGTGTGGTGCTGGCCCGAAAGCCTGTGGGCTCCCATGAGCTTCACCATGGCCATCAACGACAAGATGGGCCTGCCGCGCGGCAGCTGGCGGGACTTCTGGTGCTCGGAGGACGCGCAGGTCTACCAGTTCATCGGTCAGGACAACCTGTACTTCTACGGCGTTGCCCAGCCGGCGCTCATCGAGGCGCTGCGCCCGGGCGACATCCTCGCGCCCGGCGAGACCGACACGCCGCTGCGTCAGACCAACCTCATCGCCAACCATCATATCCTGCTGGGCAACAAGAAGGCCTCGTCGTCGGGTTCGGTCAAGCCGCCCACGGCCGACGAGCTGCTCGAGCACTACACCGTCGAGCAGCTTCGCGCGCACTTCCTGGCCCTTGGCCTGGATCAGAAGTCCGTGGGCTTCAAGCCCAAGCCCTTCGATCCCGACGAGGCCAAGCGCAACGACCCGCGCGTGGCCGACCCGGTGCTCAAGGAAGGCACGCTGCTCACCAACGTGTTCAACCGTCTGGCCCGCAGCTGCTTCTACGAGGCGCAGAAGAACTTCGAGGGTTGGATGCCGCTCGGCGAGGTGTCGCCCGAGGTGCGCGAGCGCGCTCATGCCTGCATGAACGAGTACGACAAGACCATGCACAAGGCGGAGCTGCACACGGTCATGTCCATCATGGACACGTTCATCCGCTGGGCGAACAAGTACTGGACGGACAACATTCGCACCGCCGAGAAGGAAGGCGACGAGCAGCTGCGCCGTCAGGTGCTGCTCGATTGCTTCTACCTGCTGCGCGTATCCACGCTGCTCATGCACCCTGTGGTGCCGAAGGGCTGCGAGAAGATCGCCGATTACCTCAGCTTCGAGTTCGACGACTTCTTCAGCTGGAACTTCGATTTCGAGGGCATGGACGAGCTGTGCCATGGCGCCGAGCTCGAGGACGGGCGCCATCGCATCCGCGAGCTTCCCCCGCGCTTCGACTTCTTCTCGAAGCATCCCTCGCAGTTCAAGTAGGGTTTCAAAGCACGGCATCCTATCAGGCTGGCCAGCTGCGGCAACGCGGCTGGCCGGCCTTTTCGTGGGTGCGGAAAGTTGGTTTGCATATGCACGTTGATTTGTATTCCGACGGCGCCTCGCGGGGCAACCCCGGGCCGGGCGGGTACGGCAGCATCCTGCGCTTCATCGACAGCAAGGGCGGGGTGCACGAGCGGGAGTTCTCGCAGGGGTATCGCTGCACCACGAACAACCGCATGGAGCTGCTCGGCGCCATCGTGGCCCTTGAGGCGCTCAAGCGCCCCTGCCACGTGACGCTGTACTCCGATTCCCAGTATCTGGTGAACGCGTTCAACCAGCACTGGGTAGACGGCTGGCTCAAGCGCGGGTGGAAGAACTCGCAGAAGCAGCCGGTGAAGAACTCCGACCTGTGGAAGCGCATGCTCAAGGCGAAAGAACCCCACGACGTGGAGTTCGTCTGGGTCAAGGGTCATGCCGGCCATGCCGAGAACGAGCGCTGCGACGCGCTGGCCACCTCCGCGGCCGACGACCCGTCGCGCCATAAGGAGGACGCGGGTTTCCGCGGCTAGCCGACATGACAGGGCGTCGCGAAAGGCGGGCGGGTGGAGCAGGCGGGGAGGGAAGGCCCCGCTTCGCGCCGCCCGCCTGTTCTACATATTTGCAGGTTGCCTCACCTGGGCGTATGCCCGTTCAGTGCAAAAGGTACCGCGCTTGTTGCCAGGGTGATACAGTGGCGTAAGCGATTTTGCAACCGAGAAGGAGGTTCGTGCATGCAACAGGAAATGAAGCTGCGCCGCCGCATCGCCGGTGGAGCGATGGCTTGCGTCCTGTCCTGCGGCCTTATGGTTCCGCAGCTGGCATTCGCCACCCCTGATTCATCTTCCAAGCAGGCCGAGGCCCAGGCGGTCCTGGCCTCGCTCAACTCCATGCAGTACAAGCTCGACCAGGCGTCGGCCGACTACGGCCAGGCGCTCGAGGAGCAGGCCCAGGCCCAGCAGTCCGCCGATCAGGCGCAGGAGCGCATCGACCAGATCAACGTCGAGATCGCCGATGTGCAGTCCCGTTTGGGCGACCGTGCGCAAAGCATGTACCGCACGGGCACCAGCTCGTTTTTGGACTTGCTGCTCGGCTCCACCACGTTCACCGAGTTCGCCACGAACTGGGACCTGCTGAACAAGGTCAACGACAATGATGCCGAGCTCGTGCAGCGCAACAAGGACCTGCGCACCGAGGCTCAGGAGCAGAAGGCAACCTTCGACGAGCAGTCCCGCACCGCCGCTGCCAAGGCATCCGAAGCCAAGCAGATCCAGGACGAGGCGCAGGCCACCGTCAACTCCATGCAGCAGACCTATGACGGCCTTACGGCCGAGGTTGCCACGCTGGTGGAGGAAGAGCGTGCCGCACAGGCCGCTGCCGCTGCCGCAACCGCCCAGCAGACCGTCGACCAGTCCGCTGCTCAGGCTACCCAGCGTATGGGCATCGCCGCCGCTACCAACAACAACGCCAATGCGGGCGGCAACGCCGATAATGGCAGCAATGCCGACAACGGCGGTGGAAACGCGTGGACCGACAACGGCGGTTCCGGCAATGGCGGTGGGACCGACAACGGCAACTCCGGCAACTCCGGTAATACGGGCGGTTCCAGCAGCTGGACGCCGTCTTACAACGCCTCCACGGGCAACGCCATCGTCGACCGCGCCTACAGCTGCATCGGCGCGCCGTACGTGTGGGGCGGCGTCGGCCCCGACGGCTTCGACTGCTCCGGCTTGGTCAGCTATGCCCTGACCGGCAGCAATTCGCGTTACGGCACCACGTACACGTTCATGGGCATGTCCCAGGTCTCCGATCCCCAGCCCGGCGACATCTGCACCAGCTGGTCGCATTGCGGCATCTATATCGGCGGCGGCCAGATGATCCATGCCCCAACCTTCGGCCAGACGGTGTGCGTCAGCTCCGTGCAGTCCGACATGATCATCGTGCGCCCCTGGTAGCGTTTCCTGCTCCAGCGGTGCGCCGGTAAGCATATAAGCCGGAAGCGCAAAAGCACTTGCAGTAAAAAGCGAGCCCCAAGCTGTTCATCAGCTTGGGGCTCGCTTGCGCTTACGGGAGGGGTGCCGGTTCGTTCGCGCCCATGGGGCGCCCTGCCTCGTTAGCGGTGGGGAAGGGCCTGGCTTTCGCGAAAGGGCCGGCAAATCTATGCCGGCAGGGCGCGCAATCCCGACCGGCGGGCGCGCGCCTTCGCATCCGCGATATCGCGCTAGCCTTCGCAGGCCTGCGTGATGAGCTTGCGCAAGGCGTCGAATCCCTCGCGCTTCTCGCTGGACGTCACCAGCATGGGCACGTCGTCGGGCAGGGCCAGCTGGCGGCGCAGCACGGCCACCTGCTTGTTCTGCTGGTTGCGGGAGAGCTTGTCGGACTTCGTGAGCACCACGGCGAACGGAAGCCCCGCCTCCATAAGGAAGTTGATCATGTTCAGGTCGAGCTGTTGCGCCTCGTGGCGGATGTCCACCAGGCTGACCACCAGCGCGAAGTTGCGGTCCTGGTTGAAATAGCCTTCGATCAGCTCCGCCCAGCGGCCCTTCTCGGATTTGGCCACGCGCGCGTAGCCGTAGCCGGGCAGGTCGACGAAGCGGGCGCCTTCGGTGGCGAAGAAGTTGATGGTGGACGTCTTGCCGGGCTTCTGCGAGACCTTCGCCAGGCTTTTGCGGCCGAACAGGGCGTTGAGCATGGACGACTTGCCCACGTTCGATCGTCCTGCGAACGCCACTTCCGGAAGCGTCGAGGGCGGCAGCTGCGACGAGATGCCGAACGAGCGCTCGAAGGTTACGTTGTTGAAGTTCATATGATGCTCCAAATGGTTAGAAGTTGTGCTCGCACCATGATAACGTGCTTCGCCGCGCAGATATGCCCACGTCATCTCCCGTTCGCAATAACCCCGCATGGCGTAAACGGCGATTTCGAGGAAAAAGTTGCCATAAATTGACAATATGATAGCCGCGTCATACTCTTTCGGATGGAGTAATAGGGGTCGAACATTACGAGATGCAAGGAAAGGCTTGCACAAGAAAGGACGCAAAACATGAAACTCAAGAAGCGCGATGGTTGGATGCTCGCCGGCGGTTTCGCTTTGGGCACGCTGGGCTTGAAGGCGCTGAGCAGCTCCACGGCGAAGAAATGCTACGTGCAGGGCGTTGCCAAGGGCCTGCAGGCCAAGGCCGCCTATCAGGACGTTGTCGAGCAGGCCAAGGCCCAGGTCGATGACATCGTTGCCGAGGCCAGCTATATCAACGAGTCCGCAAAGGCCGAGCCGACCGTTGTCGACGGCGAATAGCGCGAAGACGTTGCCATGAAATATCAGATCGCAAATGAGCTTCCGGGCCGTTTGCGCGTGACGCTGGCGGGCCCTGTCCCGCCAGTGGACTTGGATGCGCTGTATCGCGTGCTGGGTAGCTGCCCCGATATCGCGAAGTCAACCGTCTATCCGCGCATCGGCAGCGTTGCCCTGGTCTACAACGCCGCTCCCGGCGCCCGCGCTCGCGTGCTCGAGCATCTTGCGGGCATCGACGCGGCGGCAATCGCCAAGGCCAAGCAGGGCTGCGGCCTTGAGATCGCCCCGCGCTCTCATTCCCTGCTCATGGACCTGGCATCGCTGGTAGGCTTCCATTTCATGCGCCGTTGGTTCCTGCCTGCGCCCTTGGCGGCCGCTTGGACGGCCTTCGCCTACCGCAAGTTCCTGTTCGCCGGCCTGAAGTCGCTGGCGGCGGGCCGGCTGGACGTGCCTGTGCTCGATGCGGCGGCCATCGGCATCTCGTTCGCGAAGCGCGACCCGCGCACGGCGGGGCTCACCATGCTTCTGCTCAACGTGGGCGAGACGCTTGAGGAGTATACGCGCAGCCGCTCGGAGGGCGCGCTCATCAACGCGCTGCTCGACCTGCCCGAGACCGCCCAGCTGGTGGAGGGCGACACCGAGGTGCAGGTTCCTTCCGGCTCCCTGCGACAAGGCCAGCTCATCGCCGTGCGCACCGGCATGCCCGTGTGCGTGGACGGCACGGTGGTGCGCGGGTGCGCCATGGTCAACCAGGCGGCGCTCACGGGCGAGCCTCTGGCCGTGGAGCGCACCGTAGGCGACGACGTGTTCGCCGGCACGGCGGTGGAGGACGGCGAGATCATCGTCGAGGTGAAGGCCAACGAGGGTCAGACGAAGCTGCGCACTATCGTGAACCTGGTCGAGCAGACCGAGTCCTATAAGTCGCAGACGCAGTCGCGCATGGAGCGCCTTGCCGACCGCATCGTGCCGTGGAACTTCCTGCTCGCCGGCATCGTGGCGCTCACCACGCGCAGTCTGGTGAAGACCTCGGCCGCCCTTATGGTCGACTACTCCTGCGCGCTCAAGCTCACCGGCTCCATAGCCGTGTTGTCTGCCATGAGCCAGTCGGCCCAAGCGGGCTTCACCGTGAAAGGTTCGCAGCACTTCGAGTCCATGGCGCAGGCCGACGTCATCGTGTTCGACAAAACGGGCACGCTCACCGAGGCCGCCCCGCAGGTGGCGCGCGTGCTTTCGCTTGATGGTTGGGACGATGACGAGGTGCTTCGCTTCGCCGCATGCCTGGAGGAGCACTTCCCGCACCCGGTGGCGCGCGCCGTCGTGCGCGCAGCGGCCGACAAGGGGCTGGAACACCGCGAGCGCCATGCTGAGGTCGAGTACATCGTGGCGCACGGCATAGCCAGCTCGCTCGACGGCAAGCGCGTGGTCATCGGCTCGGAGCACTTCGTCGTGGATGACGAGCGGGTCGAGATCTCCGAAGCGCAGAAGGACCTTATCGCGCGGGAAACCGAGGGCCTCTCGCCGCTCTACCTTGCGGTGGACGGCAAGCTCATGGGCGTCATCGGCGTCCAGGACCCGCTCAAGGCCGGCGTTCCCGAGGCCATCGCCGCGCTTCGCCGCCAAGGGTTCTCCCGCGTCATCATGCTCACGGGCGACAACGAGCGCACCGCGGCGCGCATCGCCGCGCGAGCCGGCGTCTCCGAGTTCCACGCGAACCTGCTTCCCGAGGATAAGTATGCGTTCATCGAGAAGCTCAAGGCGGAGGGCGCGCACGTGGTCATGGTCGGCGACGGCGTCAACGACGCCCCGGCCTTGGCGCTCGCCGACGTGGGCATCGCCATGGGGCAGGGGACCGCAGTGGCCAAGGAGGTGGCCGACATCACGCTCACGGGCGGCCAGCTCGGCTCCATCGTGGCGCTGCGCCGCATGAGCGAGGGCCTCATGGGTCGCCTGAACGGCAGCTTCAAGGAGGTCATGGTCATCAACTCGACGCTGCTGGCCGCCGGCATCGGCGGCGTCATCTCCCCGCAGATGTCCTCGCTTCTGCACAACGCCTCCACCGTCGCGCTGTCCATGCGCAACGGCAAGCGCTACGACGCATAGGCCCGTCGGGAGCCCGTGGGCGCTAGCCGATGGGCGGTCGCGTGCCGAGGGCCGGCACCCGCTGGTGTCCAACGGCCGATGGGCGGCAGCGTGCCCAGGGTTCGCGGCTTCGCCTTCGGAAAGGGGTTCTCGAACTCATCCGGACGTGTACGGCTGAGTTCGAGAACAAAAGCGAAGCGTTCGGATGAGGTTGCGAATCAAGCACCCGTCGGCATTTCGTGAAAACATGGACGAACATCGACGCCCCCGTTGCAAACACCCGGGGGCGTTGTTATAATCCGAGGGCTGTTTTATCACACATGCGTGCGCGACCCTTCCCGCTAGTGGCCGAAATCGGTTGCGGGTGAAAGGGGATGACCGTACGCAGAGGACTAACGAATGGAGAATGTCATGGCAAAGATCAGCATTCAGACCCTGCTCGACGCAGGCGCGCACTTCGGTCATCAGAAGCGCCGTTGGAACCCCAAGATGAAGCCGTTCATCTTCGGCGCCCGCGGTGACATCTACATCCTGGACCTGAAGCAGTCCCTCATGGGCATGGACCAGGCTTACACCTTCGTCTCCAACGTCGCCAAGAACGGCGGCTCCGTCCTGTTCGTCGGCACGAAGAAGCAGGCCCAGGAGGCCGTCGCCGACGCCGCCAACCGTTGCGGCATGCCCTACGTCAACTCCCGTTGGCTCGGCGGCATGCTCACCAACTTCGTGACCATCCGCTCCCGCGTCACCCGCATGGAGGAGCTGGAGGCCATGGAGGCCGACGGCCGTATGGCGCTGCTGCCGAAGAAGGAGCAGATCCTGCTGCGCAAGGAGCTGTCCAAGCTGCAGCTCAACCTCAACGGCATCCGCAACATGAAGCGCGTCCCCGACGCCATCTTCGTGATCGACACCAACCGCGAGGAGATCGCCATCCGCGAGGCTCATCGTCTGAACATCCCCGTGGTGGGCACGCTGGACACCAACTGCGATCCCGATGACGTCGAGTACGGCATCCCGGCCAACGACGACGCCATCCGCTCCGTCAAGCTGCTGGCCGACTTCATCGCCGACGCCGTCGTCGCCGGCACCGGCGCTCCCGTTTCCGCTGAGGAAATGGCTGCTCCGGCTGCCGAGGCTGCCGCTCCTGCCGCCGAATAGGCACGGGGCCTAACCCACTGGTGTTGCACGCCGTGGGTCCCCGTAGGGCGGCCGACGGCGTTCGAGGTTATTAACGGCGGCGCTCAGGCGCCGCCGCAACAAGGATAGAAAGGATCCAACGTGGCTGCTATCACCGCTTCCATGGTCAAGGAACTGCGCGAGATGACCGACGCCGGCATGATGGAGTGCAAGAAGGCGCTCGTCGAGGCCGATGGCGATATGGAGAAGGCCGTCGACGTGCTGCGCACCCGCGGTCTGGCCGCTGCCGCCAAGAAGGCCGGCCGCGCCACCAACGAGGGCACCGTCATGACCGTTCTGGCAGATGATGCCAAGTCCGCTGCCGTCGTCGAGCTGAACTGCGAGACCGACTTCGTGGGCATGAACGAGAAGTTCAAGGCTTACGCCGAGAAGCTGGGCCGCGCCGCTCTGGCCGCCAACGCCGCCGATGTCGAGGCTCTGCGCGCCTCCACCTTCGAGGGCGAGCCGGTCGAGGACATCCTCACCGACGCCATCCACGTGCTGGGCGAGAACATCCAGCTCCCCCGCGCCACCACCGTCAACGCCGGTGGCATCGCCTCCTACATCCACGGCGGCGGCAAGATCGGCGTTCTGGTGACCTTCGACGTCGAGGGCATCGACCCCGCTTCCGAGGGCTTCCAGGCTTACGGCCGCGACGTCGCCATGCAGGTTGCCGCCGCTTCCCCGGTGTCCGCCAACCGCGAGTCCGTGCCGGCAGAGGTCGTCGAGCATGAGATGGGCATCTACAAGGCTCAGGCTGCCGAGTCCGGCAAGCCCGAGGCCATCCAGGAGAAGATGGCTACCGGCCGTATGGAGAAGTTCTACAAGGAGAACTGCCTGACCGAGCAGGCCTTCGTCAAGAACCCCGATCAGTCCATCAACCAGTACACCGACGAGTGCGCCAAGAACCTGGGCGGCACCATCAAGGTGACCGGCTTCGTGCGCTGGGCTCTGGGCGAGACCGCGTAACCCACGCTTTTCGTCATATAGCAAGCGAATCGCGAACGCTGCGGGCTGCTTCCGCGTCCTGCATCCGCCTTCATGCTGCGACATCGGCCGTCGATGCCGCAGCGGAGGGGCGGGCGCTAGGCGCGGGGCGGCCCGTTTCACGTTTTCGGGCGCACTTCGCGTTTTCGCGTCCGCGATTGCATAGTACGTTTGCTTTCATCGTGAAGGCCCGCCTTGCGCGGGCCTTCGCTTTATAATGGGCTTTCGCAATCTAGTTCATTCAGGGGGGTTTGCATGTCTGAGAAAGAGATCGTCGTCGTCGAGGGCAACAACGTCCTTTCCGGCGAGGTGAGGGTTTCCGGCGCGAAGAACTCGGCTTTGAAGCTTATCGCCGCCTCGCTTTTGGGCCAGGGCGCCTCAACGCTGCACAACGTGCCCCTTATCAGTGATATCGTCGTCATGTCGGAGGTGCTCGAGTGCCTCGGCGCCACCGTGAAGCGCGATGGCCATACCATGGTCATCGACACCGCTCAGGTGACGTCCCATGAAACGCCTTACGAGCTGGTTTCGAAGATGCGCGCGTCCATCAGCGTGCTCGGCCCGCTGGTGGCGCGTTTCGGCCAGGCGCGCGTTGCCATGCCCGGCGGCTGCCAGATCGGCGCCCGCAAGATCGATATGCACTTGGTTGGCCTTGAGGCCCTGGGCGTGGAGTTCACCGTCGATCACGGCTATCTGAACGCCCACACGCCCAACGGCCTGCACGGCGCCGACGTCACGCTGGAGTTCCCCAGCGTGGGCGCCACCGAGAACTGCCTTATGGCGGCCGTCACCGCTCACGGTACCACCTGCATCGAGAACGCCGCGCGCGAGCCTGAGATCGTCGATTTGGCGAACATGCTCAACGCCATGGGCGGCAAGGTCAGCGGCGCCGGCTCGTCCATTATCCAGGTGGAGGGCGTGCCGCTGGAAAGCCTGCATCCCTGCGAGCACACCACGGTGGGCGATCGCATCGAGGCCGGCACCTTCTTGGCAGGCGGTGCGCTTACCGGCGGCCCTGTCACGGTGCGCGGCATCGACCCGTCGTACCTGCCTATGGCCATCATGAAACTGCGCGCCATGGGCTGCTGCGTCGAGGCGGGGGACGATTGGATCACGTGCAGCCGCAACCAGCCGCTGCAGCCCACCGATATCCAAACGCTTCCGCACCCGGGCTTCCCGACCGACCTGCAGGCCCAGTTCATGCTGCTGTGCAGCTTGGCGCACGGCACCTCCATGGTCACCGAGAACGTCTTCGAGAACCGCTTCATGTTCGCCAGCGAGCTTGCTCGCATGGGCGCCGATATCACGATCGAGGATCATCATGCGCTCGTGCGCGGCGTCAACGACCTGCAGGGCACCGACGTGTCCTCCACCGACCTGCGCGCCGGCGCGGCGTTGGTGCTGGCAGGCATCGTGGCAGAAGGCGAAACCCGCGTGCACAACATCAAGCACATCGACCGCGGCTACGAGGATTACTGCGGCAAACTCTCCCAGCTCGGCGCCAACGTGTCGCGTCGCCAGGTTGGCGCGGCCGAATAGCCGGACGGGAGCGCCATGGTCAGGAAACGCAAGGACATCACGCAGATCAACTCCAAGCTCACCTCGCGCCGTATGCGCAGCGCAACCTTGGGAACGCACGTCCCCAAGGTGCGCCCGGCGCACATGAACGCCGATCAGGTGGGCTTTTCCAGCCCGCGTAGGCAGAAACGCGCTCAGCGCGGCTACGTGAACAACGTCATGCCCAGCGCCCAAGGCCCGCGAAGCCGTACCGGGTATGCCAGGGGCCTCGAGTTCTCCCCGGGCGTCAAGCGCCGCACGCTTGCGAAGCGCGTGGGCATCGCCGTGGCGGTGGTGGCGGTTTTGGCCGCCGTGGCCTATGGCGTTGGCTCGTTCACCCTTATGGGAAACCTTAACGGCAAGCTGGAGCTCAAGGGCTCCGATGCCGCCAAGGCGCTTACCGCCGTGAAATCCGGCGATTCCTTCTACACGCTCGTCGTGGCAGAGCTCGATACGCCGGGCATGCCGAACTCCGCCGAGGGTCCCGATGCGCTTGCCCTGGTGCGAACCGATTCCTCGGGCAAAAACGCTTGCATCATCAGCATCCCCGCCGACGTGCAGGTGTCGTTGAAGGACGGCAAGTATTACCCCATCAGGCAGGCGAGCGTGCGCGAAAGCGACGCCAGCCTGGTCAGCGCCGTTGCGAACTTCGCCGATGTGAAGATCTCGCACGTGGTCAAGATCGACGCCGCTGGTCTGGTGCAGCTGGTGGACACGCTTGGCGGCGTGGATGTGGGCCTTTCCGAAGAGGTGGACGACCCCAACGCCGGCAGCGTGTATCTGCCCGCAGGCAGCCAAACGCTTACCGGCGAGGGGGCCCTTACGTTGGCGCGCGCCACCAATTTCGAGTCGCCTAGGCAAACCCAGGCGGAAAACCAGCGCAAGCTGCTCGAGGCGGTGTCGCTGCGCATGGTGTCGGGAGGCAAGTCCGGTCTGGTCGGCCTGCTCGATCAGCTGCAAGGGGCATTCGGCACCGATATGGGATCAAGCGATGCGCTGTCTTTGGCCGAGGGCCTCAAAGGCATGAGCGCTGATTCCATTACGGGCGCGCTCGTCCCCGGCTATGTCACGCAAAGCGATGGTCAAGACGTGTTCGCGGTGTCGAATTCCGCATGGTCGGAGATGATGGACCGCGTCGATTCGGGGCAGGAGCCCGCCGAGCAAGCGCAGGCGGCCACCACCGATCCCGGCAGCTTCACCATCACGCTGAAAAACGGCGGCGGCATCACGGGCGCGGCGGCATCCATGGAGTCCACGCTCACCTCGAAGGGCTTCAAGGTGTCTGAGACGGGCAACACCGACACTTCCGTGTACAGCGAAACGCTGGTCATCTATAACTCCAGCGATGCTCAGCCGGCCGCGCAGACCGTGCTCGATGCCATGGGGGTGGGGCGTTTGGTCCAGAACACCGGCGCCTATTCGTTCGGCACCGATGTGCTGGTCATTCTGGGCAAGGACTGGAAACCCTCATCGTAACCCCATCCAAACGCCCGACGGCACCATCGGGCGCTGTGGTAGAATCGCTCATGATGAACATAAGACCGAAAGGCAAAGGAGAACCCCATGGTTGAGAAGACCGATGTTGCAGCAGTGCTCGAGCTCATCCGACCCAGCCTGCAGGCTGATGGCGGCGACGTGAAGCTCGTCGACGTCGACGAGGACGGCGTGGTCACCGTCGAGCTGCAGGGCGCATGCAAGGGCTGCCCCATGTCCCAGATGACGCTGGCCAACGGCGTCGAGCGCATCCTCAAGGAGCGCGTACCCGGCGTCACCCGCGTGGTGCCGGCGGTCATGTAAGCAGGTAAGCATCAAGTAAGCAGGCGGAGAAGGGGAGCGGAAGGCATGAAGTGTTGGGAATTGCGCGGTTGCAGCGAAGATGCCGAGATGAACGGCAGATGCCCGCATAACATTCCCGGCGAGCCGTGCCCTGCCGATTGCCACTTCGCCGCCTGCTTCCGCCCCACGCACGTGGTGTGCACCGATTTCGGCAAGCTGCTCAACCCCAGCCGCGATTTCGACGCGGCGGTCAAGGAGATCTGCCGCTTCTGCGAGTTCTTCTTAGAGCACGGGCCGAGCACGGCCGATCGCGTCGACGAAAGCCCCACCCGCCAAGGCAACCCGAACAGGTTCTTGCTTTAGGGCGCTCCCGTGGAAGCCGTGAACATACATGCCGCATGCCCTAGTTGTGGGTGCGGCACCTTCGATCTGGCGCGGTATCGCGCCATCATGGTATTGGGCCCCGATATGGCCTTGTTCACCCTTGATTGCCCCAAGTGCGGCACGCAGATCGATCTGCTGCGCGCCATCCCCGCAACGCTTCGTGAAGAGGTTAGGGCAAGCGCGCAACAGGTGGGCGCAGGGGGCTTGAACTAAGGTATCCTTTTCTCCGTTCGACCGCTATGGAACGGAGCTCTCCCCATGTTAAACGAGATATATCACATGCTCGACCCGGTGGCGTTTTCCATCGGGCCTTTTGTTGTGCGCTGGTACGGTATCGCCTATGTGGCGGGTTTCGTGTGCGCGGCGCTCGTGCTGTGGCGGGTGGCGAAGCGCTGGAAGGTGCGCGTGGATGAGGACAGCCTGCTCACCGTGGTGCTGTGCGCCATCATCGGCGTGATCTTGGGAGGGCGCTTGGGCTACGTGCTCGTGTACGGCGACGGCTACTATTTCTCCCATCCTGCCGAGATCTTGGCGTTCAGCCATGGCGGCATGAGCTTCCACGGCGGCCTTATCGGCGCGTTGCTCTCGGGCATCGTTGCGGCGCGTTTCACCGGCATCCCGTATCTCACGCTTGCCGATATGGGCTGCATCGCGGCGCCCATCGGCCTGTTCTTCGGCCGCTGCGCCAACTTCGTGAACGGCGAGCTATGGGGAGCGCCCACCAGCTTGCCGTGGGGCGTGGTGTTCGGCGGCACGGCGGGCACGATGCCCCGTCATCCCTCGCAGCTCTACGAGGCCCTGCTCGAGGGCGTGGTGCTGTTCTGCGTGCTCTACGCCCTGTCGCGAAAGCAGCCGCCGCGCCCTCAGGGAACGTTTCTGGGCGTGTTCCTTGTGGGCTATGGCCTGTTCCGCTTCCTTATCGAGTTCGTCCGCCAACCCGATGCGCAGATCGGCTACCTGTGGGGCGGATGGCTGACCATGGGCCAGGTTCTCAGCGTGCCGCTTATGGTGGCAGGGGTGTGCGCCATCGTTTATGCCGTTCGCGTCAAGAAACCGCAAAAAGGGCTTCCAGATATGCTACAAAGTTAGTATCATATAGATACGCAACAGACGGGCTGCGGGAGCGTAACGGGTTGGCGAACAACTGCCCGCGCGCCTTCCGCGCACGCAAGGCGTTTCTATACTGGAAGCAACGGCACCACGGGGGTTGCCGTTGAAACCTGAGAGGGGTTTACCATGGACGTCAAATTCTTCAAGTGCATGCATTGCGGCAACGTGGCCATCAAGCCGTTCGATCAGGGCGTCGCCCTGTCCTGCTGCGGAGAGCAGATGGTCGAGCTCCGCGCCAACGACACCGACGGCGCCAAGGAGAAGCATGTGCCGCAGGTCGTCGTCGACGGCTCCACGGTCCATGTGAAGGTGGGCGAGGTCGCCCATCCCATGACGCCCGAGCATCTGATCACGTTCATCGTGCTCGTCACGGAGAAGGGCTATCAAATCGCGCCGCTCACCGCCGAAGATGCCCCCGAGGCAACCTTCGCCCTGGCCGCAGGCGATGCGCCGGTGAAGGCGTACGAGTACTGCAACCTCCACGGCCTGTGGGTCAAGGAGCTCTAAGGCTCGGGCGCAACGCGCGAACAGGACGGACCCGCAGCGGTAATGCTGTGGGTCCGTTTTCGTCTTAGCGGACGTATCTGCTTGATGTGCGCTTTCCCATCGCCTCTGCCGTGCCGCGATGATCGGCGGGGTGCGTTTGCGCGTCAGCGCGCTGTCGTTCGCATCGCCTTCGTTGTTGGCGGCGATTGCGCATATCGTGCTATGTCTCCCGGCCTGGTGCAAGCCGTTGCGCTATGCCTGGCGGCACTTCGGCCTTTTGGTCCTTGACACATCGCCGAAGCTCTTCCTACACTTGGAATATCTATTGCGGTCTGGCAAAGCTGAATTCTGCACAGCTTTGCGCGTCGGTGCCTGCTTGTTGCATAGCGCCACGCGGCCGCATCGCACCATTTCTGCATAGTTGAAGAGAGCGAACAGCGCGTATCCCCGCGTTGCGTTTTGCTATGCGGAAACCAAAGGAAAAGGAAAGGAATAAATACCATGAAGAAAGAAATCAAGAAGCATCGCTTCCGAGCCGTAGCGGTTGCCGCGCTGGCGCTCACGTTGTGCTGCAGCCTGCTGGCGGGCTGCTCCTCGCAAGCCGGCTCGGACAGCTCTGCAACCAAGCAGACCTCCGGCGACTTCCAGTCCAACATCATGTTCTGCGGCTCCACCTCGCTGTATCCCATCATCTCCTCGCTGGCGTCCTCGTACACCGACGAGTACGTGAAGTGGAACAAGGTGGATTCCAGCTTCCCGGAGAAGAACATCTCCATCTACGTGGCGCCGGGCGGTTCGGGCGTCGGCGTGAGCGCGCTTGAGGAGGGCACCTGCGACTTCGGCATGGTCGCCCGCACGCTGAAGGATTCCGAGAAGCAGGCCCTGGGCGATTACAAGGAGTACGAGGTTGCCAAGGACGCGCTGACCGTGTCCGTGAACGCCGAGAACCCCCTCGTCTCCACGATGGACGACATGTCCACCGACACCATCCGCAAGATCTTCGCCGGTGAGATCACCACGTGGGACCAGGTGGATGCCTCCCTGCCCGCTGAGCAGATCCAGGTCTACATCCGCGACCTGTCCGGCGGCGCCTACGAGGTGTTCCAGAAGTCCGTTATGGGCGACAGCAAGGTGACCGACTCCGCCACGCAGTCCGCTTCCATGACCGAGCTTGCCACCAACATCGCCAACAACAAGTGGGCCATCGGCTATGCCGGCTTCGGCGCGTACAACAAGGCCAACGCCAACGGTCAGAAGCTGGTCGCCATGAAGGTCGACGGCGTCGAGGCCACCGAGGCCAACATCATCTCCGGCGATTACAAGATCCAGCGTCCGGTCATGTTCGTGGGCGTGGGCGAGCCGAGCAGCTCCGAGCAGGCCTTCATCGACTACATCTTCTCCGATGCCGGCATCAAGGTCATCCGCTCCAACGGCTACATCCCGTCGTTCACCGCATAACGAATCGCACGTAAAAGAGCATGCGACATGTTCCCTCGATCCGCCCGCACCGAGTGCGGGCGGATCGTTTTCAAACAATCTTGATAACGTTTCTGTGCGTTGCCTGTGCGGCGGCGTTGGCATGGGTCGTGCTCACCGTGGCGGTGCAGGCATGGCCCGTCGTCGGCGAAGTGGGCGTCGGGGCGTTTTTGCTCGGCAGCGACTGGATGCCCGTCGATTTCGGGGGCGGCGCATCGTTCGGCATCGCGAATATCATCGCCGCCACGCTGCTCACCTCGGCCGTCGCCCTTGCGATGGCGCTGTTCATCGCCATCGGATGCGCTTTGTTCCTATCGTGCTCGGCATCGGCGGCGTTGCGCGCCGTGCTATGCGGGGCCATCGACCTTCTGGCCGGCATCCCCTCGGTCGTGTACGGTTTCGTGGGGCTTGAGGTGCTGGTGCCCGCGTTCATAGACGCGGGAGTGCCTTCGGGCAATTGCATCCTGGCTGCAAGCATCGTGCTGGCGGTCATGGTGCTGCCGTATATGGTGTCCACCATGACCGAGTCGATGGTCGGCGTGCGCGAGCGCTATCTGGAAGCGTCGCTGGCATTGGGCGTGAGCCGCTGGTGGGGCGTGTACGGCGTGATCCTGCCGGTTTCGCTGCGGCTTATATGGCCGAGCGCCATGATGGCCTTCGCCCGCGCCATGGGCGAGACCATGGCCGTCATGATGGTGGCGGGCAACGCCAACCTCTTCCCAACGTTGCTGGGCAAGGGCGAGACGATCGCTTCGCTCATCGCGCTTGAGATGGGCACCGCGGCGGCGGGGAGCACGCATATGCACGCGTTGTTCGCGGCAGGGTTCGTGCTGCTCGCCATCGTTTTGGCCGTCGATCTTGTCTGCGTGTGGCTGCAGCGCGCCTTGACGCGCCGCGTCTCGCGAGCCTCGCTCGCGGGTTCGTGGGTGCTCGGACGCGCTGGCGGCGCGGCGGTGCGCCTGTGGGCGTTTACCGCAACGGCGGTCGTGGGCGGAGCCATCGCGTTCCTGTTCGGCTACGTGTTCGTCCAGGGCGCGGGCTGCATATCGTGGGAGTTCATCACGCAAAGCCCGTCGGGCGCCGTGCTCGGCAGCGAGGGCGGCATCTTCCCGGCGATCGCGGGCAGCGCCTGGTTCACCGGGTGCGCGCTCGTCATCGCGGTCCCGCTGGCGGCAAGCGTGGCGGCGTGGCGCGTGTTCCTCGCGCGTCGGACGTGGGCGCAAAACCTCATGGGGCGCATCATGTCCGTGGCGGGCGGGGCGCCGTCCATCGTCATGGGCCTGTTCGCCTATGC
>NZ_CAKTYH010000027.1 GCF_934632265.1 uncultured Senegalimassilia sp.
ACCTCGAAGAGGCCGCCTGGCGCGCCGAGGTGTGCGGGGCCTACGAGGCGCTTGCGCGCTATGCCGTTGAGGATGAACGTTGAAAACGAAAAGGAAGATGAAGGAAATGACCATGATGAAAACGATCTTTGCGTTGGCGGGCGTGCTGTGCTTCGGGGCGTTCGCCGTGGAGCCGCACGACCACGACCAAGCGGCGCACGACCACGACCATGCGGGCCACGACCACGCGGCGCACGACCACGACCACGCGGGCCACGGCCCGGCGGCGAAGGGCGTGAAGGCCGTGGAGGTGGCGGAGGCCGTGCAGAAGGCGATGGGACTGAAGACGGTCCGGCCCGAGAAGCGGCGGCTCGCCTCGACCGTGGCGTTCACGGGGCGCTACGAACTTTCCCCGGACGCGCGCCGGACGGTTGCGACGCCGGTCGCGGGGCGGCTGGCCCTGCTCGTGAAGCCGCTCGCGCGCGTGAAGGCGGGCGAGGCGCTCTTCACGGTCACGTCGCCGGACCTCGCCGCCCGCGCCCGCGAACTCGCCGTTCTCGAAAGGCGGCTGGACGTCTACCGAAAGCTCGGCACGAAGAACGCGCCGCTCGCGAGCGAACGTGCGGTGAAGAAGGCCGAGCGCGAGGCGCTGGTCGGCGACGCGGAGGAGACGAACGGCGTCGTCACCGTGCGGGCGGCCTCTGACGGTCTCGTCGAGGCGTTCCCGAGCGAGGCGGGCGCGTGGGTCGAGACGGGCGCGAGCGTGGTGCGTCTCGTCGCGCCCGAGGCCCTTCGTCTGCGGGCGCTCGTGGCGGCGAGCGACGCCGCCCGAGCTTGCTCAAACTCTATTATCTTACCCTATTGCGCCGACTTGGATTCGCACGCCTTAAGGACTACATCAGCGAGAAGCCCCGCCGCATCGCGGGTCTTCGCAGCTGCCGCCGCAGCGGACATGCGCTGACGAGCCGATTCGTCCTCGATGAGGGTTTTGAGATAGTCGGTGAACTGGGCGCCCTCGACGTCGGCATCCGCCACGAGGAAGGCCGCGCCCGCCTCCACGCACGCGCGCGCGTTCATGGTCTGGTGATCTTCGGTGGCGTACGGGAACGGCACGAGCAGCGCCGGGATATGACGCGCCGAGATCTCGGCGAGCGACGTGGCGCCTGCACGGCTGACGATGGCGTCGGCTGCGGCCATGGCGAGGCCCATCTGATCGGTGTAGCCCATGAGGTGCCAGCGCTTGGCCTGTTCATCGGTCAAAGAGAGCTGCTCAGCGACGCTGTCGAGCTCCTTCGGGCCCGTGACGTGCACGATATGCAGGTCGGGATAGCCGAGCAGCATATCCTTGCGCTGCACGATGGCTGCGTTCAGATGGCGTGCGCCCAGGCTACCGCCGGTGACAAGGAGCATGCGCGCATCCTCGGGAACGCCGAAAGCGGCACGGCCCTCGGCGCGCGTTGCGGCGAACACGCTGGCGCGCACGGGGTTGCCGGTGAGCACGACACGGCTTCGATCGGAAAGCGCCTCGGCGGCGTGGTCGTAGGTCAGGCAAACGGCACGGGCGCGACGCGCCAGGTACTTGTTCGCCATGCCCATGACCGAGTTCTGCTCATGGACCACCACGGGGATGCCGCATTGCTCGGCGGCGCGGGCCACCGGGATGCAGACATAGCCGCCAAAGCCCACAACGCAGTCGGGATGAACTTCGGTAAACCACTTACGCGCCAGCTTCGTGGAGCGCTGGATCTTCATGATGGCCTTCGGCAGCGTGAGCGGATGGTTGCGGTTGAACCCGGCGGCCTCGAAGGCCTTGTACGGGATGCCCGCCGCCGGAACGAGACGCGATTCGATGCCGCCGGGCGTGCCGGCGAACAGCACCTCGTGCCCACGTTCGCGCAGAACATCGGCCAGCGCGAGGGCCGGATTGATATGGCCGGCGGTACCGCCGCCGGTAAGGACTATGCGCATGATGTCACCTCCGGGATGAAGAATGCGTTTGACGGCGCCGCGCGCCTTGCGGGGCGCGCGTGCGCGAATCGGCGCGGCCACGGCCGCGCGGGGCGTCGTCGAGGCCGTAAGGGTCATCTTCGACCGCGCGCACAACGCGCAGGTTCGCGCGGCGACGGTCGTAGACGGTGGTGGCGTCGGCGTTTCGGGAAACGGCCAATATGATGCCGACCATCATGAGGGATGCGATCAGCGACGAGCCGCCTGCGGACACGAACGGCAGGGGCTTGCCCGTGGTGGGCACGAGGCCGATGACGCAGCCCATGTTCAAAAACGCCTGGAACACGAGCATGATGGTGACGCTGCCCGCCACGATGCGCTCGTTGGGCGTTGCCGCGGCGCGCGCGATGCGCATGCCGGCGAACAGGATGCAGCAGAACAGCGCGATGACCACAAGGGCACCGAGCATGCCGAACTCCTCGCCGATGATGGAGAACACGAAGTCGGTCTCGGCCTCGGGGAGGTAGTCGTACTTCTCGCTGGAGTTGCCCAGGCCCACGCCGAACAGGCCGCCCTCGGCGAACGCGTAGAACGAATGGATGGTCTGGTAGCCGTTACCCTTGCCGCCCTCGCCATCGTTCCAAGGGTTGTACACCACGAAGCGGTCCTGGCGATAGCCCGAGCCGAACACGACGATGGCGATGACCGCAAGGACGGCGGCGCCGGCGATGGCGAGCATGAGCTTCCAAGGAGCCCCGCCGAACCACAGCACCGCGTACACGCCCACGAAGATGATGATGGTGGTTCCCAGGTCCGATTGCGTGAACAGCAAAAACAACGTGGGTAACGCCACGTAAATGGCCGCCTTGATCATGGTGGCGTTGAACTCGGCCCCTTCGTTGAGGTCGTCCATGAGGTTTGCCGCCATAAGCACGATGGCTATCTTGGCGAACTCCGAGGGCTGCAGGGAAAAGGGCCCGATGACGATCCAGCGCTGGGCGCCGAGCGCGGCGGTTCCGAAGGCGAACGTGATGACGAGCAGCGCCATGCACACCCCCCAGTAACCTTTGACGATGGCGCTCTTCCAGCCGCTGCGCGGCAGCATGAACCAGATGGCCACGGCGATGATGATGCCGGCCACGGAGTAGACGAACTGGCTGATGAGCTTCGCCGAGGGATTCTGCTGCGCGATGTAATCCGAATACGAGATGGTGTCGCGCAGGTATTGGCCCGCCTCGGTGTCGGCATAGTAATGCGTGGCGGCCTCGGAGAGGATGGTGACCTGCGAGGCCGAGTAGATCATGACAAAGCCGATGAGGGTGAGCGCCACCACGGCGACCACAAGCAGCACCTGGGGCCAGATGACCGACTCGGCGTCGGAGCGCCTATTGCGCGCGGAAGCCATGCAAAACCGCCCTTACGCGCCAAGCTCGGCGGCGCGATCGGCCACGAGCTTCTTGAAGACCTCGCCGCGCTCCTCGAAGGAGTGGAACTCGTCGAACGACGCGCATGCGGGCGAAAGCAGCACCACTTCCCCGGCCTTGGCCTGTTCGAGGGCGACATCGAGCGCGGATTCCATATTGTTCGCCGTGAGCAACTGGAAATCTGCCGGCGCCTGGGCGCAGCAGTCCTGGAACGCCTGGGAGAAGCGCGCCCCGGCGGCACCGAAGCATACCACGGCACGCGTATGGGCATGGGCCGCCGCGACCAGCTCGGCCAGGTCGGTGCCCTTGTCGTCGCCGCCGAGCAGCACGATGGGACGGGTATGCGGAAAGGCCGCCAGCGCCTTGAGCGTGGCGTCGACGTTGGTTGCCTTCGAATCGTTATAGCATTCAGCGCCGCGCACGGTGCCGCAGGGCTCGATGCGGTGCTCGAGCGGGCTGAACGTGGCGAGCGCTTCGCACACGGCTTCATCGGATGCGCCGGCAGCCAGGGCCGCAGCGGCGGCGGCAAGCGCGTTGCCGGCGTTGTGCGCGCCCTTGATGCGCAGGCGGTCGGCGTTGATAAGCGCGTGCTCCTGCCCCTTGAGCGCCACGGTGAGCACGCCTTCGCCGTTGATGAACGCGGCGTTGTCGGAGCCGCAACGGGCGCGCATGTCGCCCTGCAGGCCCTCGGCCGTTCCCATGGGCACGACGGCGAAGCCGCAGCCGCCGGCAACGTTGCGCAGACGGCGGACCTCGGCGCGAACGACGTCGTTGGAAGCGTCCATGACCGCGACCGATCCGGGAACCTGGGACAGATTGGCAAGCACCTTCATCTTGGCTGCCGCGTAGTTGTCCAGCGTATGGTGCCAATGCAGATGATCGGGCGTGATGTTCAGCAGCACGGCCACGTTGGGAGCGAACAGCTTCGTGGATGCAAGCTGATACGACGACACCTCGGCCACGTAAACGTCGGTTTGCCCGGCGGCCACGGCGGAGATGCACGTGTCGCCGATGTTGCCGACGGCGGCGCTTGCCATGCCCGCGGCGCAAAGCAGGTGGTTGGTAAGGGCCGTTACGGTGGTCTTGCCGTTGGTGCCCGTGACGGCTACCCACGTGCTGGACTCGTCGGACTCGCGCCACGCAAGCTCGACCTCGCTGATGACCTCGTCGCTTACGGCAGCAGCGGAGCGGTACAGGTCGGAGAACTCGGAGATGCCCGGGCTTGCGATGCACAGATCGAAACGCCCGCCGCAGGCCTTGGCCAAGCGCTCGACCGCGCCCTCGCCGAACTCGACGATGGCGCCGCGCTCACGCGCCTGGCCCGCATACGCGTCGGAGGCGCCGTTAGGCTGCCCGCCGAACACGGCCAGCTGGGCCACGCGGGCGCCGAGCTGCGCCATGAGGTACTCCACGGCGTCGTGGCCGGACTTGCCTAGGCCGAGCACGAGGACGCGGCCCAAGCTTTCGGGAGCGTATTTCTTACCTGCAAGCATCTTCTGGTTCTCCATACCCTATGCCACCGCCATCAAAGTCTCTGCGAAGTACACGGCGAAGCCGAGCGCGGCCAGCACGCCGGAGACGATCCAGAAGCGCACGACGACCTTCGTCTCGGACCAGCCCTTCTTCTCGAAATGATGATGGAGCGGGGCCATAAGGAAGATGCGCTTATGGGTTTTCTTGTAGTAGAACACCTGGATCATGACCGACAGGGCCTCGGCCACGAACAGGCCGCCGATGACGAGCACGATGAACTCGGACTTGGTGAACACGGCAAGGCAGCCGAGCGCCATGCCAAGGGCAAGCGAGCCAGTGTCACCCATGAAGATGTCTGCGGGGAAGGAGTTGAACCACAGAAAGCCGACGCAGGCGCCGGCGAGTGCAGCGGCGAAGATGGCGGAGTCGAGCATGTCGGAGCGATATGCGATGGCCGCCATGACGATCATGACGATCATGACCGTGCCCGCCGCCAGGCCGTCGAGGCCGTCGGTGAGGTTGACCGCGTTGCACATGCCCATGAGCAGGATGTCCACGAACAGGATATAGAGCCACGGCACTTCCACGGCGCCGAAATGCGTGGTGAGCACACCCAGGTCGAACGTGTAGATGAACGGGATCTCGACGGTGGGGGCGATGCCCATCACGTTGACGGCCACCAGGCCGAACACCGTGGCGATGACGAACTGGCCGACCAGCTTCGCCTTCGGGGTAAGGCCCAGGCTGCGCTCCTTGACGACCTTCTCGGCATCGTCGATGAGGCCCAGGCAGCCCGTGAGCACGGTGGCGATGAGCAAGGCGAACGTTTCAGGCGTGGGATGGCCCACCACGAGCGCCGTGAGGATGACGGAGACGAGCATGATGACGCCGCCCATGGTGGGCGTGCCCTGCTTCACCAAATGGCTTTCAGGGCCGTCGGCGCGCACCTGCTGGCCGATATGGCTTGACTTGAGGAACTTGATCCACGCGGGCATGAGCACCATGGTGACCGCGATGGCGACCACGATGGCCACGAACACCAGAAACGTGGGGTACGACTCGAAGATATCCAACATAGCTATTCAACCAATCCTTCTACCACTTTCTCAAGGGCCATGAAATGCGAGGCCTTCACGAGCACCGCGCTGCCGGGCGCAACGTGTTCGCGAACGTCCGCAAGGGCGGCGGCGCCGTCCGCGACCATCGCGATGCGGTCGGCCGGCATGCCGGCCTTTTGCGCGCCGGCCGCGATGCCCTGGGCAAGCTGCCCGACGCATATGAGGCGGTCGAGCCCGCACGAAGCCGCGAAGGCGCCCACCTCCTCGTGCAGCTGCGGCGCGAACGAGCCGAGCTCGCCCATATCGCCGAGCACGGCGATACGTGCGCCGGCCACGTCGAGCGCGGCGAACGTGGAGAGCGAGGCGCGCATGGAATCGGGGTTCGCGTTGTAAGCGTCGTTGATGACGGTGAAACCGCCCGGCGCCTCGATGACCTCCTGACGACCCGCCTCGGGCTTGGCACCCGAGAGCGCCGCGACTACCTGCGCGGCGTCCATGCCGGCGGCGAAGCCGACGGCAGCTGCGGAGCAGGCGTTGGACACGTTGTGCATGCCGCGCAGCTCGAGCGCGCAATCCACGCGCACGGGCTCGGCCATGCCGTCGAATCCGGATGCGCACAGCGCAAAACGCGGGCAGCCCGCCGCATCGAGGCGCACGTCCTCGGACCACACGGCCGGACGCGCCGCATCGGCGGCGGAGAAGGCCGCACGGCGCTCGGCGGCCTCAACGGTGCCGTCGTAGAGCACGCACGTGACGCCGCGGGAATCCAGGTCGGCGAACTCGAGCAGCTCGGGGGTCATGTCGTTTGCGGCGTTAACGAACGCCATGCCGCCTGCGGGCAGCGCCTCGAGCAGCTCGGCCTTGGCGCGGGCGATGTTGCGTCGGCTGCCGAGGAGCTCGATGTGGCTTTCGCCGACGTTGGTGACAAGGCCCCATTGCGGTCGCACGAACCCGCACAGCTCCTCGAGCTGATGAAGGCCGCGCATGCCCATCTCGACGATGACGTTTTCCGTGTCGGCCTGGGCGGCCAGCACGGTGTTGGGGACGCCGAGCTCGTTGTTCTGGTTGCCCTTCGTGGCGCACACGCTGCCAGCGGCGGCAAGCACGTCGCGTACGAGGTTCTTCGTGGTGGTCTTGCCTGTGGACCCGGTGATGCCGATGACGCGGCCCTCAAGACGATCGCGCCATGCGCGCGCAAGCGCCGTGACGGCGGCCTGAGTATCGGGAACCTGGATGACGGCGGCCCCGGCAGCTGCGATTTCGTCAGCCGAAGCCTGGTCGAGCGCGCGCTGCGCGAGCACGCACACCGCGCCGGAGGCCACAGCGGCGGCGGCGAACGCATGCCCGTCCACCCGCTCACCGGGCAGCGCGACATACAGTGCCCCGGGCTTCACGTTGCGTGAATCCCAGGTCAAGCTGGTGATCTCCGTCTGATCGTTTACAGGGTCGATGGAAAAGGAGCCGCCCGTGGCACGGGCGGCTTCGTCGATGGTGAAACGCATTGGTTACTCACAAGCTCCTTCGCCGAATGCACGTTCAAGCTCCTCGCGGGCGACGACGCGGTCGTCGAAGGAGAGCACTTCCTTGCCTACCAGCTGATAGTCCTCGTGGCCCTTGCCGGCCACCAGGATGGAATCGCCGGGCTTTGCAAGCTGGATAGCGTGCGCGATAGCGGCGCGGCGATCGGGCTGCACGTCGAAGCGGCCCTCGCCCTGCCCCATGCCCGCCACGATATCGGCGATGATGGCATCGGGATCCTCGGTGCGGGGGTTGTCGGACGTGACCACGGCATGGTCGGCCGCAAGCGCGGCGCGGCCCATGATGGGGCGCTTGGAGGCATCGCGGTCGCCGCCGCAGCCGAACACGCAAATGGTGCGGCCGGGCGTGAGCGCCATGATGGACCCGAGGGCCTTCTCCAGGGCATCGGGGGTGTGCGCGTAGTCCACGAACACCGACACGCCGCCGTCATGCGGCGTGTGCACGCGCTCGAGACGGCCCGGGATCTGCGGGGCCTCGCTGAGCGCGTCGATGATGGTGGACACGGGAATGCCCAGCTGGATGCCGATGCCGAACGCGCACATGATGTTCTCGACGTTGAACTTGCCCACGAGCGGGTAGTCGAACTCATAGTAGGAGCCGCGCACGTTGAGCGTGATGGAGGTGTGCGCGGGATAGTACTGGACATCCTTGGGATGGATGAGCGCCGAGCGATCGAAGCCCGTGGTGACCACGCTGTCGCCGGCCTCCGAGCAGCGGCGCAGCAGCTCCTTGCCCCACTTGTCGTCGATGCAGATGACGCGGCGGGCAGGGTAATCCTTGCTGAACAGGCGCGCCTTCGCCTCGAAGTAGGCCTCGAAGGTGTGATGGTAATCGAGATGGTCCTGCGTCAGGTTGGAGAACGCCGTGACCGCGAACGAAGAGGCGTACGTGCGCTCAAGGTCGAGCGCGTGGCTGGAGACCTCCATGGCCACCACGTCGCAGCGCGCGTCGCGCATGCGGGCGAGCAGCTGCTGCAGGTCGGGCGATTCCGGCGTGGTGTGCGAAGACTTCTCATGTACATCGCCGATGACGGTGCCCACGGTGCCGATGACGCCCGTTCGCTTGCCCGCCACGCGGGCGATATGCTCCACCAGGTACGTGGTGGTGGTTTTGCCGTTCGTGCCCGTGACGCCCACGAGCGAAAGCGCGCGCGACGGATCGTCGTAGAAGCGCGCTGACGCCTCGGCCATGGCCTTGCGGGTGTCGGAGACGACCACTTCCGTGACGTCGGTGGCGTCGGCCAGATAGACCTTGCGCTCCACCACGAGCACCTTCGCGCCATGGTCGATGGCGTCCTGGGCGAAGGTGTGGCCGTCGGTTTTCATGCCGACGATGCAGAAGAACGCGTCGCCGGGCTTGACTTTATCACTTCGATAGGCGATGCCCTCAACCTCATCTTGCGCGTTGCCGATGATGGTGCAGTCCATGCCTTCAAACAGTTCGGTGCAGGTCTTACCCATTTGGATACCTCACTCAGACGTAATCCCGAATCGATCGATTGCTGCAGTCATTATATCCTTAAAGATAGGCGTGACGACACCGTCCCCAGGAACCTCATTTGCGCCCACAAAGCACACCAGCTTGCTTGACGAATCCGCCAAAAAGCCCGTGAACGCCAAGTTGTACACGTTCTTGCGGTACCCGCCGTTCTCCTCGTCGTAGATCTCGGCCGTGGAGGTCTTGCCGGCTACGTTGAACCCGTCGATGGCGGCCTTTTGACCCGTGCCGTCGGTGACGACGGTCTTAAGCATCGACTGCATGTCGCCGAGAGCGTCGGTGTTGTCGATGACCTGCTCGGTGTCGTAGGTGGGCGTGGTGCCGCTTTGCGGCATCCCGATGAGGAAGTGCGGCACGCATTCCACGCCGTTGTTCACGATGGCGCCGTAGAAGCGCGTCATCTGCAGCGGGGTGACCGACACGCCCTGGCCGAACGAGACGTTGTACGCCTGGACCGCCGACCACTGGTCGTAGGGCGCGAGCATGCCGAGCACGTCGGTGCCCTCCTCCCCTTCGCCGGGATAGTCCACGCCGGTGTCGGAGTGCAGGTTGTAGCGGACGATGTGGTTGTACAGCTCCTCGAAGCCCATCTTCTCCGTGGCAAGCGAGATGCCGACGTTGGAGGACTGGTCGAGGATCTGGCGCAGCGTGAACGTGGCGTCGCCGCGTTCGTGAGCGTCGGAGATGGTGTAGCCGTCGGCGGTGATCGAGGCCGGGCAGAACAGCTCGGAATCGGGCGTGAGCGTGCCCGTCTCAAGGATGGCCATGGCCGAGACCGACTTGAAGATGGAGCCGGGTTCGAACAGGTCTGTCACGCACTTGAGCTGCATGGCGCCTTCCTTGACCTCGCTTCGATCGGCGGGGTTGAACAGCGGAAGGGATGCGGCGGCGTAGATCTCGCCGGTGGAGCCGTCCATGAGCACGGCCGAGCCGCCCGTGGCGTTGAGGCCCTTGCAGCCCGACGTCAGGGAATCCTCCACCTGGCGCTGCAGCTCGATGTCGATGGACACGACGATATCCTGCCCGTCGATGGCGTCCACCTTCTCGTGCGTGCCGCTGGGGATGAGCTGGCCGGTCTGGCCGTATTCCTGTTCCATATAGCCCGGCGTGCCGGAGAGCACGTCGTTGTACTGGGCCTCAAGGCCGCAGATGCCGTAATAGTATTCGCGGTTCGTGTCCGAATCCACGCCGATGCTGCACGCGCCGACCACCTGGCCGCCCACCTGGGCGTTGGGGTACTCGCGGCGGCTTTCGGAGACGTAGTGGATGCCCGAGGCGATGGTTTCGGCCTTGCGGCCGGCCGCCTTCGCGTCTGCCGTCTCCTTGTTCTGCGCTTCCTCGACACGCTCGGAGGCCACTTCCCTGACCTCGTCGCCGACGCTGGTATCGGCCTTGCGCTTGATGATGGAATAGTACGTGTCGCTGGCGGTGACCTTCTCCAGGTAGTCCTTCGCCTCGCCGCCGAGCACCTGCGCCAGGATGCCCGCGGTGAGGTTAGGGTCGCTCACCTCGGCGGGGTTGACGTAGATGGTGGTGGCGTCGACGCTGGTGGCGAGCACCACGCCGTTGCGATCGTATATGGTGCCGCGGCGCGGCTCGAGCACGATCTTGGACGTGCGCTGCGCCTGGGCCTGGTCGGTGAACTCGGGGGCCTTGATGACCTGCAACCACACGAGCTTGCCGAAGAACAGCACGACGATGAGGGCGAACAGGACGAGCGGGGCGAACGCGCGCTCGGCGTCGAGGAACGCGAGGAAGCCCGCAACGCCCGATCTGGGCTGGGCGGGCTTGCGGCCGGATACGCCGTTTCGCGACCGGGACGCGCGCGCATCGCGCTCGGTGCGCGCGGTGCGGGAGCGGCTCTGCCCCGAAGCGCCGTGACGCCCGGAGCGGTATGCGCTGCGGGCGTCGGTGCGGCTTGCGTGTTGGCCTGACGAACGGCCGGATCTGCTGTTGTTCGCGCGACGCTGGGCATCGCGGGCGCCGCCGTCGTTGCGCGGCGGGCGGTTTCGGTTCTGCATAACGGGCTACTCCCCGGCGGTAGTGGCGGTCTCCACGCTGCGGGACAGGGAAAGCGACCCATCGTCGTTGGTGGAAACCACGTCTTCGGGCATGTTGATGGTACCCACTTCCGCAGGCGCCGCCATGCCGAGCTTCTCGGCCTGCATGCGCACGCGGGTGGAGTTGGAAAGCAGGCTTTGCGTGACCTCGAGCGAGCTGCCCTGCGCACGGGCATCATCGATCTGGCTGGAAAGCGCCTGGGATTGCATGGAGGTGGTCACGGTGGCCGCCGAAAGGGTGAGGCTTGCGATGCATACCAGGGCCAAAACCGCCATGACGATAATCGCCGCCTTCAGAACGAGGCCGGGCGTGACGGTGGAGGCGGGAGCGGCGGAGCGGGTGCGCTGTCCGGGCACGACGGAGATGCGCGTGCGCGGGGCGCGCTCGACGGCGCGTTCGGGATACAGGGAATACGCGGGCTGGGCGCTCATGCTCCACCTCCTTTCGTGTTTCTGCTTCGTTTACGGTGGCACGTTGCGCGAACGGGTTCGCTCGGTTGTCGTGTTGTTGCTTTTGTCGTGCTGCGCTACAGCTTCTGCGCCACGCGCAGCTTGGCGCTGCGGGCGCGGGGGTTGCGCGCTATCTCATCGGCCGTGGGCACGATGGGCTTTCGGGTAAGCACCTTGAGTATCGGCTCCTTGCCGCACATGCACACCGGAAGATCGGGCGGGCAGGTGCAACGGTTCGCAAAGCTTTGGAACATGTCCTTGACGATACGGTCCTCGAGCGAGTGGTAGCTGATCACGCAGATGCGCCCGCCGGGGTTCGCCCAGCGGATGGCAGCTTCCAGGCCGCTTTTCAGAACGTCGAGCTCGCCGTTGACCTCGATGCGCAGAGCTTGGAACGTGCGCTTGGCGGGGTGTCCGCCGGCGCGGCGCGCGCTTGCCGGGATGGCCGCCTTGATGACGTCGACCAGCTGCGCGCTCGTTTCAAGCGGGGCCTTCTCGCGGGCGCGGACGATGAAGTCCGCGATGCGGCTGGCCCACCGCTCATCGGAGTAGGAGCGGATGATCCGAGTGAGGTCTGCTGCGTTGTAGGTGTTCACGACCTCTGCTGCGGTTAGGGTGTTTTTCCCCGGATCCATCCTCATATCAAGCGGGCCATCCTCCTTGAAGGAGAAGCCCCGTGATGGCGTGTCGATCTGAACGGAGGATACGCCGATGTCGAACAAAAACGCGTCCACACCGGGAACATCCACGCTCAGAAGCGCTTCGTCCATGTTGCCGAAGTTGTTGCGCACCAGTTCCAGATGCGGGCGCAGCTCATCGGGCAGCGAGCCGAGTTTGCGGGCGGCCGCGGCAAGCGCCACGTCGTCCTGATCGATGCCGATGAGGGTGCCCCCGCATCCGATGCGCTGGGCAACTTCGAAGGAATGCCCTGCTCCGCCGAGCGTTGCGTCCACGAACGTCTGCTGCGGTTTGAGGTTCAAGTGCTCGAGGCACTCGGGGAGCAGGACCGGTATATGCCGAAACTCTTGGTTTGCCAATTCGCTCACGCCTTCCGATTAGCTGAACAACACGCTCAAGTCGATGTCGTCATCCTGCTCATCGAAGCGCTTTGCGTCCCAGATCTCGAAGTAGCCCGTATTACCCAATGCGACGACGTCCTTGTCGATGCCCGCCTTCTGACGCAGCTCGGCGGGGATGCCGATGCGTCCGGCGTTGTCGACGCTGACGTTGTTGGCGCGGCTCTTCAGCTTGCGGCGCAAGCCGACGTGGGCCTTGGACGTGGGGTCGTAACCGCCGAACTTGCTATCGAACAGCGACACGATCCACTCCTCGAACGCCTGAGGCTCGAATGCGTACAGGCACTCGTCATCGGGGCTGAGGGTTACCACCAGATCTTCCGAAAGGACCTTGCGAAACGCGGCGGGCAGGGACATACGGCCCTTGGCGTCTACCTTGTGTCGGTAGGAGCCGTTCATGTCGATCGGCTTGTCGACGCCTTCTGCCATGCCTTCCTTCCGCTGCTTTCCGTTTGTTCCGTTCGGTGTTTGGGATTCTACCCCACTTCATCCCACTTCGCAACATCTTGCGGCACGTTTTGGGCGGTTTCGCACAGGCGTTGACCCCTTGTAACCTCCGTGATTCATTCGTAAAACAGGTGGTTTTGGGGGTGGTTTCCATATGGTGCGCAAGGTGGTTCGCCAACCACAATATATAGATTTGCGTTTGGGCAAAAATGGGGTGGGATGAAGTGGGATTGCATTTGTGCGGATTCGGTGGCGTGGGGCGATGTGGGATGAGTGGGACGAAGTGGGAGGCGTTGGCGCGGTGGCTGCTGCCGCGCTGCGCAAGGCGCTGTCCGTTGTCCGCCGACGCATCGCGAGAAATGATACCGGTAACCGTCTGTAACCGATAACGGGACCGGTTGAATACGGTTGCGAACGCTTTCGCTCCCCAACCTTTACGCGCGCGGGTGCGCGTGCAGGTATTCCTCGCGCAGGTGGCTGCGATCGACGTGGGTGTAGACCTGCGTGGTGGAGATATCGGAATGGCCGAGGATATCCTGGATAACGCGCAGATCCGCCCCGCCCTGCAGCATATGCGTGGCGAACGAATGGCGCAGCGTGTGCGGATGCAGGTTGTCCACGCCGATGGCAAGGCCGGCGCGCGCAACTACCTTGAACACGCTTTGGCGCGTCAGACGGCCGCCGCGGGCGTTGAGGAACACGGCGTCGGTGGGCTTTGCGTAGGGCTTGGTCAGCTGCGGGCGCGCGTTCTCCAGGTAATCGGCCAACGCGGTTGCCGCCGCGCCGGATATCGGGGAGATGCGCTGCTTGCCGCCCTTGCCGAGCACGAGCAGATAGCCCTGGTCGAGCACCACGTCGGGCAGATCGAGGCCGCACAGCTCGCTGACGCGCAAACCGCAACCGTAAAGCACCTCGAGCATGGCGCGGTTGCGCAAGGCCGCAGGGCCGCCCTCCTGCCCCTCAAGCTCTTCGAACAGGCGTTGCACCTGGTCGATCGATAAAACATCGGGTAGGCGCTCCGGCGTCTTGGGCAGCGGCAGGCCCGCTGCGGGGTTGCTTTCGGTGTAATCCTCGGCCACGCAAAACCGGTGAAAACCTTTCACCACCGATGCCCTGCGGCACACCGTGGAAGCGGCGTAACCCTGCGCGAACAGATGCTCCTGATACGCCACGATGGATTCGCGCGACACCTGCGAGAGCTTCTCGATGCCCTGCGAGGACAGGAAGTCCCGATATGTTTCCAGGTCCGCCTCGTATGCCTCGATGGTGCGCGGCGAGCTGCCGCGCTCGATACGCAGGTAGGCGATGTATTCCGCCGCCAAATCGATCAGATCGTCGGTATCGATGCTCTCGTCCACAAGCGCTTCCTTCCCTATCGGTTCATCCCTGTATACCGCACCCTACGGAAAAGGCCGCCCGATACGGCGGCCTTTTCGCAACAACAACATTATGTAAACCTTTAACCGGTTTAGCCCGAACCCCGGAACCTGCCGAACTACTCGCGATGCTCCAGTGCTGCGGCGACGAAGTCGCGGAACAAGGGGTGTGGCCTGGTCGGACGGCTTTTGAACTCAGGATGGCCTTGGCTTGCCACAAACCACGGATGCTCGGGCAGCTCGATCATCTCGACCAGGCGATCATCAGGGGAAACGCCGGAAATGACCAGGCCCGCTTCTGCCAAGCGATCGCGGAACGCGTTGTTCACCTCGTAGCGATGACGGTGACGCTCGTAGATGAGCTCCTCGCCGTAGGCCTTGAAGGCCATGGAGGCGGGAGCCACCTTGCACGGGTAGGCGCCCAGTCGCATGGTGCCGCCCTTATCCTCGACGTCCTCCTGCTCGGGCATCAGGTCGATGACGGGGAACTCGGCGTTCTCGTCGAACTCCGCCGATGTTGCACCGGGCATGCCCGCCACATCGCGCGCGAACTCGCACACCGCCGCCTGCATGCCCAGGCAGATGCCCAAAAACGGCACGTCATGGGTGCGGGCGTAGCGCACCGCGCAGATCTTGCCCTCGAAGGCGCGCTGGCCGAAGCCGCCGGGCACCAGGATGCCGTCCATGGCCCCCAACACCTCCTCGACGTTGCCGTCGTTGAGCTCCTCGCCATCGATAAGGTGCACGTTGACCTGGGTGTTGTTGTACACGCCGGCATGGTGCAGCGCCTCGATGACCGACAGGTAGGCATCCGGCAGGCTGGTGTACTTGCCCACGATTGCCACGTCGCAGTCATGCTCCACATGGGCGGCCGCATCCACGAACGAGCGCAAGGGGGTCAGATCGATCTGGCGCTCGGGAAGACCCAGGCGCTCAAGCACCTTTACGTCGAAGTGCTGGTCGTACAGACCGAAGGGAACCTCATAGATGGAGGGGCTATCAGTGCACGCGAGCACCTCGTCGGGCCGCACGTCGCAGAACAGGGCGATCTTCTCGCGCACCTTGTCCGAGATCTCGTGGTCGCTGCGGCACACGATGAAGTCGGGCTGCACGCCGATGGAGCGCAGCTCCTTGACGGAATGCTGCGTGGGCTTGGTCTTCACCTCGTGGGCTGCGGCGATGTAAGGAACCAGCGTGACGTGGATGAAAAGAACGTCGCCGCGCTCCTTTTCCTTCCTGAACTGACGCGCGGCCTCGATGAAGGGCTGAGACTCGATGTCGCCGATGGTGCCGCCGATCTCGGAGATCACGATGTCGGCGCCGGACTGGTCGGCGATGCGGCGCAGACGCTCCTTGATGGCCTCGGTGACGTGCGGGATCACCTGCACGGTGCCGCCGAGGAAGTCGCCGCGGCGTTCGCGGGCGATCAAGGTCTTGTAAATGGAGCCCTGCGTGAAGTTCGATTCGCGGGACAGGTTCTCATCGATGAATCGCTCGTAATGCCCCAGGTCAAGGTCGCCTTCGTGGCCGTCTTCAGTAACGAAGACCTCGCCATGCTGAAACGGGCTCATGGTACCCGGGTCCACGTTAAGGTACGGGTCCATCTTCTGCATGGTCACCTTGTAGCCGCGGGCCTTCAACAAATGCCCCAGGGAGGCGGCCGTGATGCCCTTGCCCAATGACGAGACGACGCCGCCGGTTACGAAAATATGCTTGGCCATGGTTCTCCTTCGCGCTTAGAAACCAGTGTATTTCCCCACCGCCGATCGCGCTGCGCCCAGGCCGATACGCCTGCAGCACGCCAACGGCAAACTCCAAACGTTGGTTTATTGTACGCGCCGCGCAACTTCCACCCCAGCGCCGGGCGCGCCTTTTAACAGAGGGGAAACGAAACCGAAACGAGATGGATGGCGAAGGCGGCTTCGTCCGCTTTTCGCGTGTGGATGGACGCTTGACTTCACGCGTGCGCGCGCGAGCCTTATACTGGTTCGGTTAAACCTACCGTCATGGAAAGGGGTTGCGCCCATGCGCATCGGTTTCGACAACGATAAATACCTGGCTTTGCAGGCCGAGCATATCCGTGAAAGGATCGGCCAGTTCGGCGGCAAGCTGTATCTGGAGTTCGGCGGCAAGCTGTTCGACGACTACCATGCCTCACGCGTGCTTCCGGGCTTTCAGCCGGACAGCAAGATCCGCATGCTGCAGCAGATGGCGGAAGACGTTGAGATCATCATCGCCATCAACGCCAACGATATCGAGAAGAACAAGGTTCGCGGCGACTTGGGCATCACCTACGACGAGGACGTGCTGCGCCTGCTGGACATCTTCCGCTCCATGGGCTTCGCCACGGCCGGCGTGGTGATCACCCGCTTCGAGAACCAGCCCAACGCGCTGGCGTTTCGCCATCGTCTGGACAGCCTGGGCATCAAAAGCTACTTGCACTACCCCATCGCCGGGTATCCTTATGACACCGCGCGCATCGTTTCCTCCGAGGGCTACGGCAAGAACGAGTTCGTAGAGACCACGCATCCTTTGGTAGTGGTCACCGCCCCCGGCCCCGGCTCGGGCAAGATGGCCACGTGCCTCTCCCAGCTGTATCACGAGCATGAGCGCGGCGTCGAGGCGGGGTACGCGAAGTACGAGACCTTCCCGATCTGGAACCTCCCGCTCAAGCACCCGGTGAACGTGGCATATGAGGCCGCAACTGTCGACCTTGACGACGCCAACACCATCGACCCCTTCCATCTTGAGGCGTACGGCGAAACCACCGTCAACTACAACCGCGACGTCGAGATCTTCCCAGTGCTTAAAGCCATGATGGAGCGCATCCTGGGCACCAGCCCCTACCAGTCCCCCACCGATATGGGCGTGAACATGGCGGGCATGGCCATCGTCGATGATGACGCTGTTCGAGAGGCCGCGAAAATGGAGATCGTGCGCCGCTACTTCCAGGCCGCGGTTGACGAGCGCCGCACCGGCCTGCATCACGAATACGTCGAGCACCTTGAGCTGCTCATGAACCAGGTGGGCGTGGATACGAACTTCTCGCCCGCACGTTCGGCCGCACTGCTTAAGGCCGAGGCGACCGGCGCTCCGGCTGGCGCCATGGTGCTGCCCGATGGTCGCGTGGTCACCGGCAAGACATCGGATCTGCTGGGCGCCGCCTCCTCGTTGCTCATGAACGCGCTCAAGGGCGTGGCAGGCGTCGACGAGGATCTGTTCGTCATCTCCGACGAGGTCATCGAGCCGATCTGCGACTTGAAGACTTCCACGCTGCACGCGAAGAACCCGCGTCTGCACTCCGACGAGACGCTGCTAGCGCTTTCCGTGTCCAGCGCAACCGATCCGGTTGCCAAGCAGCTGGTGGATGCAGCCGACCAGCTACGCGGCTGCGATGCGTTCTTCAGCGTGATCTTGAGCCCCACCGACGAGAAGCTCTACCGCACGCTCGGCATCAACATCTGCTGCGAGCCGAAGTACGAGCAGCGCAGGTACTTCCACAAGTAAGGCTTAGCTACATATCTGCTTGGCACGCATTGCCAAGGCACTTACGCCCCGCGAGGTTGATCGCGGGGCTTTTTGTTTTAGCAAGCGTTCGTGCGCAATGAAACGTTTTCGGATAAGGGCGCATTCGGACCAGGATGCACTCGGATAGGGGTACATTTTCGGGCTTTTGCGGTGTCGCATGCGATGCCAACGATTTGGTGGGTTTGCGGTATCTCATGCCACGCAAGCGATTTGGTTCATTACTTGCCAAAACAGCGCTTTACCTGGTATGTATCGGCTATTCCTTTGTCATATTCATTTGCATCGGGTTTCCCTATTTGTCCAGATGAATCACTAGATATCCGAGAAATACCCTGACAGCGGGTTCTAGAGGACGTCTCGAGGCAAACAGATGGAAGCAAGTAATTTGAGCATCTACGGCCGACAGCCATGAGACGCGCCTCCACTGAAGAGCACGCAACGATAGGGGCTGGATGAAAAGCAGCTAATCAGCCTGAACGCTAAGGGATCACGGCGCCAATGACCGATGACCACAGGGGTTGCGCAACCGCTGAAGCACATAAAGTGATGAGGTCGCAATGAGAAGCAGCAGAATGGCCTGCGTGCTGAGCAATGCCAGCCAAATCCAGCGGCGATAGCCGCACAGACGAAAAACAAGGAATCGGCAATCGGGGCATCAAGCGCGCTTATGCTGCAGATTCACCTACACAGGGCAAAGCAATGCAAGGGCCAAAAAACAAACGTGCCCTGCGCTCTTCAAATAGCGCAGGGCACGTCAGGAATCACGGGAATCAGATAGCAGCGAGCAAAGCGCACCGCCCCATCAAAAG
>NZ_CAKTYH010000028.1 GCF_934632265.1 uncultured Senegalimassilia sp.
ATGGGCGCGCCGGCGAACAGCAGCGACAGCACCGCCGCCGCGCCGCACGCGACGCCGGGCACGGTGCCGCATTCGGCCGCCACGGTGTAGAGCGCCACCAGCGGCCCGACCACCGTCATGGAGAAGCCCGAGAACCTGACCTGCAGGGCCAAGAAGATGACCAGGCAAGCGACGAACACGGGAAGCGGGAAGCGACGGCGCAGGAACAGCGGCACCACCGTCATGCCCAGGCCCACGAACACCTGCAGGTCGGGCACCACGTTGACCATGCCGAGATATTGGCGCAGCGCCAGGTCGGGAATGATGATCGACGATGCGGTGAGCATGAGCTGCATGCAGCCGACGGCGAACGCAGCCAGCGCCACCGCAGCATCGACCAGCCAGTCGCGCACCGTCATGTCGCGATATGTCATAAGAAGGTTATCCATGCCGTCCATGGTATCCCGAGCGCGCCGCGCGCGCCATACGCCGCCAGGGGTAATCGCGCAGATGCAGGGCGCGGAGAACCTTAAAGTTCTGGGCGCTTTTGGAGGAGATGGGGCCCTTCGCGCGAATGGTGACCTGGGGTTATGCCGAGAGGCGGCCCGGATTAGCCCTTGAAACCGCCCAGAACCCCGAAAGCATGTCAATTTCAAGGCCGAAAAGCTGCGAAACAGCCCAGAACCCCGGGACTGTGACGGGCATGCAGGCGCGAGTGTGCAGTTAAGCCGCGCCCAGGTCCTCGGTCACGGCTTTGCCGGCGAGGATGCCGAAGGCGCCGTTGGTGGTCAGGCTCTCGCCGCCGCCTTGCGCGGCGGCCCCGCAGCAGTACACGCCCGCGATGGCCTTGCCGCTGACGTCGAGCAGGCGCCCGCCGCCGTCGACCACCGCGCCGCCTCGCGTACGGAAGCGCACGGGGAACTGCTTGAGCGCGTAATACGGCGGCTTGAGGTTCTCCAAGAACTGCTTGCGCCCGAAATCGGAGTCCTTGCCGGCCTCCACCATGCTGGTGAAGCGGTCGATGGTCTTGCCCAACACGTCCTCGGACACGCCCATGCCCGACGCCAGCTTCTCCACCGTGTCGCACGGCCCGACCAGGCGCGATGCGTGCTTCGCCGTCACCTGCGCCGCGCTGCGCGCCTGCCCGCTCTCCGAGATGCTGCTATCGAAGATGGTCCAGAAATAGCCGCGCTCCTCGGTGAAGCACGCCGCGCACAGGCTGCGCATGTAGTCCTCGTTGGCGAAGCGGTTGCCCTGCGCGTCCACCACAAGCGTGGGCGCGAACATGCTCCACGCCGCCGCCGGCGGAAGATCGCTGGTCACCGAGGGGGTCACGCTCATGTCGCTGAGCTGCGCGCCGAGCGCCTGGCACAGCTTGTGCCCCTCCCCCATGGACGCGGCGGTGTAGCAGCCGATGCGCTCCCATGCCGGCAGGTAGTCGCGCATGAGCGCCTGGTTGCTGGCGAACCCGCCCGTGGCCACCACCACGGCGCGGGCATGGACGTCGGCAACACCGGACTGGTCCTTCTTGGCGGTGGAGAAGCGCACGCCGCATACCTTACCCTCCTCGTCCAGGATGAACCCGGTGGCACGGTAGCCGGTGGAGAACTGCACGCCCTTCGCCGCCAGCTTGTCGCGCAGCGGCATCATGATGCTCTCCGTGTCGCCGATGCCGTTTTTCGGGAGCACGCGGCGACGGTTCGCCTCGTTGGCGGAATAGCTGGCGGGGTCGGCGAACTGCGCGCCGTACGAGCTTTTCATGCGGTCGACCCACTCGGGCGCCGCGTAGAACAGGCGTTTCGCGAAATCAAGGTCGGTCACGCCGGCGCTCTTCAGCTGCTCCTTGCGCTCGGGCCACACGTCGTCGCAGGTCTCGGTGATGCCCGCGTCCTTCTGCAGCTGGCTGCCGCACACCTCCATGACGGCGTTGGACTCGTAGCTTTCGCCGCCCAGCACGTCCAGCTTCTCGGCCACCATGACCGACAGCCCGGCCTCGGCGGGGTCCATGGCAGCCGAAAGGCCCGCCATGCCGCTGCCCAGGATGAGCACGTCAACCGACGCGGAGAACGACACCTGGGGCTGCCCGAGCACGCCCGTCCCCTCGGCCGAGGGGACCACGGCGGAGCTGCACGAAGACAGCAGGGGCACGGCGGCGAAGGCGGCGGAGGCGCCGACCAGCTTGAAAAAATCGCGGCGTTTCATGTGCGGCATGCTCTTTCACTAGATGGCGAAGGGACGGCGCCCGCCGCCGTGCAACCGGCAGTGGGCACCGTCCCCCATTTCGATATCGCAGCCATGGTAACGCACGCGCCGCACGCGCGGCCGGCCATTCGGCGCGCGCCACATCTTCTCGATATGCGGCGCGCCGGCGGGCGGAAACCCCGGCAGAGGCGGGCGAGTAGGCAGCCGACGGAAACACCCGACGGAAGTTGCGGCGCCGCGCGCCTTTTCGCCAGCGTGCCCACGGGACACCGGCAAAAGCCACGCCGTTTCCCTCACCGCCCCGCGGCGCGCCGGCGGGCGCTTCCCTATTCGTAGAACTTGGTGTCGGGATACGGCGGCTCGAGGGCGCGCTTGAAAGCTTGCGAGCGCACCTTCGCCAGCACGCGCTCGACGTCGGCGCGGTTGAACCCGGCCTCCACCAGGCCGTCCTCGCTGACGCCGTGCTCGAAATGCGCGATGAGCATGCGGTCGAGCGTGGGGTAGTCGATGCCCATGGACTTCTCGTCCTCCTGACCGGGCGCGAGCTCGGCGCTGGGCGGCTTGACCAGCACGTGCTCGGGGATGGGCGGCACCTGGCCGTCGCGCTCGGCGCGCTCGTTGCGCCAGCGCGCGATGGCGTACACGTCGGTCTTGTACAGGCCGCCGATGGGGGCGAACGCGCCGGCCGTGTCGCCGTAGAGCGTGGAGTAGCCCATCATGGACTCGCTGCGGTTGCCCGTGTTCACGAGCATCCAGTCGTTGGCGTTGGAAAGCGCCATGAGCACCACGGTGCGGCAGCGCGCCTGCGTGTTCTCCGACGCCGTGCCCGCAAGCCTGCCGCAGCCCGAGCGGCGCAGCACCGCCTCGAACGCCTCGAACGGCTCGCAGATGGACACGACGTGCGTCTCGATTCCCAGGTTGTCCGCCAGCTCGCGCGCGTCGTCCAGGGAATGCTCCGTGGAATAGGGCCCGGGAAGCATGACGCCGCGCACATGGTCGGGGCCGAACACGTCGGCGCACATGACGGCGATGACGCTTGAATCGATGCCACCGGAAAGCCCCACCACCATATCGGTGAAGCCGGCGCCCTCCGCATAGGCGCGCAGCGCGTCGACGCACGCCTCGTACATATCGTTCGCTCGCATACAGCTGTCCTTTCAGCACAAGCGGGATTCCTTCGGATACGAGTATGCCCAAGCAGTGTTTCAAGGTTATTGCCAGCACGCAACAGCTTGGCAACCGGTCGAAACGCGCGACCAGCGAACCCGGGACGGCGGGCGGGCGGGCAGGCGGGCGCACGAGTTCCCGTTCACCCTGCGCCGGGCCAGGGAAGGTTTTTCCTCCGCCGTGCCACAAAACGCGAGTTTTCCGAATGTTAGACGTACGCTATCTTCCGAGATTGTAACGACCGCATGGTATTCCGCAATAAACGACCGCCTATCATCACATCGGCGGCATCCTGTACCCGAAATCGCCCCTGCAGATTCGGAAAACTCGCATTCTCTGCCATGATTTGGCGAAAAGCCTCCGCCCTGTCCGCCAATCGCCCAGGACTCGCGGACCGAATGCGCCACGGCGCGCAAAAAGCGGCGCGCCCTGAAGGACGCGCCGCTCGTGGAACCTTGCTTGCCGGCCTGCTATGCGGGCCGTTGCCGTCTAGGACCTACCAGGCCCGGCCGTTAGCGCTTGCGGCGCGTTGCGGCTGCTATGCCGGCGAACGCTGCTGCTGCCAGGGCGAACGCGGCCACGGCCGCCAGCGGGGCCACGGGCAGCTGGTCGCCCGTTTGCGAGAGCTTGCCCGCCGTCTTGCCCGCGGTCTTGCCTTCCTCGCGCTGGACCTGCTTCTTCTCCGCGATCTCCTTGTTCGTGTAGTCCACCAGGGTCAGCTGGCTGCCGGAGGCGTAGGAGTTCAGGATGTTCTCGCCCCATGCGCCGTCGACGAGCTGGACGGCGCCGCGCTCGTCGAGCATGACGGTGACGTCGCCGGCCTTCGCGAAGCCCTCGGGCGCCTCGGCCTCGTAGAGCACGTAGGCCGTATTGGCCTTCAGGCCCGTGAGCACCTGACCCGCGCCGGTGCTGACCCACTCCTTGATGGGGTCGGTGCCATCGGCCAGGCGCACGCCCAGCTTCGCGCCGGCCAGGCCGGTGCGCGCGGAATTCACCTTCGCCACGGTCATCTCGAGCGCCTTGTCGGTGACGGGCTTGGCGCCGTCGCCGAACTCGATGACGGTGCCGGCATCGTAGAGCTCGCCCTTGCTGCCGTCAGCGTACACCAGCTGGTACTTGCTCTCGGCGCCCTTCCCCACGCGATCGATGTGGAAGTGCTGCATGGGCGTGTCCGAGAGCGCGTAGCCCTGCGGCGCGGAGATCTCGGCGAACCAGTAATCGACGCCCTCCGAGATGACCTCGGCGCTGCCGGCGCCCGTCAGGAAGGTCATGTGGCCGTCCTTGTCGCTGGTCGCCTTCGCCACCAGCACGTCGCCGGAATCGCTTGCGCGATACAGCCCGTAGACCGCGCCTGCCAGCGGTTTGCCCGCATCGGCCGCATCGACCTTCGTCAGGCCCAGCTGGATGGGTTTGACGTGGTTGGTGATGGTGGGATGCGCGACCGAATCGCCCATCGCGTCGTACTTCGTCCCCGCCACGCCGTTGGTGGCGTCCTGGGCGCTTGCGTACTTGACGTAGTACTGCTCGGTCACCTTCATGTCAGGGCCGATGCTGACGAAGAACTTGATCACCTCGGTGGAGTACTCGACCGTCGGGTCCTTAGAAGCCGCGGAGCCTGCGCCCTCGTCTCCCGCGAACACCTCGCGCACCGTGAACGAGTAGAACCCGGGGGAAGTCTTGACGATGGCGCACGGCTGCATGTCCGGGCCCACCACGCCGGTCCCCTGATCGACCGCCGCGCGGTCGAAGTCGATCGACCCGACTTCCTCATCGGCATAGGCGCCGTTGCTCGCCGTGGCGATCACCGCGCCCGTCTGGTCGTCGATCAGCTGGAAGGTGAACTCGCCGCTCTGCAGCGCGCGTCCCACCATCTCCTTCGTGATCTTCGGGTCCACGTAGCACACCTTGTCGGCCTCCGGGGCCGGCGCGGAGATGGAGCGCACCGAGTAGCCGCTCAGCGCGAACTCGGCCTCCTCGATCTCGTGCGTGTTGACCATCGTGAACGAATAGGTGCCGTCGCCGTTGTCGATGCCGGACACCGCGGACGTGTAGCCCTCGGGAACCTCGGCCTCGCGCACGGTGTACTTGATGGCCTTGCCATCCGCGTTGGCGGTCAGGCCCGTCCAACCGGCAGCCCAGCCGTTCGACTCGTCGAGCACCTTATCCTCGGCGCCCTCGACCGGCACCGTCTGCCCATCGGCGTTCACGTAGCACAGCTGCGCGGTCACCGAAGCGGGACGCAGGCCGTCGATGTCATCCTCGTCGCTCCACACCTTGGACACGTTGATATCGACCGTCTTCAGCTCATGAGCGTTCGTCAACGTGAACGAATAGACGCCGTCCACCATGCCGCCGGAAACCGTTGCCGTATAGCCCTCGGGCACGTTCGCCTCCTGCACGGTGTAGGAGATCTCGTTGCCGTCAGCGTCGCTCACCGCAAGGTCGTTCCAGGTAAACGCCCAGTTATTAGCCTGGGAAAGCTCCACCGACTTGCCGGGGACCGCCACCTGGTTGCCCTGCGCGTCGACCAGGTACAGCTGCGCCGTCACGGAATCCGGGCGCATGTTGTCGGCGTTGCCGCCGTCGGCCCACACCTTCGCCACGCTCACGCTCGTGCGCTTCTCGGCGGTGTTCGTGAGGGTGAACGAATAGCTGCCGTCGGCCGCCTTCGTCACGCTCGACGTGTAGCCGGCGGGAACGTCGACCTCTTGCACGGAGTACTCCACATCGCGGCCGGCATCCTTCGCGGGCAGGTTATCCCACGACGCCGTCCAGCCATGGGCTTCATCGAGCGTTGCCGTGTAACCGGCCATGGCGCTCGTCTGGCCCGCCACCGTGCGATACAGCTGCGCGGTGACGGCCGGATGCACGCCGGACTGCGGATTGCCCGCGGAATCCTTCCATTCCTTATGCACGCTCACCGAAGTGGTAGCCGTGGTGTGCGCGTTCACCAGGGTGAAGCCCTCGGCAGCACTGCCCATCAGCGAAGAGGTGTAGCCCTCGGGAACATCGGCTTCCGCGACCGTGTACTCGATGGCCTTGCCGTCGGCGATGGTGGGCAGGTCGGTCCACTGATGAGCCCACGCGTTCTGGGCGCTCAGCTTCGCCTCGGCCACGACCTGGCCGTTTGCCAGCAGCTGCGCGGTCACCTCGGCGGGGCGCAGGCCGTCCTGGTCGTTGCCGTCGTTCCAGACCTTCTTCACGCCGATGGCCGTGGTCTTGACCGCGTGCGAGTTCGTGATGGTGAAGCCGAAGGAAGCGTTGCCGGTCACGACGGACGTGTAGCCCTCGGGCGCGTCGACCTCGGCGACCGTGTACTCGATGGCCTTGCCGTTAGCCAGCTTGGGCAGGTCGCCCCATGCATGCTTCCACTCGTTGGCTGCGCTCAGCTCGACGGGCTGGCCCGTTGCCACGCCGTCGGCGTACAGCTGGACCTTAACCGACGCGGGGCGCATGCCGTCGGCGTTGTCGGCGTCGTCCCATACCTTCTTCACGTTGACGGCGGTCGACTCGGTCTCGTGCTTGTTGGTCAGCGTGTACGAGAACGTGCCCTTCTCGCCGGCGTTCTCGGACACCTCGCAGGTGTAACCCGCGGGCACGTCAACCTCGGCGACCGTGTATTTGACGGCGTTGCCGCCCTTCTTCGCGTCAAGGCCGGCCCACTCGTGGCTCCATTCGTTGGCCGCGCTCAGCTCGACCGGATCGCCCACCGACACGCCGTCGGCGTACAGCTGCACCTTCACCGACGCAGGGCGCAGGCCGTCCTGGTCGTTAGAGTCGTCCCAAGCCTTCGCCACCTTGACGGAGGTCTTGCCCGCCTCGTGCGTGTTCGTCAGCTTGTACGAGAACGCGCCGCTCTCGCCGGCGTTCTCGGAGATCGCGCAGGTGTAGCCCGCGGGAACGTCCGCTTCCTTGACGGTGTAGGCGATCTGCTTGCCGCCCTCGTTCGCCGGCAGGTTCGTCCAGCTTCCCTTCCAGCCGCTATCGGCGTTCAGGGCGATCTCGTAGCTGCTCATGGCAACGGCCTCGCCGCCGTCGACGGAGCGGTACAGCTGCACCTGGACGGAATCGGGGCGCAGGCCGTCCTGATCGTCGCCGTCAGCCCATTCCTTGCTCACGGACACGGAGGTCTTCGCCTGCACGTGCTTGTTGGCGAGCGTGTACGAGAACGTCCCGTTCTCCTTCGCCAAGCCGCCGGTCACGAGGGGCGTGTAACCCTCGGGGACGTTAGCCTCGCGCACGGTGTAGGTGATGTCCTTGCCGCCGGCCTTCTTCGCCAGGTTATCCCACGTGAAGGTCCAGTTGTTCGCCGCGTCCAGCGTGACGGTCTTGCCCGTTGCCGCGCCGTCGGCAAACAGCTCCACCTCGACGGAACCGGGGCGCAGGCCGTCGGCGTTATCGGCGTCATCCCAGACCTTGGTCACGCCGACCTGCGTGGTTTCAACGGCATGCGTGTTCGTCAACGTGAAGACGTAGTTGCCGCTCTCATCCACGGCAGTTTCGACCGAGCCCGTGTAGCCATCGACCTTCGCCTCGCTGATCGAGTACGTGTACTTGCCGCTCTTACCGTAGACCGGCTGCTTATCCAGCGTTGCGGTCCAATTGTTCTCGGCGGAAAGCTTCAGAGTTGCCACGATGGTCTTGGCGGCGCTGCCTCCCTCGGAGCGCAGCACGTCCACGGACACCTGCCCGGGGCGCACGCCGTCCTGGTCGTCGACGTCTTGCCACGCCTTGGCAACGCTCAGGTTCACCACCGACGGGGCGTGCGAGTTCTTCAACGTGAACGCATAGCTCACGTTGCCGTTGGCATCCTTGCTGGAGGAACTTTCAACGGTGCCCTTGTACCCGCTGACCGCATCTTCCACAACGGTGTAGGTGTATTGGTTGCCATTCGCGTCCGTAGTGGGCAGACCTTTTACGCTTGCCTTCCACTGGTTGTCGGCGTTCAGCGTGATCGAGTCGACCTGCTCAGATGCGCCGCCCTCGACGCTGCGCATGACGCGCGCCGTCACAGCGCTCGGGCGCACCTGATCGATGTTGTCGTTGTCGTCCCACACCTTGGCGATGGAGATCTCCACCTCGGGCTTGTGCTGGTTCACGATGGTGAAGCCCGCAGCCGCGCTGCCGGTCACGGTGGAATCGTAGCCTGCGACCTGCGTGAGCTCCTTCACCGTATAGTCGATGGCGTTGCCGGACTCATCGTTCACCGGCAGGTTGGCCCACTTGTGGCTCCAGCTGTTGTCGGCGCTCAGCGTCACCGGATCGCCCGACGCCTTGCCGTTCGCATACAGCTGCACCTGCACGCCGTCATGGCTGACGGAGGTCTCGGCGTTGCCTTTCGAGTCGAGCCACGTCTTGTTCACGGAAACGGAGGTGGTGGCAGGCTTGCTATCATCGAACTTGCCGTGGAAGGGGCGGGTATGCGTCTCGCCGGACACGTTGATGTTCTCGCCGATGAACGTGCCACACGAATTGCCCGTCAGGTTGATGGTGGCACCGGGCGCCAAGATGGAGCTGACCATGCCCTTTGCGGAGACGGTTTTGCCGTTCGCGTTCGTGAAGTTCCACAGCACGTAGCCCGTGTCGGCGTCGTTCTCGCCAAGACCGGCGTTCTGGCCGTCGCCGGTCTTCAGCCACACCTGGTCGGGAATGGGCGCATCGGCGCCTTTGCAGTCCACGTTGATGACCAACGCGGCGGAGCCGTCAAGCGGCAGGCCCTTGATATAGATGGGGTTGCCGTTGCTCGTCAGATCGGAAAGCGGCAGGGTCAAATACGCGCAGCCCTTGCCCTGCGTGTACGTGATGCTCTTGCTGTTCTGATCGGCGAAGTCGTATGTAGCCCCAGCGGTTTCGTGTGCCGCAAGGGAGTTCGACAGCTGCGAGGTCTCAGCCTTCACGGCGTTCATGTCGATGAAGGGCGCGTTGGCGGTGTCCAGGTCCTGCGCCACGGTGCGCGGGAACTGCACTTCAGTGCCAGACGTGTTCTTGTTAGCGTAGTTGATCACCTGGTTGCCGTTTGTGTTTTTCGCGAACAGGTTGAAGCTAGAGGTGTTGCCGCCGAACACGATCGCCTGATTGGAATAAGACTGATCAGCGAAGCGGGGGCAGGTGCTCTGATAGTCCTGGATATAGCTCAACGTGGAATGGCCGTAGATCTGATAAAAATCGGATTTGATGCCGAAGTCCTGCAAGCCATACACGTGGTTCGCCAAAATGTTGCCGTAGATGTGGCTGCTCGAGGTCAGGGTATCGAACGCCACCAAATGGAAGCTGCCGGCGATGCCGAGCGCATTACCCGAGCCGTCCTTGCCCGTGTCGCGATACGCGTTCCACGCGCTGGACGTGAATCCGTTCGACGAATCGATGGCGATGAAGCTCACGTCGCCGTTGTTCCAATACGTGCCCGTGGACAGCTGATCGCTTCCGCCCTCGCCGGCGATGGCCGCGGATGCTTTCATCAGCGGCGACAGGCCCACCACCAGGATAGCGGACATCACGATGGACAGCGCCTTGCTCGACAGCGAGCGGGCGCCCGCGCGCATGCGGCGCGCGCGGGCCTTCATATTCGTATGTTCTACCGCGTGGCGGTTCATCTCTTCGTTCCTTGCCTTCATATCCCGTTACGCCCCCTTGATGTCGTTGGAGCCGGATCCGCCTTCCGCCTTGCGCTTACGGCCGCGCGCGAACAGCGCGATGCAGGCCGCCGCCACGGCGGCAACGCCCGCCAGCACCGCAGGCCACCATGCGCGAAGGCCCGCTGCGAAGTCGATCCCCTGTTCAGCGCCTGCCTGGTAGTCGGACAGCGGGGTCTCGCTCTCGGCGATGCGCTCCTCGTAGGCGGTGTTGCCGTCGGGCGCGATCGCATCGGACCGCCCGCCTGCCGCGGAGGCGGCTTCGCCATCCGCAGAACCCGTGGTCACGGTGGCATATTGCGCGCCCGCGGTCAGACCGCCCGCGGAACCGTCCGCGGTCACCGCGCCGGTTGCAGGGTCGACGGTGTAGTAGCGCACGCCGCCGTCGACGATGTCGGTACGCACCACGGTGACATCGCCGTTCAGCACCGCCCCGGGTTGCGCATAGTAAATGGTGTACGTGCGGTACGGCGCATAGAAGCCGTGCGCGATGGGGGCTTCCTGGCCGGACAGGCGCTGATAGGCGACGCCGTCCGCCTCAAGCTGCTCGGGCCCGGAGATCTGCAGCGTCTGGCCATCCGGCTGGCAGGTCAGGGCTTCGCCGCCGATCTGCTTGCCGCTGGCAACGTCCACGTAGCGGACGTTCACCTGGTAAGCCTCGGGCGCCTGCACATCGGAGCGCGTGTAGTACACGGTGTCCGATGCGGGACGGCCGCTTGTGAAGTCCTGCCAGGTGTAAGTCAGCGCGCCCTCGGAGCCGAAGCGCGTGTACGTTTCGCCATCGCGCTCATAGGTGGCGGGCAGGGAGATGCTTGCAGGCTGGCCATCGGCCACCTGAGCCGTTTCGCTAGAGACTACCTCGATGGACACGCGGCCGTTTTCCGCCGGGGTCACCAACGCGATGTTCGCCGTGTAGGCAAGCTGGGCGTTCTCGGATGCGTACTCCAGCGTGAACTCGGGGGCGCCGTCCAGGGTCAGCGACAGCTTGGCGGCATGCTCGGCGGTGTAGACGTTGCCGCGGTTGTCGCGCGCACCCTTGAGCACGTAGCGATCGACCGAGCCGCTATGCGCCTGCGAGAACACGGTCGGCGGCGCGTACAGGTAACCGCCCGCGCCGACCTCCACCTTGTCGCGCATAAGCGACGCGCCGTCAGTGGACGCGTAGGAGATGGAAACCGTTTGCGTTTCCGTGCTGGCCTCGCGGCGCGGCAGGCAATGGATGGTCACCTCGGGCTGCGCGGCCGAAACCGTCACGGCGGGCATCTTGGAAACGGGCACGTACACGCGGCCGTTCGCCTCCACCGTATCGCGCACCGCCACGGTTTGCGACTCGTCGGCGCCGAGCATGCCCAGCTCATCGCGCAGAAACACGTTCCCGTCCTCGTCGACGTATGCGACGCTGGCCGCCACGTCTGCGGCCTCCACCTTCTCGTAGCTCACATAGAGCACGCCGTCTTCCAGCGTGGGGGTGGCCGAAGACGCCCCACCGGCCAGGCGATAGGTGCTGCCGTTGCGCACGATCAGGCGCGGCGCCTCGAAGGGCTGCGTCTCGTCGCCGGCGACCGCCGTGCGGATGCCCACCAGCGAATCGGCGACCGAGCCCGCCGGCTGGCCGTCGACGACCATGGCAACGGCGTACACCGTTGCGGAAAGCACCGGCGCCGCCTGCTGGCGATCGGCCGTTGCCGCCGTATAGAAGTCAAGGGAGATCTTGCCGCTGTGCGAGGCCACGTAGCCGGCCTTGGCGTTCAGCGAGATGACGCCCGCCTGGTCCTGCGGGTTGTCGTACGCATACTGCAGGTCGTGCTGGCGGACCGTGCCTCCGACCGACACGTCGGCGTACAGCGTGGCGCCGCCAAGGCCGACCGCCGTTGCCACGTCGAAGGCGTCGCCGCCGACGGAAAGCGTGTCGATGCCGCGCACGGAAAGGGATTCGGCGCCCTGCGCCACCTGCGAAGACGCGCCTGCCGCGGGTTCGTCGGCAAAAGCCGGCACGGCGATAGGCGTCAACGTCAGGGAAAGCGCCAGGGACAGCCCGACGCATGTTGCGGCGCGAGAAGCCCCGCGCGACGCGACGCAATAGCGAGTTGAGTTCATAGCAGCTCCGTTCGTTCTCGTCTGAACGCGTCGACCTGCTGCAAGAACTAGCCGGCGCGCCGTTTGCCGGCGCTTCCCCACCTATGCGAACGCGATGCGTTTCGCCCCCAGGGGACGGCCGGCATATCATCAGCAATCGGAAAGGGTCGTTCCGCGAAACGGAGCCCTTCGATTTGCCCTTAATCCACTCATGCCGATTATTGCAAGGTGGCAGAGGGCTGTCAAGTCAGAGGGATATCATCTAGAGAATCTATCGTTTTGAGCAGATGACCTGCTGTTTCCCTTGTATATTCGCCGCGTTTGTCGGGATATTTGCTTGCTTTTGTCACCCCTCTGGGAGCAGCACCGGGCATACGACGGGAAACGCCCGAAACGCAAGCAGGCGGCATGCCTTGCGACATGCCGCCTGCTTGAACGGGATACGCTTCGCCGTGCTACTGGATGGCGCGGATCTGCTCGGCCAGCCAGGTTGCCCACTCCTCGACGCCCTCGCCCTTGGTTGCGGCGATGGGGAAGATGGGGGCCTGCGGGTTGAGCTGGCGCACGCTGGCGTCGAACGCCTCGCGATCGAAGTTGAACACGGGCATGGTGTCCACCTTGTTCAGGATGACCACCTTCGCCGCCTGGAAAACGCCGGGGTACTTGAGCGGCTTGTCGTCGCCCTCGGGCACGGACAAGATCATGACCTTGGCGTTCTCGCCCAGGTCGAAGTCGGTCGGGCACACCAGGTTGCCCACGTTCTCCACGATGATCAGGTCCAGGCGCTCCAGGTCGAGCACGTCGATGGCGCGGCTGATCATGTTGGACTCCAGGTGGCACGCGCCGCCCGTGTTGATCTGCACGGCCGCGATGCCCTGGGCCTTGATCTTCTCGGCGTCCACGTTGCTGGCGATGTCTCCCTCGATGACGGCGATGTTGAACTCGTCGCGCAGCGCCTCGATGGTGGCCAGGATGGTGGACGTCTTGCCGGAGCCGGGACTGGCAAGCAGGTCGAGCACGAACACGTGGTTGTCGGCGAAGCGCTTGCGCAGCTGCGCCGCCAGCTGATCGTTCTTATCAAGGATAGGTTGCTTCATATCGATTTGCATGCTGATTCCTCCTATTGATCAAGCAGCGGTTTCAGGCATAAACCAGGTCGGAAAGGCGCGGCGACCGCTCGCGGCCCTCCAGCGCCCCGCCGGGCACGTGCGCGAGAGCCGCTGGCCCCCGCGGCAGACGCCCGCCGCGCGGGACCGCGCCGGCACCCGCTATTCGTCGGGCAGGTCGACCTCGATGGAGTCGATCTGCAGCTCGCGACCGGCCAACAGCTTCGTGTTGTAGCCGCCGCACTCGGGGCACACCATGTGGAAGCGGTCGTGCTCGTACTCGGCGCCGCAGTCCAAGCAAAGGCTGCGAGGCTTCACCATGTTGATCTCAAGCTCCGCGCCTTCGCTCATGGTGCCCTCCGTGAGCACCTCGAACGCGAAGCGCAGCGAGTCCTCGATGGCCTCGGTCATCTCGCCGATGGACAGCGTGACCTTGAGCACCTTCGTGGCGCCCGCCTGCACGGCGGACTTCTCCACCGCCTCCATGACGCCGGTCATGATACCTAGCTCGTGCATGCAGCTCCTTCGATCCGCGAAACCGTGCAGCGCCCGCGCCGCACGCCATTGGTACGAACCCCATACTATCCCAAGAAGGCCCGCACGAAGCGGGCCTTCAGGTTAACCATATATGTTTGCCGGCGAAGCTACTTGCGCTTCACGGCCTTGAGCTTCTTTGCCTTGGGAGCAGCCGCCTGGGCAGCGCCCTCCTCCTTCGCAAGCTCCTCGTTCTGCTTCTTGATGCGCCTGCCCAACGCGATGCGGGCCAGCAGCAGCGACACCTCGTACAGCACGATCAGCGCGGCGAACATGAGCGCCATGGTGACCGGGGAGGCGTCGGGCGTGACGATGGCGCAGAACACCAGCAGGCCCACGTAGATGCCGCGCCAGCTATCGCGCAGCTTCTTGTACGGCACCACGTTGAACACCACCAGGTAGAAGATGACCAGCGGCAGCTCGAAGGCCACGCCGAAGCCCAGCTCGAACTTGATGATGATGTCCACGTAGCTGGCCATGCGCGGCGTGACGGTGCCCAGGCCCATGGCCTGGTCGGTGAGCCACTGGAACGCCGGGTTCAGGATGATGCAGTAGCAAAAGACGGTGCCGACGATGAACAGCGCCACGGCCGCGGCGAACGTGGGGACGAACCACTTGCGCTCGTTGGGCTTGAGCGCCGGCAGGAAGAACGCCAGCAGCTGCCACAGGATAACCGGCGAGCAGGCCACGATGGCCGCCCAGATGGAGATCTTGAAGCGGGTGGAGAACGCCTCGAACGGGTCGATGGCCATGAACGACGGCAGGCCGTCGGGGCCCTTCGGCAGGTACTCGGCAATGGGGATCATCAGGAACTGGCCCATGGTGGGCGTGGCGAAGTAGAACACGCACACGCCGACGAGCAGGCAGACCACGATGCGCACCAAGCGCATGCGCAGCTCGCCCAGATGATCGAATAGGGGCATTCGCGCCGGTCCGATAGGCATCGGTTACTCCCCCTTCGTTTCGGTGTCGGAAGACTGGGCAGCGGGCGCTGCCGGTGCGGCGGGCGCCGCGGGTGCCGCTTGCGCGGCGGTCTCGGGAGCTGCGGCCTCGGTCGACTGGGCGTCGGCAGCGGCCAGGGCGGCCTGCTTGGCGGCTTCGGCCCTTTCGGCCTCGGCGGCCTGCTTGGCGGCGCGCTCGCGATCGTAGCGGGCCTTGCGCTCGCTGAAGCTTTCCTGTTGCCCCGCCGGGCGCGGCTTGGACGCCGCGGACGAGGAGCTATGCGCAGAGACGGCCTTGCTTGCGCTGTTCACAGCCTTGCTGGCGCCGTTGGCGGCCTTCTTGCCGGCATCGGCGGCCTTCTCCATGACGTCGAGCGGGTTCTTGAACGGCTCGTCGGAATCGGGGTCGTACACCTCGTTCTTGATAACCTTGTTCATCTCCTCCTGCGCGTTACGGAACTTGCCGATGGCCTTGCCAAGCGTTTTCGCCATTGCGGGCAGCTTGTCGGGGCCGAACAGCAGGAAACCGAACAGCAGAATGAGAAATAGCTCAAATCCACCGATACCAAACAAAGCATTCCCCTTTGCGTGCGTTCCCTTTACTCTTTTCGCGCTTGCGCGCGACAGCCATTCATGGTAGCACAAACGCCCCGGCCCCCTTCGCGCGCACTTCCTTTACAGAAAAGTTCTGCCAGGGAAGCCGCGTTCGGGGACCGGGGCGTTATCGGTTGCCAGGGGCTGCTACAGGGACAGCACGGAAAGCGCGATGGTGGGGATGCCGAGCGCCAGCACCAGGATGACGCACACCACCACGGTGAAGATCTTCTTGGTGCGGGCCGCCGCCTCGCGGCGCGCCTTCTCGCGCGCCTCGCGCTCCTGCGCCGCCTTGATGCGTTCGGCCTTCTGCTTGGCCGTGAGCTTTTGATTCGTTCCCATGGCGCGCTACCTCAGCTTGCTGCGGATCTCGATGACGCGGGCGATGCTGCGGGCCACTTCCACGCCCACATGCCAGCTGCTCTTCTCGTACAGCACGTTGCCGCCCACCATGGTCATGAGCACGTCGGAGCCGTTGCAGGCGTTGACCACGGCCGAGACCGGGTCGGTGGCCGGCGTTTGGTGCGAGCCGGACAGGTCGACGGCGATGACGTCGGCCAGCTTGCCCACTTCCAGGCTGCCCACCTTGTCGTCCATGCGCAGCGCGCGGGCGCCGCCGATGGTGGCCATCTCCAGCATGGTGGAGGACTTCATGAAGCTGCGCGGGTTCACGGCGCGCTGGATGAGCATGCCGATGTGCATTTCCGAGATCATGTCGGTGGAGTCGGTGGCGGCGGGGCTGTCGGTGCCCAGGCCCACGCGCAGGCCGTTGTTCAGGAACTCGGCGAGCGGCGCCACGCCCATGCCCAGCTGCGCGTTGATGCGCGGGCAGCTGGCGATGGAGACGTCGTACTCCTTGAGCTTGGCCACGTCATGGTCGTCGACGTACACGCCGTGCACCATCATGACGTTGTCGCTTTCGAACGCGCCCCAGTTCAGCACGTAGTTGACCGGCGTGGTGCCCGTGGGCAACCACGGCGGGACCTCCACGTAGCAGCGCGTGGTGTCCATGGAGTGGACGGAGAACGGCGAGGAGCCGTAGCGCACGAAGTCGCATTCCTCGCGGTCGCCGGCGACGCGCAGCGCCACGGGGAGGTTCTCCTTGGTGGCGAGCTGAGCGACCTTGCGGAAGATCTCCGGGTTGCAGGTGAACAGCGACGACGGCGCAAGGCCGATGGCCAGGCGGTCGGAGTCGACCTCTTCCTGCCAATGGGCCACGTCGTTCTCGGCCTGGTGCATGGCGAAGTCCACGCGACGGCGATCCATGGCGCCCACCTCGCGGTAGACGACGCCGCGCATGCCCAGCTTCTGCATGGCGGTGCAGCTGGCGCCCGACGTGGTGATGTCGGCCACGGTGGTGATGCCGCTGGACAGCGACTCGAGGCCGCCGAGGATGGCCGAATCGTACCAATCGGCGACGTCCATCTTCGCGGACAGCTCGCGCATGGTCATGGTCCAGGTGGCGTAGGGGACATCGTGGACGATGCCGCGCATGACCGCGTTCTCCAGGTGGGTGTGCAGGTCGACGAAGCCGGGCAGGATGGCCGCCTGGCCGAAATCGGAGACCTCCTCATCGGGATAGCGCAACTTGAGCATGGCGGCGTCGCCGACGTCGCGGATGGCGCCGTCGCGAACGAGCACCGCACCGTTGTGGATGGGTTCCGACGTGATGGGAAGCACGTACTGCGCGCACAAAAGCATGGGCTGCCTCGCTTGTTCCGTGATTTGCAAGTAAACACGTATGATAGCACCGATGAGCGCCCCGGCGGAGCTTCCACGAAAGCAACGCGGCGAGCGGCGCGGGGCGGCTTGATTCGCAACCTCATCCGAACACTTCGATTTCGTTATCGAACTCAGCCGGACATGTACGGCTGAGTCTGGGAAAGCGCCTTTCCGGAGGCGAGGGCGCAGGGTTCTGGGCGATTGGCAGATGGGGCGGAAGCTTTTCGCCGAATCATGGCAGAGAATGCGAGTTTTCCGAATTCGCAAGGGCGATTCCAGGCGCAGAATACCGCCGAAACGACGACAGGCAATCGTTCATCACGGATTTGCATGCGTTCGTTACAATTCCGGAAGATAACGCCCGTCTAACTTTCGGAAAACTCGCATTCCGAGACACAACGGCGGGAAAACCTTCCTTCCCAGACGGAACAGGGGGACGGAGCGGGGGGGACGGAGCGGGGGACGGAACGGGGGGCGTACCGGGGGGGGCCGGGGGAACGGGGGTGTGTTCACGCGGATACGTCGTCGGAAGTGCGGGGATTGACCGCGAACACACCTCCGTCCCCTGTTCACCGTCCCGCGAGCCTCGAAAACCCGTTCACCCGCAAGCCGCGAAGATCCGTTTGCCACCCGTTCGGCACCTGCTACTTTAAGGGCAGCGTTGCGGTGAATACGGTGCCTTCGGCTTGGGTGCTGGCGACCGTCAGGGTGCCGCCGTGCTCCTCGGCGATGGCGCGCGCGATGGCGAGCCCCAGGCCGTGCCCGCCGGCGCCGCCCGTGCGCGCTTTGTCCGCGCGGTAAAAACGGTCGAACACGTGGGGAAGGTCCTCGGGCGATATGGGCGCGCCGGTGTTGCGCACCTCAAGCTTCGCCTGCTTGCCCGAGCGCGAAAGCGACACGTCCACCGCTCCCCCGTCGTCGACGTACTTGCAGGCGTTGTCGATGAGCGTGCCCGCCAAACGACGCAGGCGCTGCTCGTTGCCGCTCAGCTTGATCCCCGGCTCCACCTGCGATTCCAGCTTCACGCCGCGCTCGAAGGCCACCGATTCGAACTGCAGGGCCTCGCCTTCGAGCACGTCGGACAGGTCCACCTCCTCGAGCACCGGGCGGGCGGCCCCGGACTGAGCGGCGGCCTCCTC
>NZ_CAKTYH010000029.1 GCF_934632265.1 uncultured Senegalimassilia sp.
GAACCCGGCAGGAAACCAACGCGGAACGAACGGCTATCCAACAAAAGGGCTGCGTTTCCCCAGGTCAGAACCGTATCTGGATAACCCATATACGGTTCTGACCTGGGGTTCCTTTCAGTATTGTGCAAACAGACTGGATTTACAGACGTTTCCGCAGGTCGCGCCTGAAAAAGCGGCAGCTAATCGCCGGACGCGGCCGTCTTCGGAACGATCGCTTCGAAATAGAACGCACGGCCGCCGCGCCGGCGATCGTAAATGCTCGCCGGCGTGCATTCGAACGTTTCCTGAAGACGCTCGTAGACCTCGTTTGCAGCCCTGGCGTCGGCCATGTCGTCGAACGATATGCGAATCCGCACGGCCTGCGATTCGGCGCGGTACGCCGCTCCCGCGGCATAGACCTTCGCCACGTCCTCGGCGCTGGCGTACGAACCGCGGGATCCAGGCGAGGGCAACGGCTCGACCCCTGCGCGCCGTTCGATCTCGGCAAGCTCCGTGTAGCTCACGCCTAGGCCGTGCGCCACAGACCAGCGGTAACGCACCACCTTCGCCTCGCGAAGGGCCCGAACCTCGTCGGGCCACTGCTCGGAGGCCACGTCACGCGCCGCGTCCGCATCGAGCTTGCTGCGGCCGGGCACCTTGTGCGCGGAAAGGATCATCCTCGCCTCGGCCGCCGTCAGGCACGTCGACCCGTAGGCATCCTTCTCGTGATCCTCTGCGGTCTTCGGTGCGCTCCTCGCGTCGTCGTACATCATGGCAAACCTCCTCACGTCGTCGGCCCGCGCCGTCCGCGGGCTGTTGCGGCGCATGCTACGCGGCGAGAATCCGAGATTAAAGACTTGGCGGCGGCGCAGTGGCATGCCACCGCGCGCGGCCGCATGCGCGAAGAAACAAAACGCGCCCGCGATATATAGACGCGGGCGCGCGAGGCAGAACTTTTTTGAAAAGTTTTTAACTTGAGCAGACGGCGCGGACAAGATCGCCGACGACGGCCTGCAAGCGCAACGCCTCCTGGACTCCGACCGAGACCTTGCCGTCGCCGACTGCCTCGACAAGCGTCTCGAGGTCTAGAACAAGCTCCGGAACGGGCCTCGCCTTGCGCGGCTCGAAGCGCCGAATGACCCTGGCAGCGAGACGGGAGTCCGTTATCCCTTCGTCCCTGACCGCTTTGGCGATCGAGCGTTGCTTCTCCTGAGAAAGTTTGGTGGCTTTGTCTGCCGCCCGAATTGAAAACAAGCCCTCCTCCACAAGAGCGATGACCTCGGGCACCGCGTCGTGGGCGACGCGGTGCACCCGGGTGAGCATGACCGTGCTGGTGCCGCATGAAGCCGCCATGAAGCGCCAGGGCCCATCGACCAACCGCGGTTTGCCTTTGGAGGACTCGAGACCCGCATAGACGCCCGCTTGGCGGTGCATCCAGTCCCCTGTATGGTCGGGCGAGACGTACCACTCCACCGCATTGTGGACCGCGAGCGCCTCCTCGGCGGACAGCCCCTCGCAAACGCGAACCATGAAAGCGTCCTCCTCACCCGCTTCAACCAACGCCTTGTGGGCGGCGAACGATCGAATAGGGGACACCGGCGCGTACTTATCGCCGTCAAGTCGCCTTACAACCAGCGGGGCGCGCTTGAAGGGCCCGCCAATCCACGTCATAGCCTCAATCAGATCGAGTGGGGGAATCGGCCACCGAGGGTCGTCTTCAATGAGGTCCGGCCCGATTTGGATGGCCGCGCCGAACGCATTGGCAATAAGGTCTTTGATGTTCGATGCTTGTTTTTTCATTCTTTCCCCCTATTTACCCGGCTTGCGTCCGATGCCGATAGCGGCGCAGTGCCAGATTGACGTTGTAAGTCAATTGTTACCGTATGAGTAACATTCCCGCGCGTCAAGCGCAGCAATAACAGCACGAAGCAGCAGGTCAAAGCAGAATCGACAATACATTTCCGATATGTATCCGCGCGATACCGACAAATTGTCTTGCTTCTACATGGGGATCACACAACGATTGGAAGGCGAACTTATGTTCAGTTGTTGTAATTAATGGAATATATATTCCTATGAATATATATTCCATTAATTATGGTATGATAAACATGTCGGTTCTCTAGGCCGACAACGTCCAACGGAACATCAATGAAGAAGGAGCGCACTCATGACTGCAACGATCGCGGTAATGAACCAGAAGGGAGGCGTCGGGAAAACGACGCTCTCCGACGAGATAATCTACGAGCTCGAGTCTCGCGGAAAAACCGTGGCGTTCACCAACATGGACCCGCAAGGCGGAGCGAAGCACGAGCCGACGATGTGCACGGGCGAGGAGGATTACCTCGTCATAGACACGCCCGGCCATATGACTAGAGACTTCGCGAACGTCGCGAAAACTGCCACGGTGATCGTGATACCGACGATTCCCGATTCGCAGAACACCATGGCGCTCGAGCGCAGCTACAAGATCGCCAAAACCGCCAACCCGAAAGCGAAGATAGGCGTCGTTCTCAACTGTTATGCAGGCAACCGTTTGGTCGACAAGGACTTCGAGTCTTACGTGGAGGCCAAAGGTTACCCCATTTGGGCCAAAATCCCCAAAACGACGGAGATTGACCAAGCGCACCAGATGTACATGGGATTGCGCGAACTCAACGACTCCAATAGGGCCGTTGGGCTTATAGCCGCCTTGGTAGACAGGATCGAGAAGGAGGCTTAAGTCATGGCGAAGAAGAAATTCGTGCCGATGCAGCACGTCACCCCTCCGGACGTCGAAGAGCTCGATCGAATCACCCGCAACCTCAAGGAAGAGCAGGACGCCGCCTTCGCCGAAGCGCTCTCTGAACCCGCAGGCAGCGTCACCTCCGAAAAACGAAAAGCAGGGCCTGGACGACCGCGCACGAAACCCGCCGACCGCGTGAAAACCAGCTTCTTCATGCCGAAGGAGCTGGCAACGCGGGTCAAACATGCGACGATTGATAAAGGAATCTCCCAAACCGACCTCATCGTCGAGGCATTAGAGGCTTATTTATCCGAGTAGCCAACCTCGTATCCGAATTAATGGAATATCGGAATACATAATCCGATATTCCATTAATTGTATCTCCCCAGTTCAGCCAAGGAAACAATTAATGGAATAAATATTCACAAGAATATTTATTCCATTAATTCAGGTACCAGACCTCCCAAAACATCATTGCGCGTCTGTTAGAATCGAGGCACATGCACGCACATGACCGACGGAGGCAAGGCGATGAAGAAGCAGTACAAGGTTCACTTGGATGAGGGCTTGAAGACCGAAGCGGATGCATTGTTCGAATCCATGGGCTTGTCGTTCTCCACAGCCGTGGGCTTGTTCCTAGCCGCAACGATCAAGAAAGGCGAGCTGCCCTTCAAAGTAGCGGCGACGGACGCCGCGCGTGAGCGCGCGGCCAAGGCCCGTTTATAGCTTCCTAACTATTCGCCTAATACTTATAAGCCGCCTACCTGGGAAAATATCGCCTTGTAGGGTACCGAAACGGGACCGCTACGGTACCGGGATGCTACAATCGTATCGGTTGTTGAGCAAGGCCGAGCGTTTTTCGGAGGTGTGTACATGGACGGCGATGCGGCTCAAGTCGAACTCGTGATGCCTAAGCAAGAACGCACGAGGGAGCAGACGGTCCCCCTTACCGTGAGGGTGCTGCCGAACGAGAAGCGCGCGCTCGAGATCGCGGTCTTCGAGGGCGACGCGCACACGCTTTCCGATGCCGTGAGGCAAGCGGTGAACGCCAAATGGGGCGATCAGATCGCAAAAGCGATGCAGCCTATCTACAAAAAGCGCGGGAACGCCTAAGTGCTCGCGCAATATGATGCGGATTATGGAAAGGGCACCGCGGCCGAGTCCGGCTGCGGTGCCCTTTCTTGCATCCCGCACCGTCGTCGGTATGAGAGGCAGGTAAAAATGGCAAGCGGGTATCTGAGGCTGCGCGGCGAAAAATGGTACGCATGCTGGAAGGATGCGGAGGGAAGATCGCGCTCCCGTGCCGTGTCGAAAGACAAAGCGGTGGCGGAGCAGTTCCTCGCAGCGCAAAAGCTGAAAGTCCTCCTCGCCGAGTCCGCGGGATCCGCAGAGGTGACGTTCGTCCAAGTCGCCTGGCAATACTGCAACGAGATCGTGCCGCTGCGCTACAAGCGCTCGACCGCTATCAGCTACCGGGGAATAGCCCTGAACCGCCTTGCGCCGTATTTCGGCAACGCCCCGTACACCTCGATCGGTTTGAGCGACGTCAACGAGTACCTTGGCAAGCGGCTCTCCGAAGGACTATCGCCAAAAACTATCATAGCGGAGCTCAATATCATGCGCAGGATAGGCGAAGCGGCGATAGCTTGGGGCTACGCCGACGACAACCCCGCTGCGGAGGCGAAGATCAAAAAAGACCGCAGCCATAAGGTGACCGTCCTCACACCCCCTCAAATAAGAAAGCTTCTTGACTCCGCACTGGACGCCCGCGCCCACGCTGTGATCATGACGGCGCTTCTTACAGGCTTACGCGCGAGCGAGATTGCGGGACTTATGGACAAGGACGTGGATTTCCTCAACCATAAACTGCACGTGAGACGGCAGTACATCCAGCAACGCTACCAGACGCCGAAGACGAAATCGTCGATAAGGGACATCGACATGACGCCGGAACTCGAACGCGAACTCGACGCGTGGATGAGATCTCCCCATAGGTATGACTCGCAAAGCGGCGTCCTTTTCCCCAATAGCCGAGGCGGCGCGCTTTCCAACGGCATGCTGAACTCGCACTTGCTCAAGCCCTCGCTCGAGTCGGCGGGCCTGCCGGACATGCGGTTTCACGACCTTCGCCACACATACGCCTCGCTCCTCCTCGCGAACAGGGAGTCGGTCAAATACGTGCAGGCCATGCTCGGGCACTCGACGATCACGACAACCGTTGACACGTACGGGCACCTTCTATCGTCGTCGAACTTGCCGGCGGCGAGAAGGCTCGATGCGGCGGTTTTCGAGGAATGAGGCATCTCTCAATATCGATCTTTGTGAAGGATATATGTTTTCATTGGCGGGAACGTGTCAGGTGCCACGCCTTCGTTCAGGCGTGGCAGCGCTGACGGATGTAAACCGCGGATTGGCAGCAAATGAAGACTACATGACGAAAGATTGGGCGTCTGACCAGCAGAGACTGTGAAGCGAATCGGTGATTATAAGTTACCAACTTCCTTGCATATATAAGCGCCTTGGCTGCAACCGCGCGGAAAGCGCAAACGCAGCCAAGGACCTGCATCGATTCCAACGCACCATGATAACAAATGGTCAGGAGAACATCGCCCAAGCCCCACAGCGCTTTCCGTCTACGACTTGGTCATCACGGCGATGGTCATCCAGGTGCGTTCGTAGGGACGGTAGTAGGTGTGGTATTCCACCAGGTTGAAGCCGTCTTTTTGACTGAGGTCGGAAATGTCGCGCGGCAGGCTGTCGTTTTGCGCTTGACCGAGGCAGATGAACGTGCCGTGGAAGTTGTTGAAGATGATTTCCCAGCTCATCTTGCTAACCAGCGTGGGCGAATACGCCATGTACGCGCGGTCCCAGTTGCCCTTCTGCCAGTCCATATAGGTTTGCGGGATGTCGGGGCACATGACCGACGTGACGCCCATGTAGCCGATGTCGGTGGAAACCACCAGGGGCGACTGGCCGCCGTTCTGGTCGGCAACGCGGTCGACCGTCTCGCGGAACTGCTGCACGGGAACGTTGTTAGCCGGGTCGTAGTCGTCGCGCACAAGCAGCGCCTGGTTCACCACGGAAGTCGCCAGCGTGACGACGACCACGCCCGCCACCAGCGGTTTCGTGCGAACATGCGATAGCACCGCCGCAATTGCGAACAGCAGCGGGCCGATGGCTACGAACAAGTAGCGATAATACAAGATCATGGAGTTCATGACCATGGAAGCCGTCCAAGAAATGGCGAACACGCCGAAGTACACCGTCAGCGCCGCAACCACCGGCGCGATAGGATCGGACACGAGCCACGCGTAAAAACGCTTCAAACGTAGATGCTTTACGGCGCGAGCAGCCGTGTTTGCGGCAGGGCCGGCAGATGCACCTTCGGCAAAGCCTGCGGAGGCTCCCACGGCTGAGCCCGCGCTCGCACTCGCACCCCTGGTCGGGACCGTGCTCGCATCCGAAATCGAGCGCTCACCGAGCCCGGCTGCGATCGCTGCAGCTTGGTTCTCGCTTGGCGTTGCGGCTGAGCCCGCGCTCACGCCCGCAGCCGATTCCGCACCCGCGGCTCCGTCCGTGCGCTGCGCCTTCGCCGCCGCGATCTGCTGTTTGCGCGCTGCGCGATGCAGCCCGATGCGCCACGTGGCCCAACGCGCCGCCCACGCGATCAAGAACGCCAGCACCACCGTGGCGGCATAGCCGATGCCCTGCACGAGCACCTGCGGCACCACACCGTAGCTGCCGCGCGCCGCAAACGACAAGGGGCTCGTCAAAAACGCGTACGTGGCCAGCTCGATGTACGTGGTTGGGAACACGATCTTCGCCCAGTAGGTGCCGCCCACGACGCCCATCTGGCTGGTCACGGCGGTGATGATCCACGGCAGGTACAGCGCCACCTGGGCAACGCAACCGATAATCAGCACGCGAAGCGGAGCACCCGCGCGAACGGCCTGCTCAGGCAGCGGATGAGGGCCGTGCTTGCGATGCCGCCAGGCACGTGCGCCAAGGGCGAATAACAGCACGACGTTGACCATGAACGCCGACATGGCGCCGAAATAATGCAGATACGCGCACGCCAAGCTAGACGCGAAGCACGTGATCCACCAGCGTCGCGGCGTGCCCGCCCAGCACTTCAGCCCCCGGGCTGCCTCGGCGATGCGCGCCGGCGGCGTGGCCAGCTGCGTGCCGATGATGCGCATGGCGTAGATGAAGCACAGCATCACGGCGAACGTTGCCCACGAGTACATGCGGATCTCAACGGCCATCAGCGAGATATAAGGCGTGAACAGGGCGAAGAAGCTGAACAGCACGCCGGTCGCCCAACCATGGTCGCGGCGAACGTGGGTATATCCCAGCACCGCCATGGCGATGGCGCCCGTCACGGTGAACAGGCGGTACACGGTGATGTTCTGCCCGAACACCAGGTTCAGCACGTGCAGCGCCCAGTAGATCAACACGGGGTGCACGTCTCCGGAGCTGTAGTACCAGATGTCGGCGAAGCTGTGGTTTGCGATTCCCACCGAATAACTTTCGTCAAACCACACGTTGCCGTGGAACGCGTCGGTGAGCAAGAAGGCGGCACCTGCAACAAGCAGGAGGATATGGAACGCGCTTGATGATAAACGTACGTGCGCGCCGCGTGAGAGCTTCATGTTGTTTGCCTTCGCCTAGAAACCTGTCATAATGCGCTGCTAGTCTAACATTGCATGCGCAAGCGGGAATAACCTGCGTAGAAAAACCCCGGGGCTACCCTAGGGTTTTCATAACCACAGGTAGATAAGGTAAGAGGGGCATTATGAGCGTCACGTTCCATGCGGACGACTACGGCATCACCGAACAGCAGGCCGCCGACATCCTCAAGCTGTCGCAGGTTTGCGGCGGCCAGGGCGCGTTGTCGTCGGTCAGCATTTTCGCTAACAGCCCCGCCTTCGAGGCGGCAGCCGAGATGGCACGGCCTTACGTGGAATCCGGCAAGCTTGCCATGGCGCTGCACCTGAATCTGGTAGAGGGCCGTCCGTGCGCCCCGGTTGCGGAAGTTCCCCTGCTGGTTAACCAGCGTGGCACGTTCGCCAACGATTTCGTCGGCCTTTGGAAGCTGTCGATGGGCACGCAGCGCTGGGCGTTCCGCCAGCAGCTCCAGCGCGAATGCGTCGCGCAGATCCAGCGCTACCTGACCGCATTTCCCCAGATGAAACGCACGATGCGTGTGGATAGCCATCAACACACGCATGCAGTTCCGGCGGTGTTCGACGCGCTTTCCCAGGCCGTGGCGGAGTTGGGGGTCACGGTCACGCACCTGCGCTGCCCCATCGAGCCCCTGGCCCCGCACCGCGCAGCCGGCAGCAACATGCCTCCCGTCAACCTGGCGAAGGACGCGCTCATCACGTGGCTGTGGCGCAAGAACCGCGGCAAGATGCCCGCCGCATGCGAGGTCCCGCTGTTCTGCGGCGTGGTGCTCTCAGGCGCCATGGACACGGTGGATTGGCCGCTTTTGGACGCGTTCGAAAGCCTGGCGGCCGACCGCGGCAAGAACGTCCAGGTGCTGTTCCACCCGGTCAGCGTGCCGATCGAGCAATGCCTCGACCCGGAGAACACCCCCTTCGCCGCCGCCTGCGCGTCCGACGCCCGCGACCGCGAAGCCCAACGTCTGCGCTACCTTGCCGAAACTCGCTAGGCGGAGCACACGCTCGAAGCCCATCGCTAGGCCGGCGAGCAATGCGGCCGGCACGGCCCCGATGACAGCTAACCGCCGCCGCAAGCAAAACCACTCCGCCAAGCAACGGGCCGCTGAGGCGATTCCTTCGACCCGCCCCGCCCAAACCCCGCCTGGGGATTCCGCGGAATCGCTTCCCCGCTTCCCTGTTCGCCGCTATACTAATTTAGTTACGCTCAAACCACATCGGCTGGCAGCGCGTCGCCCGGCGCGTCATCGGCCGTTTTGCGGAAAGGAACCCCATGCCAACGCTGGCAGAACACATCGCGTCGCGTCGCACGTTTGCGATCATCTCGCACCCCGACGCGGGCAAAACCACGCTGACGGAGAAGCTGCTGCTGTATTCAGGCAGCATCCAGACCGCCGGCTCGGTCAAAGGAAAGGCAAGCTCGAAGCACGCCGTGTCCGACTGGATGGACATCGAGAAGGAGCGCGGCATCTCCGTCACCTCCTCCGTGCTGCAGTTCGAGCACGACGGCTGCTGCGTCAACATCCTTGACACCCCCGGCCACCAGGACTTTTCCGAGGACACCTACCGCACGCTCATGGCGGCCGACAGCGCCGTCATGGTCATCGACGCCGCCAAGGGCGTCGAGGCGCAGACCAAGAAGCTGTTCAAGGTGTGCACGCTGCGCCACATCCCCATCTTCACCTTCGTGAACAAGATGGACCGCGAAAGCCGCGACCCGTTCGAGCTTATGGAGGAGATCGAAACGGTTCTCGGCATCGGCACCTACCCCATGAACTGGCCCATCGGCAACGGCCGCACGTTCCGCGGCGTGTTCGACCGTCAAACGCGCAACGTCATCGCCTTCGACGGCGAGGGTCGCGGCAACTCCTCCAAGAAGGTCGCCGAGATCGAGGCCGAGCTGGGAGACGCCGCCCTTGACGAGCTCATCGGCTCCGACAACCACCAGAACCTCATGGACGACATCGAGCTGCTCGACGGCGCCGCCGACGAGTTCGACCTTGATGCGGTGCGCGCGGGCAAGCTGTCGCCGGTGTTCTTCGGCTCGGCGCTCACCAATTTCGGCGTGGAGCCGTTCCTGAAGGAGTTCCTGCGCCTGGCCCCCGCCCCGCTGCCCTACACCGACACCATTTCGGGTGATCAGGTCGATCCGCAGCGCAAGGAGTTCGCGGGCTTCGTGTTCAAGATCCAGGCGAACATGGACAAGAACCACCGCGACCGCATCGCGTTCGTGCGCATCTGCTCGGGCAAGTTCGAGCGCGGCATGGAAGCATTCCATGTGCAGGGCGGCAAGAAGCTGAAGCTGGCAACGGGCACGTCGCTTATGGCGGACGACCGCGCAACGGTGGACGAGGCGTACGCCGGCGACATCGTGGGCCTGTTCGACCCCGGCATCTTCAGCATCGGCGACACGGTGTGCAAGGGAGAGCACGTGCAGTTCCCGCCCATCCCCACGTTCTCGCCGGAGCATTTCGCGCGTATCACGCAGGTGAACACGCTCAAGCGCAAGCAGTTCGTGAAGGGCATGCATGAGCTTGCCCAGGAAGGCGCCGTGCAGATCTTCCGCGAACCCGGTTTCGGCATGGAAAGCGTTATCTGCGGCGTCGTCGGCGTGCTGCAGCTCGACGTGCTTGAAACGCGCCTGAAGAACGAATACGGCGTGGAAGTGCGTCGCCAGGGCATGCCCTACACCGATATCCGCTGGATCGCCAACGACCTCAACGAGCTGGACACCTCGCGCCTGAACATCACGCGCGACACCAAGCTGGTCGAGGACATGCGCGGCGGCAGGCTTCTGCTGTTCACGAACTCCTGGAACGTGAACTGGGCCATCGACCACAACCCCGACCTGAAGCTCTCCGAGGTCGGCAACGTCAATTTCTAGGAAGTGTTTTCCCTGGTAAAGGGATAATTTGCGAAGGCGCCGAAGCCCATGTGCTTCGGCGCCTTCTAGCCGGCTAACGCCGCTTCAAGCTGCGAGAGCGTTTCTGCTAGGTCGGCGTTCAAGCAGATGTAACGCTCGGCTATTTCGCGCGGCGCTACCGCCTCGCCCATGTTCAGGCAGGCATATGTGGCCTGGGGGTTTTCCAGCGTTGCACGCCAAAACGGATACTTGATGATCACGGGCGTGTTATACCCTACGCCGAGCTCCAGGTAGACAATGCGCATGCCCCTATGACGGCGCTCGAAGTCGCGATAACGCGCTGCCGCCGCAAACCAACCGTCATCCTGCACGAACGTGTCATCGGCACGCAGGTTCATGGACATCTCCGCGCCGCAATGCGGGCAACGCGGGATCAGCTTGCTGGGAATGCGCATATCGCGCTGCTGCTCGAACATGGCACGAACGGCCTCTTCGTTATCGAACGTTTCACGGCAGCAGGGCTTGCTGCACTGGAACAACCCGTAGTCGCCCTGCGTGTAGAACAGGCGCTGCTTGTCGAATCCGGCCAGTTGGAACTGATGGTCCACGTTGGTGGTCAGCACGAAATAGTCGCGTCCCGCAAGCAGCTCGCGCAGCTTTACGTACAGCGGGTTCGGCCCCAGGTTATAACGGTTCACCATAATGTAGCGGCTCCAAAACGCCCACCGCTCCTCGGGCGTGGCGTAAGGGTAGAAGCCTCCCGAATACATATCGGTGAAGCCGTATCGTTCGCGAAAATCGGCGAAATGCTGCTCGAAGCGCGCGCCGGAGTACGTAAAGCCTGCCGCTGTGGACAACCCGGCGCCCGCACCTACCAGCACGGCATCGGCATTATCGAGCGCCTCGGCCAGGCGTTCGATTTCGCGCGCCATGGCAAAACGTTGCGCCGTCGATCCGGTCAGCATGTTAATCAACTTCCTTCCAACATTGCGGATCGGGCGCGTACATGTTGCCGGTGTAGCCGGCCGCTACCGCCGGGCAGCCGCGGCACCATCCCGCCAGCTCGCAACGGCTGCACTTCTCGAACTTCGAGAACTCGCGATGCGCTTCCATGTTCTGCCCCATGAACAGGTCGTACATGCTGGCTTCGTGCACGTTGCCGATTTTGCTCTCCATGCGACGGCACGCATACACGTCGCCGGTCGGCAGCACGGTCATGTGCGCGATGCCACAATGGCAGCCGTCGTAAACCTTGCCGCACTGCGCGCCTTCCGGGATGCGGAAGCGGCCCTGCTCCCAATCGAGCAGCGTCCACAGATGGTCCTTCTTCTGGAACGTCGTCTTGCACCCCGCAGCCGCAAGCGCATCGATGCGCTCCTGGCAGGCCACGAGCAGCGCACGGTACTCGAGCGGCTCCATATGGAACTCCTCAAGGCGTTGGCCCTTTGTGGGGCAATAACGCCCGAAGGCGAACACATCGGCCTCGATACGGGCCGCAAGGTCGATCATGTCGGGCAGCTCGGCGGCGTTCATGCTGCTTACGGTGCTCATAAGCGCCAGCCACATGCCGGAACGCCTGATGCAGGCCGCCGCGCGCAGCGTGTCGTCGAAGCTGCCGGGTTTGCGGAACAGGTCGTGGGTGGCGGCGTTCGAGCCGTCAAGGCTCAGCTGGTATTTGCGGCACCCCAAATCGCGCATGCGGCAGCACACCTCGTCGGTCAGATGGAACGGGTTGCCCATGATGCACCACATGGCGCCGCGCGCATGCAGCTCCTCGGCCAAACGCCAGAAGTCGCGATGGAGGATGGAATCGCCCCCGGTGATGTAGACGTAGGGCTGGCGGCCCATGCGCTCGCACAAGTCATAGCAGCTGTCCAGCACATGCAGCATGTCGTCCCAGGTCATGGACTTGCACGCCATGCGAGCATCTTCGCTGAACAGATAACAGTGCTTGCAGCGCTGGTCGCACTCGTCGGTGATATGCCATTGGAAGGCGAAGGTGGGACGCAAGTCCTGTGAGGGTTGCACATTGCGGCGACCGGTTGTGACCGACTTCGATCCTTGCTTGTTCAGTTCGGGTTTCTGATTATGTTGCATGGCTATGCTGCTCCTTTCCATTCGTGTTCGCGTTCCCTGAAACGCAGTTTGGCCGCATGTCGGATTCGTCTCGTGCGCGATCGGTTCCCAGGCCGGGCGGCGCACCCGCCATGGCGGCATATCGCCGAGCCCGCGGTCGACCTATTCCCCTAAGCGTTCGATGGCATCAACGGGGCAAGCCTCGAAGCATGCGCCGCAATGCAAGCAGTTCTGCGCGCGGATGCGAAACGGCTCGCCGGGTTCGCCTTCCTCGATGACGCCCTGCGGGCACACGCCTTGGCACGTCCCGCAGCCGATGCATGCGTCGGTGATTCGATACCCGTGCACCGCCGCCGCCTCGCCGTCCAGGCGGTACGTTTCGCGGAAGATCGGATGCACGCCCAGGTTGAAGTACTCGATGGACACGTCGCGGATTTCGAAGATCACGTTGATATCACGCGTTTGACCAGGGTAAACGTTCGCCAGGTAGGGCTGCTCGGCGTAAATGAGGTCGCGAATGCGCACGCCCTCGGTGCCCAGCACCTCCCGTGCGGCACCCGACAGCCGCAGCATCTCGTTGAAGCGCGTGCGCCCCACGGCTTGCACACGCCCGTCGCGGGCAAGCTCGCGGGCGAAGGGCTTGCCGCGAGAAGTGAGGAAGTACACGGCATCGGAATCGTAGTGCAGCGCGCTGATGCAGCGCACCTGGGGCGATCCGTCCTCGGCCACGTTCGCAAAATCGAGCGTGCCGATGAGCTTGAGCTTCTCAAGACAGGTTTGCAGGTTCATGATCTGGCCTTTCGACGGGGATTGCAGGGTGGTTTGCATTGGGATCTTCGTGCGGGCCTGCTACGGTCCGGTCAATGGGCCCGGCCTGTCCGTGCAACGCAAAGTGCGCGGACAGGCCGGGCTGATCGCCGACCGAAAGCACTCGCGCACCGGGGCGCGGGCGGAGCGGTTGGACCCCGGCCGTGCCCCGTGCAGCTGTGATTTAGCAGAATCCGATTGCGCTATTCGGGATCCTTCGTGCCGCAAGCCGGTGCCGGGTCGGCGGAACCGCAAGCCGGCGCCGGGTCGGCAGAGCCGCAGGCGGGCGCGGGATCGGCGGAACCGCAGGCAGGGGCGGCCTTGGGGTCGGCGGAACCGCAAGCGGTGCCGCAAGCCGGGGCGGCCTTGGGATCGGTGGTGCCGCAAGCGCCGGAAACGACGTTGTCCAGATTGCTCATTTTCTTCTCCTTCTCATTCGTGACGCCTCCTTGGCGGGCGTCTATAATGATTGTCCAAAACAGGAGTCGAATTCGGAAGTAGCCACTAATCTATTAGGTACCCACCTTTAAGTAAGTAGGCTTTGACCTGCGCGAAAGGAATCATCAGTGCTCACCAAGGAGGAACTGCCGCCGTGCCCCGTTGCCACCACGCTCATGCTCATCGGCAACAAATGGAAGATATTCATCATCCAGCAGCTCATGGACAAGCCGTTCCGTTTCAGCGAGCTGCGCCGCGCCATTCCCGGCATCAGCGAGAAGGTGCTCACGGACAACCTGCGCGCGCTGGAGAAGGACGGCCTGATCACGCGCACCGTGTTCCCCGAGATCCCGCCCCATACCGAATACGCCCTAAGCGAGCTGGGCGAAACCATGCGCCCCATCATCGACAGCATGGCAACCTGGGGCACCGGCTACCAGAAGATCGTCCGCGCGCAATAGCCGCCTCGCGCTCGCCGCTTCGCCACCGGAAGCACCGGATCAACGCGAACCACCCACGTCATGCCTGGGGGCACGGGGACATTGCAGGAGGTTTCGGGGGTCATTTCCCTTATAGCCCTTGCGCAGTTTGACGCGCCGTGCATACTGTTCAATTTGAACGGTTTCTACGATGATCTGCGTGCGCTTCTCAATCGAATGAGCGATATGGGGCTCTCCTCGCCGCGCAGGCAGCGAGGCATCCGTTTCGCGCATTCGCTTGAAGAGGTGGCCGACATCCTAGCCCCGTTGCAGTAACCGTATCGTTTCCCGAGTTGCCAGGAGCGTGAACCATCATGGGCGTCCCCGACAAGCAATACCCGCTGAACGTATACCGCCTCATCCTCATGACGGCCGCCGCGGTTTGGGGTCTAGGTTTCGTGATCGGCAAAAGCGCCATTGCAACCGTGGGCGCCACGTGGTTCACCGCCATCCGCTTCCTTGGGGCGGGCATTGTGCTGGTCATCCTTCTGTTTCCGCACCTCAAGCGCAATTTCTGCCGCAAAACGCTGAAGGCCGGGCTGATCATCGGCGTGGCCACGTTCATCGGCTTCTGGACGCAGTTTCTGGGCCTGGGCCTGACCACGCCCTCGAAGAACGCCTTTTTGAGCGCGTGCTATTGCCTGACCGTGCCGTTCATCTGGTGGGTTGTTTCCCGTCGTCGCCCGCCCGCGAAAACCCTCATCGCGGCGGCCATCTGCACCGTCGGCATCGGGCTGGTGTCGCTGACCGAGGGCTTCTCCATCAGCTTAGGCGACGGCGTCAGCATCGCCTCGGCGTTCCTCTACGGCGGCGAGATTGTGATCATCGGCCTGGTCATGCGCGATAACGACGTCCTGACCATCACCGTCATCCAGCAGTTCACCGCCGGGATCCTGGCCTTGCTGCTCGCCCTGGCCACGCAGCCCATGCCCACGGCGGCGCAGGTGATCACGCCCGAGTTCATCGGAGCCATGACCTACGTGGCCATGCTCTCGGCGGCCTTCGGCGCCGTGGCGCAGAACACGGCGCAGGCCCACCTGTCCCCCTCCGAGGCAGGCCTGCTCTGCTCGCTTGAAAGCGTGTTCTGCGCGCTGTTCAGCGTGGCGTTCTTCGGCGAGGTGCTCACGCCCCGCATGGCGGTGGGCTTCGTGCTCATCTTCGCCGCCATCGTGGCAACCCAGCTCGGCGACAAGGGCGGCGAAGTTGCCGCCGCGGGCTCCGTTACCGACGGGTCTTCAGGCAGCGAAAGCCCCGCATCGGGAAAGCCCGCCAAGCGAAACCGCGGCCGAATAGCCCGCTGACCTGCGGGTATCGCAGCGGCTTGACCGATTTCCCCAACTAGACACAACAGGTTCGGGCCCGCGATGCCGTGTCCACCCTTACCCAACCGAAGGCATTTCGGCCCCGTGACGACGGGCCCGCCGGCACCGAACGCGCCTACCCCAATCCCCCGACATCAAGTCCGCTGCGGGCAACACTTTGTTTCCGGCTCGTTTCGCCGATTTCGGGGCTATAATGCCCAAGGAAGCAGCTATCTTTTATCCCAACGAACGTGCCGCGCGACAAGCAGCTGCAATGCGCGCCGGCAACATGCACCCAAGGAGAGAGAAGCATGACGAAGTTCAACCATGTCATCATCCGCCGCCCTGGTAAGTCGCTGTGCGACGGCATCACCAGCGCACCTGAGCTGGGCCAGCCCATCTACGAGCGCGCCATCGAGGAGCACTACGACTACGAGCATGCCCTCGAGCAGTGCGGCGTCGACGTCACCGTCCTGCCTGCCCTCGAGCAGTTCCCGGACAGCTGCTTCGTCGAGGACCCGGCCGTCATCACCCGCTGCGGCGCCATCATCACCAACCCCGGCGCTGACAGCCGCAACGGTGAGAAGGACGAGATCGAGCCCGTGGTCCGTCGCTTCTTCGACGACGAGCACGTCAAGCACATCGTGGCTCCCGGCACCCTTGACGGCGGCGACGTCATGATGGTGGGCGACCACTTCTACGTGGGCCGCTCCGCCCGCACCAACGAAGAGGGCATCCGCCAGTTCTGCGAGATCCTGGCCGGTTGGGGCCTGGAGGGCTCCGAGGTCCCGCTGGAGGAGGTCCTGCACCTCAAGACCGGCGTGAACTACATCGAGGACAACAACATGCTGGTGTCCGGCGAGTTCATCGACAAGCCCGACTTCGCCAAGTACAACAAGGTGGTCGTGCCCGAGGACGAGGCCTACGGCGCGAACTGCATCTGGGTCAACGGCACCGTCATCGTGGCCGAAGGCTATCCCACCGTGCTCAAGGCCGTTCAGGACCTGGGCTACAAGACCCTGGTGGTGGACACCTCCGAGTACCGCAAGATCGACGGCGGCCTGTCCTGCCTCAGCCTGCGCTTCTAGCACACGCTTAAAATGCCCGGTCCCGCAAAGCCCAAGTGTTTCGCGGGACCGAATCGCAAAACACGAAGAGCCTGATCCCATCTGGAATCAGGCTCTTCGCTTTCAGGGGCGCGGAACCGTCCGCAAACCCTTACTATATTTGCAACTACGTCGCAACGCGCCCTGTCCGCTAGGGTTGTCTTACCCGGCGATCGCGTGCAGCTGCTCGTCCTTCGCCTCCGGCGTGGGGACGTGGTAGGTGTTGCTCAGGCGCATGCCGTTTTCCGCGTAGCGGGCCACCGAGATGATGAAGCCCTCCTTGCGCAGGCGCAGGATAGCGCGGTCGACGGTCTTCAGGCTGACCTGCAGCGCCTCGGCGATGTCGCGCTTGGACTCGGAGCAGCCCGCCGCGCCGTACGAGGCGATAAAGCCCAGGATAAGCAGCTGCGAGTTCGTCAGCGTTCGCTTGCCGTCCGCAAGCGTGATGTCATCGTCGATCTCGGTCGTGGTCTCAACGGTCATCTCAGTCATCATAAGTCCTTCTCCATAGGTTCGCGTTCCATTGCTTATGACCCCCGCTCGCCAACAACGCAAGGCGAGCAAAACCTGCAAGCTGAACTGGAGAAATAAAAAGCAGCCAGCTGCAGTGGTTCCCCGAAAGGGAAACTGTGCAACTGGCTGCCATTTCAGGCCCTATAGCTTTGCGTCATCACCTTTCGATGATTTTGCCGAAATGAAAAATATCATGCGGAAAACCGTATGTCAAGCGTTGTCGGCCCCTCCCCTTGGCAGGCCCCCTACCACCGGTTGCACCAAGTCACCCAATAGCGATGCGGGCACGTGGGCAAACCCTCCCAGTATTCATAAAACACCACGTTAGCGCCCCTTTCCGCAGAAAGCGAACTCACTACGGCGAAGGGCAATCCCCAGCCCAAACACGACATTACGGCATCCCTACAACTCACCGTTGTCGCGCCCTCGCGCCCTTTGCGCTCCGTCCCTCTTCGCCCCACGCACCCACACTTTCTGCAATGTGTGGACACCCGTTCCGCACGCATCCGTGCTTCTGTATTAAGAGTTCATTAATTTACGACAATGCCGTAGTTATGCAGCTTGATACGTTATAAGTTGCGATAACCTATCTTCTTAGCATTTGGCAGGCGTTCGGCCACCTGCGGGTGCTGCGATCAACCGCTGAGCAGCATCTTCAAAGAAGAACACGTTCGCATAGTAGGTCAGGAGTCACACATGAGAGACATACGTGTCAGCGACATCACGATGAGGGAGGCAATCGCCTCCAAGGCGCTTTCCCTATCCTTTAAGGAAAAGCTGGAAATCGTGAAGATCCTAGACCGTATCGGTGTGGGCTCCATCGAGGTCGAGGGAATCGAGTCCTCCAAGGTAGACAG
>NZ_CAKTYH010000030.1 GCF_934632265.1 uncultured Senegalimassilia sp.
AGATATGCGTAGCCGCAGGCCCGGTGAAGCAGACCCTCACAAGCAGGCTCATCCTCCCCTGGGACCCCGACACGGTGGTTTGCGGATCGCGCGGTTTGAGCAAGCTGGGATACGCCCTGACGGGTTCGGTGAGCGCCCACCTTGTGCGCACCCTCCGCTGCGACGTGTTGGTGGTCCGCTAAGGGGCAGACCACCGACAAGCGCGACGCGGGGGCGACGGCCCTCATCGCGCGATGAGGGCCTCGACCATGTCGATGATCTCCTGCTTGCTGTGCACATCGAGCTTCGTGTAGATATGGCGGATGTGCATCTTGAGCGTGTTGCGCGAGATGACCAGCTCCTGCTCCATGAACGGCATGTTGCGGCCATGGGCGATAAGCCCCAGGACCTCGCGCTCGCGCGCCGTCAGGCGATACGTGCGCGCGATGGTGTCGCAAGGCGCGGAAACCGGGTCGATGGGAACTTGCCCGGACTGCGATGAGGCGCTATCGGGCAGGAACGGCACCGGCACCCCTGCCGAAGACGTCGCGCCGCGCCCGGCCGCCTCGTACGCGCAACCCCGGTCGTCCCCTGCCCCGTCCGCACGGCCGCCGGCCTGCAAGGCGGCTCGCGAACCGGCGGCTGCGCCGTCGGGCGCGGTGCCGGCGACCGTCAAGCCATCGCCGGCATCCTGTTCAGGACGACCCGCATCGCCCGCCCCGGCGGTCCCGATGCTGTACTCCGAAACGTCCCCGGCGCCCGCGAACGGCGCCTGCAATCCCGGGAACTTCAGCAACACCACCAGAAGCACCATGTACACGAACACCATGAGCTGCTCGCTGGCGAACAGCGCCTCGGCCGGCGTGGCGGCCAGCACCACGCCGGCGGCGACCACCAACGTGCCCAGCAGATGACCCGCCGTGGCGGCAAGGCGCATGGTCGCCGCCGCCTCGAGCGTCTCGATGCTGTTTCGCGCCGCCCACACCACAAGCGCCCACGACACCACCTCGAACAACGACGTGCCCAGACCGCACATCACCTGCTCAAGCCCCGGCAGCGCCCACGCGACCGACGGCGCCAGCAAGATGCCGACCGCCGTGCACAGCAAGGCTCCGTAGAACACATGCTCGATGCGCAGGCCGCGCCAGGCGAATGCGACGACCAGCAGCAAGATCAACGCCGCGAACGACACGGGGTCGCCATGGGAATCGCCGTCGGTGAAGCCGTTGCGCAAAAAGCCCAGCATCATGGCGGAGAACACCAGCATGATGACGAAGCCCGGGGTGACCACCTTCGCCATGGGGCGCTTCACCACGCCGGGCACGGAAAGCGCGGCCAGAACGGGAGGGCGCTTTTCGGGCCCGCGCCCGAGGGGCGCGCCGCCGAAGCCGAGCATGGCCAGCAGCAGCGAGATGCACAGCAGCGCGCCGGCCACGCCCACGGTGCCGTACGCTCCCAATGCCGCGCTGACCTGGTGCTGCGATGCCAGGGAATACAGGGCGAACGCGCCCAGCATGCCCAGCGTGCAGGCCCGGACCACCATGGCGCCGTCAAGCCGGGCGAACAGGCACACCAGCCCCACGCTCACCGGTGCGCCGATCGTCTTCACCATGAACAACGACAATACGCCCAACGCCATCCATGCCGCGCCGCCGCGCTCGACGCCGGGCATGACGAGCAGCATGCACAGCGCGCCGATCGCGAACAAGATAATGCCGACCGTGGCGGCGACGCCGAACAGCCAGCGCACATCCCCGTCCCCGCGACGGGAGAACCGCCGCGCTACCAGGAAGAACGCGAAGTACACCACGCACGTGCACACGCGCATCGCAAGCGTCCCCGCCTCAGATCCGCCTGTGCCGAGCAACTGCCCGTCCGACAGCCAGATGCCGCCGAACATGCACGAAAGGCCCAGCACCGCCGTAAACGTCGTGCGCATATCGGCGCCGCGCGCCGATTCGCTTCCGTTATCCCCCGAAAAACCCATCTCCGTCATCCTCCCTGCCGAAAAAGGCGACCGCGTGAACGGCGGCAAGCCCCCGGTGCGCAAGGCGCCGGGGGCCGATTCGCGATTCCGCTCATACTATCATGCTGAAAGCCCGGCATCCGTTACGCGCCGGCTAAATCCTTCAACGCCGCCTGCTCGGCGACATGCCGATACGCGCTCACGTGCATACACTCCTCGAGCTGGGCGACCACCTCGGGAAACGCCTCGAGACCGTCGCGCCACTCGATGCCCGAGGCGCCCGCCGCCGCCCGGCCGGACTCGACGCGCGCCCAGCGCCCGTCGGCGTCGGCCTGGAAATAACCGGTCACGCACGCATCGCCTTCCGAAAACGGTTCGCCGTCGGAAAACAGCATCCCCGGACATATCGCGGCATCGCCGAGCGCATCGTGCGCCCAATCCTGACCGGACGGGACCACATAGGCGGCATCGGCCCCGGCAAGGAGCACCAGCTTCGCCTTCTGCTCGAGCACAAGCCCCTCTTCCAGGCCCGCATCGTCGGCGCGCACCTCTCCGGCATCCGTCAGCTCGCCCGCGTCCCGCATATGGCCGGCCAGCTCATCGAGAAGCTCGCCCGTGCGGGGATCTTCCATCCGCAACGGCCTGCCGCGGCGCGCGTCGCGCACCGCGGCGGTCACCGACACCCCGGCCGCGCCCATGCTAGGACGCCAGCTTCCGGGAGAGCATCTTGGTGGCGTTGACCATGTGGCGGTTCACCGCCATCTCCTTGGCGGTGAAGCCCAGCGCCAAGCCCACCAGCTGCGGCAGATGCAGCGTCGGCATGGTGATGTCGGCGTCGTAGCCCTTCTGCGCATCCGCCTGCCACATATCGATGGCCATATGGCACAAAGGACAGGGCGTGACCAGGCAATCCGCGCCGGCGTCCTTCGCCGTCAGGCAGCTCACGCCGTTGGAGAGCAGAGCCTCGCGCTCGGCCGGGTAGATGCTGTGGAACCCGCAGCACGCCAGGCGCTGCTCGAAGTCGACGTTGTTCGCCCCGAGCGCCTCGGCCAGCATCTCCATGGAGCGCGGGTTGCGCGGGTTCTCAAAGCCCATCACATCGGGCGGCATGAGGATATGGCAGCCGTAGAAGTTCGCCACCGACAGGTTCTCCAACGGGTTGACCACGTGGCGGGACAACTCCTTCAAGCCGTATTCGCTCTCATCGACGAGCACCCAGAGGTAATGGGTGATCTCGCACGTGCCCTTGTACTCCAGCCCGCTTTCCGCAAGCGCCTCGTTGACCTTCGCGCGCAGCTCCGCGTCCTCGTCCAGGCGCTTTTTCGCGGTGCGAAGCATGAGCGTGCAGGTGTTGCATACGGTGAGGATGCGATCGAACCCGGCCGCCTCGGCCAGCGCGATGTTGCGCGCGTTGACGGCCACGCCGAGGAAGTCGTCGATGTCCTGGATCTGGGCGGCGCCGCAGCACGTCCAGCCCTCGATCTCCTCAAGCTCGATGCCCAGGCGCTCGCACGTCTTGAGCGTGGCGATCTTCAGCTCGCCCGCAGCGCTTTCGAGCGTGCAGCCCGGGAAGAACGCATAGCGATGCTTAGCCACGGGACACCTCCTTCTCGTCGCAATCGCGCGGCTGCCTTGCCGCGAACTCGTACAATCGGCGCACATCGTCGATGCCCTTGACCGGGTGCGGCATGTGCAGCGGGTTCATCTTGCCGGCCGCCACCATGCGCACCGCGAACGGCGTGCGGTTCACCGCCGTCTTGACCATGCCCTCGGTGCGCAGGGCCAGCATCGTCTCGTTGAGCAGGCCCGTGCGCTTCACGTCGTTGTAGAAGCTGTACGCATGGCGCGCGCCCTCGGACTTGGTCTGCCCCATCGACAGCGCACGGCGGCGCAGATAGCTGATCTCCTCGGCCACCGGGATGTGCTTGGGGCACTTCGTCGAGCACTGCTGGCAATGGATGCACTTCCACAGGTTGTTCTCGAGCGCCGCCAGCACGCGCTTGCCGTGATCGCCGTCGCGGCTGTCGCGCTCGAAGCGGTACGCCTTGTTCATCATGGCAGGCGGCAGATAGGTGCCGTCGTCATAGGCCAGCTCGCGGCATTCGGAGATGCAGCTGCCGCACAGCACGCAGTCGGCGGGCTTGGCGATAAGGTGGAACTGCTCGGGGGTCTGCAGGTGGTCCTTGCGGTCCTTGTGCGGGCACATCCAGGCCTCCACCTTGCGCATCTTCTCGGCGACGCCGTCGAAGTTCACCACCAGGTCGCGCACGACCGGCAGGTTGTTCAGCGGCTCGAGGAACAGCTCGTCGGCCCCGAACGTCTCCAACAGCGTGTCGAGCTGCGTCTCACAGGCAAGGAAGGCGTTGCCGTTGACCTGAACGGCGCAGCTGCCGCAGATGGCGTGGCGGCACGCGCTCGTGAAGCACAGGCTGGCATCCTGCTCCTCGCGAATCTTCGTGAGGCAGCCCAGGAGCGTGTTCTTCCCGTAGGGAATGGAATACTCCTGGTTGAACGTGCGCTCGCCATCGAAGCGGCGCACGTTGAAAGTGATCATGCGGTCTGCCATTTAGTACTTCCTTTCCTCGGGCGCGAACCTGGTCACGCGCACGGGGCGGTACCCCAGCGTGAAGGCGCCATCGGAGCTGAGCGACACCAGCGTATGCGCCAGGAACCTCTCGTCGTCGCGGACCGGGTAGTCCTCGCGCGAATGCGAGCCGCGGCTCTCGGTGCGGGCGCGGGCGCCCATGCACACCGTCTTGGCGATGGACAGCACGTTGCCCAGCTCCACGTAGTTCATGAACGCCTGGTTGTACACCTGGGAGTCATCGTCGATGCGCGCATCGGCGTAGGCGGCCATGCACTCGTCCACCACGGCCTCGGCGGCCGCCATGCCCTCCTCGGTGCGGAAGATGCCCACGCCGTTCCACATGGCCTCGGCCATGCGGTCGCGGATGGCGAACATGGACTCGCCGGTGCGCTTGGCGCGCACGGCGTGGAAGCGCTCGTCCCATTGGCGCTCCAGCTCCTCGAGGCGGTCGGTGCCCGCGAAATCGCGGCGGCGCGCCGTCTCGGCGGCGCCGATACCGGCCCGCTTGCCGAAGAACACCACCTCGGACACGGAATTACCGCCCAGGCGGTTCGCGCCGTGCACGCTGATGCAGCTGCACTCGCCCGCCGCATGCAGGCCGTCGACGGCCGTGGCGCAGGTGCGGAAATCGACCACGTCGATGCCGCCCATCATGTAATGGTTCGAAGGGCGGATGGGCACGGGATCGGTGATCATGTCCACGCCCTCGAACGCCATGGCAAGCTCGCGGACCTGCGGCAGGCGCTCCATGATGCGCTCGGCGCCCAGATGGCGCAGGTCCATGAGCACGTAGCTTCCCATGCCCTGCCCGAAGCCGCGGCCTTCCTTGATCTCGGTCTCGATGGAGCGCGCCACCAAATCGCGCGGGCCCAGCTCCATCTTCTCGGGGGCGTAGCGGGCCATGAATCGCTCGCCCTCGTTGTTGATGAGGTAGCCGCCCTCGCCGCGGCACGCCTCGGAGAGCAGCACGCCCGTGGACGCCAGGCCCGTGGGATGGAACTGCACGAACTCCGGGTCCTTGATGGGCACACCTGCGCGCAGGCACGCCGCGACGCCGTCGCCGGTCATGTTCGTGGCGTTGGTGGTTCGGCTCCAGTACACGCGGCCGAACCCGCCGGCGGCGATCACCACCGCCTTGGCCTGGAAGGTCTCGATCCGGCCGCGGCGCAGGTCGATGGCCACGACGCCTTGCAGCTGCCCGTCGACCTGGGCGATGTCGAGCAGGTTGTGCTCGTCCAAAAACTCCACGCCGTTTTTCACGCAGTTCTCGTACAGCGCGTGCAGCACCACGTGGCCGGTCTTGTCCGCCGAGTAGCAGCAGCGCGGATGGCTTGCGCCGCCGAAGGGGCGCTGCGCGATGCGGCCCTGCTCATCGCGCGAATACGGCACGCCCATGCCCTCGAGCTCGAGCACCAGCTCGGGCATGCCGGACACGAAGAACTCCACCGCATCCTGGTCGGCCAAGAAGTCGCTGCCCTTGACCGTGTCGTAGAAGTGGCTCTCGATGGTGTCCGTCTCGTCGCGATAGCCGAGCGCCGCGTTCATGCCGCCCTGCGCCGCACCGGTATGGCTGCGGGTGGGGAACACCTTCGTGAGCACCGCCACGGACAGGTCCCCGCCGCGCGATGCGTTTAGCGCGGCCGCCATGCCGGCGCCGCCGGCGCCCACGATGACAACGTCGTACGTCTTCACCTTAGCGTCCCCCTACTCCATGCGGTACTTGGCCACGCCCTGCTCGTACAGGTTGTTGCCCTCGGCATCGATCACCACGATGCACGGGTAGTTCTCCACGCGAAGACGGCGCACGGCCTCCGGGCCCAGGTCATCGAACGCGATGACCTCGCACTCCTTGACGCTGTCGGCGATGAGCGCCGCAGCGCCGCCGATGGCGGCGAAGTAGACCACCTTGTTCTTCACCATGGCCTCGACCACCTCGGCAGAGCGCGGGCCCTTGCCGATCATGCCCTTCAGGCCCTGCTCCATCATAGCGGGGCTGTACTTGTCCATGCGGCCGGAAGTGGTGGGGCCGCACGAGCCGATGACGCGGCCGGGCTTTGCCGGAGTGGGGCCGGCGTAGTAGATGACCTGGCGATCCCAGTCGACAGGCAGCTGCTCGCCGGCGTCGATCATCTCGACCATGATCTTGTGCGCGGCGTCGCGACCGGTGTAGATGATGCCGGAGATGTTGACCATGTCGCCGCACTTGAGTTCGGACAGCACCTCATCGGTCAGCGGCGTGCAGATGTTCTTTGCTTGTGCCATAACTTGCTTCTCCTTGATCGTATGCGAAAACCTACAGGACGACTTCCTTGTGACGGGCGGCGTGGCAGTTCAGCGTCACGGCAACCGGCATGGTGGCGATATGCGTGGGATACGTCTCGATCTGCACGGCCAGCGCGGTGTTGCGGCCGCCGAAGCCCTGCGGGCCGACGCCGGACTTGTTGATCTCCTTGAGCAGCTCGCGCTCGATGGCGGCGTACTCGGGGTTGGGGTTGGGCGCGCCGGCCTCGCGGCGCAGCGCCACCTTCGACAGCTGCATGGCCTTATCGGCGTTGCCGCCGATGCCCACGCCCACCACCGTCGGCGGGCAGGGGTTGCCGCCGGCGTTGACCACGGCGTCCAAGATGAAGCGCTTCACGCCCTCCAGGCCGTCGGCGGGCTTGAGCATCTTGAGCTGGCTCATGTTCTCCGAGCCGGCGCCCTTCGGCATCACGGTGATGCGCAGCTCGTCGCCGGCGACGAGCGAGGTGTAGATGATGGCGGGCGTGTTGTCGCCGGCGTTCTTGCGGTTGAGCACGGGGTCGATCACCGTGGACTTGCGCAGGTAGCCGTCGATGTAGCCCGCGGCGACGCCGGCGTTGATGGCGTCGTCGAGCAGGCCGCCGGCGATGTGCACCTCCTGGCCGATCTCCACGAACACGATGACCATGCCGGTGTCCTGGCACATGGGCACGTTGTTCTCACGGGCAATCTTGATGTTGCGGCAGATCTTCTCCATCGCGTAGGTGCCGAACTCGCTCTCCTCGGTCTCGGTGGCCTGGCAGATGAGCTTCTCCACGTCGCGGGGCAGGTCGCAAGCGGCCTCGATGCACAGACGTCGCACCTCTGCGGTGATGTCGGCAACGTTGATTTCCTTCATGGCATGTCCTTTCGTTAGAGGGCCGCCGCACGGGGCGGCCCGCATTCCCGTTTTGTTCCAGGCGTTATGCGGTCGCGGCGCGACCTACCACAGGCCGAGCACCTTCCACCACACGCCGCCGACGCCCAGCCAGATGACGATGTTGAGCACCGATACGACCGCGCCCATGACCCACCATTTGCCCTGAGCCACATAACCTGCGCCGAACAGGATCGGAGCCGGGCCCGCGCCGTAGTGGGTAAGCGAGCCCATCAGGTTCCCGAAGAAGCCGAGGACGAGCGCCGTGAGCATCGCAGGCGCGCCCGCGGCGATCGCCACCGTCAGGAACGCCGCGTACATGGCGGTGACGTGGGCGGTTGCCGAAGCGAACAGGTAATGGCTGAAGAAGTAGGCCAGCGCCAGGATGAGCAGGGCGACCACCCAGTTCATGCCGCCGACGCTGCCGGCCATCAGGTCGCCGAACCACGGGATAAGGCCCAGGGTGTTTAGCTGCCCCGCCATCATGACCAAGGCGGAGAACCACACGAGCGTGTCCCATGCGCCCTTCTCGTTCTTCACGTCGTCCCAGGTGAGCACGTTGGTGAGCAGCAGGACGGACAAGCCGATGAAGCCGGTGGTGGTTGCGGAGAGGTTGATGGCACTTCCGGCGATCCACAGGATGAGGATGAGCGCGAAGACGAAGATCATCTTCTTCTCGGCGCTGGTGACAGGGCCCATCTCGGCGAGCTTCGCGCGGGCGACCACGGCAGCGTCGGGAGTCTCCTTGACCTCGGGCGGGTTGAGCTTGTAGAGCACCAACGGCACCACGATCAACGCGACCAGGCCGGGCACGAGCGCGGCGATGCACCAGCCCACCCAGGTGATCTCAACGCCAGCCGTGTCGGCGGCAAGCTGCACCGCCAAGGGGTTCGCGGCCATGGCGGTGACGAACATGGCGGAGGTGATCATGTCGCCCTGAAACGCCGCCAAGTGCAAAAACGACCCGATACGGCCCGCCGTGCCATCATCGGCGCGGCTGCCGAACGTATGGGAAAGGGACTGTACGATGGGCCATACGATGCCGCCCGCACGAGCCGTGTTCGAGGGCATGGCCGGAGAGAGCACCAAGTCGGTGGCGATCAGCGAATATGCCAGGCCCAGCGTCTTCTTGCCGAACTTCTCCACGAAGATGTAGGCCACGCGATTGCCCAGGCCCGTTTTGATGAAGCCGCGGCTGATGAAGAACGCGATGACGATGAGCCAAATCGTGGTGTTGGAAAAGCCCGACAGGCCGTCCTTCAAACCGACCGTGCCCGTGAGCACGCTGACGGTGATGGCCATGATGGCGATGGCGCCCATCGGCAGCGGCTTGATGATCAGGCCGACGATGGTGGCGGCGAAGATGGCGAACATATGCCAGGCCTTCGCATCGAGCCCGGCGGGTACCGGGCAGAGCCACAGCGCAACGCCCACGGCCAACATGATGAACAGCATCGGCCAGTTGACGCCCGTCTCCCCTCCCGTCCTCTGCTTGGCGCGCGCCGCTTTGGTGCGCGCGCCGAACTGTGCAACTGCTTCCACGTGCATTCCTTTCCTTTCGATTCCTCCGCCCGTCGATCCGGCGGTCGACCGACGGGCGGAGGACGTGAAGGCTAGCGCGACGGTAAGGAGGATCCCGCGATGCCGGCGCATGATGCGCCGCACAAGCGGGCCGCCGCGCCCGGCCACGCCCCTCGGCGACCGTTCGCTGGGATGCATGGTGCCTGTAGCCTTGGCTAACTTCCGACACCCGCCGTGGGTGTAGTTCCGCATTTCCCCAGGTCGGTTGCAAAATACACCCACCAGTCCACCCCTGGCGGGTTTGAGTCGGCGCACCTTGACGCCCATGGGCCGGACAGCCGTCGACCACCCCGAAGCGACGATGCGCCCGACCCGCCATCCCCGGATTGCGTGGAGTTCGCCCATCGGCGCCGGCGCATGGCGCACAATAAGGGCACGGATACCAAGGAAAGGAACAACGTGGAAGACGAGAACATGTCCGCGGCGCAGCCCGGCGCGCTCACGGCGCAGGCGGTCGCCAACGCCGTGTACAGCGCCGTGCGCCGCTGCGCCGCGCATCTGCGCCCCGACGTGCTTGCCGCCATGCAGGCGGCTCGCGCCGACGAGACGCAGCCGCGTGCGCAATCCGTGCTGGACTGCCTGCTGGAAAACGCCCGCATCGGGCAGGAGGACGGCGTGCCCATCTGCCAGGACACCGGCACCTGCTGGGTGCGCCTGGAGGTCGGCGAGGAGCTGCTCATCCCCGGCAACGTCCTGTCGGGCGTCAACGACGCCGTGGCGCGCGCCTACGCCGACGGCCGCCTGCGCATGAGCGTCGTGGCCGACGCGCTGCTGGACCGCACGAACACCGGCGACAACACGCCCGCCTTCGCGGAGATCGCCCTGCGCCCCGGCCGGGGCGCCACCCTGCACGTGCTGCTCAAAGGCGGCGGCTCGGACAACGCAAGCCGCGTGGTCATGCTCGCGCCCGGCGCCGGCTGGGAGGGCGTGAAGAAGGTCGTGCTCGACTGCGTGCGCGAGAAGGCCGCCAACGCATGCCCGCCGCTTATCGTGGGCGTGGGCGTGGGCGCCACGTTCGACAAGGTCGCAGGCCTGGCCAAGCATGCGCTGCTGCGCGAGGTGGGAACCCCCGCCGCAAGCACGCAGGCTGCCGAGCGCGAGGCCGAGCTGCTTGCCGCCATCAACGCCACGGGCATCGGCCCGGCCGCCCTCGGCGGCGGTGCGACCGCCCTGGCCGTGCATCTGGAAACCGCGCCGTGCCACATCGCCGCACTACCCGTGGCCGTCAACATGGGATGCTCGGCCATGCGCAGCGCATCCATCGAGCTGATCGATTGGGGTGAGGGGAAATGAGCGAACCCGTACGCTTGAGCCTGCCACTGGACAAATCCCAGCTGGCGAACCTGAAAGCCGGCCAGGAGGTGCGCCTGACCGGCCCTTGCTACACCATGCGCGACGCCGGCCATGCCCGCGCGCTCGAAGCGCTTGAGCAAACCGGCGAGCTGCCGTTCGGGCTGGCGGGCGAGACGCTGTTCTACGCCGGCCCCACCCCCGCCGCTGCCGGCCGCCCGCTCGGCAGCGTAGGCCCCACCACGGCCAGCCGCATGGACTTCGCAACGCCCCAGCTTATGGAGGCCGGCATCGCGGCGTGCATCGGCAAGGGCAAGCGCAACCAGGCCGTCATCGACGCTTGCGTGGAAAACGGCGCCGTGTACTTCGCGGCGGTCGGCGGCATCGCCGCGCTGCTGGCCAAGCACGTCACCGCAAGCGAGACCGTGGCCTGGGACGACCTGGGCACCGAGGCGCTGCGCCGCATCATGCTCGACGACTTCCCCGTGTTCGTGGCCGTCGACACAGCTGGCCACGACCTGTACCGTGCCATCGAGGCAGGCGAGGAGATCTAGGCTGGCTTGCCGCCCGACGGACGCTGTGCTGTGCGTCTCGCCCGTGCCAGCTGCACGTTTTCGACGGAAAGCCTTCATCACCGGAGCCGTCGCGTTTTTCAGCGCAGCACGGCGCAAGGGCGCCGGCTTGCTGCCCCCGGCATCACAACCCCCAGCAACGCAAACGGGCCCTGGAACGAATCATCGTTCCAGGGCCCATCTCGTCATATGCCAGATTTAGCAGGGCATTCGCCGTATGTTGCCGCTATTCCGCCGGCTGCTCGGTTTTCGCCGCAGCGGTCTTCTTAGCAGCCGTTTTCTTCGCCGCGGGCTTTTTGGCGGCGGCCTTCTTCGCCGGCGCCTTCTTCGCGGCAGCCTTGGCCTCCTTGGCCGCGGCCTTCTTCTCGGCCTCGATCTCCTTGCCCGGGCAGCTGAAGTTCGGGCACAGCTTCCACGGACCGCGCGCGGTGGTGACGATGACCATGGGCGCGCCGCAGTGTTCGCAAACCTCGTCGGTGGCCGCAATGGCGCCGTACTGCGGCAGCGGATATCCCACGCCGCACTCGTCGTAGTTCTCGCAGCGGATAAAGCGCTTCAGGGTACGCGGGTTCTTCTGCGCGATGAGCTTGGCCTTCTTGCCGGCCTCGGCGCACTTCGGGCACTCGCCCACCACCACGTCGGGTTCCTTGTTCGTCTCGCAGTTCGGGTCGATGCACAGCGTGCGCGGCTTGGATCGGAACGCCGTCACCTTCACCTGGGGCATGCCGCATGTCGGGCACGGGTCGGGCAGCGACTCCACCTTGCCCTTCGGCAGCGGGTAGGTGACGTCGCAATCCGGCCAGCCGGCGCAGCCGATGAACATGCCGCGCGTCTTCTGGGACACGCGGATTTGCAGGTCCTTGCCGCATTTGGGACATTTGCCCACGTAGGCGTCGGCCGCCACGGCATCTGCCAGAGCGTCTTTGACCTCCTCGGAGTGCGGCAGCAAGTTGGCCAGCTGCTCGGAGAGCAGGTTGCGGCTGTTGGTGACCACCGCGTCTTTGGTGTTGCGGCCCTCGGCGATGTTGTCCATCTCCTCTTCCAGCTCGGCCGTCATCTGCGGGTGCGTAATGTGCGGGGCGAACTTGTCAAGGGCGTCGCAGACCGCCATGCCCAGCTGGCTAGGCTCGATGGGGTCGTTCTGGATGTACTTCACCGTGTACAGGCGCTCGATGATGCTGTGACGCGTGGACTTCGTGCCCAGGCCCAGCTTCTCCATCTCCTGGATGAGCTTGCCCTGGCTGTAGCGCGCCGGCGGCTCGGTCTGCTTCTTGGTGCACTCGGCGCCGTTGAAGGCGATCTTCTGACCCTCGCTCATGGCGGGCAGCTGCTCGTCCTTCTTCATGCCGTACGGGTAGATGGCGCGATAACCCGGCGTCACCAGCACGTCGCCCTTGGCGGCGAAGTGCTCGCCGCCCACTTCGAGCGTGACCTTCGTACCCTCCACCACGGCAGCATCCGACAGCGTTGCCAGGAATCGGCGCGCGATCAGGTTGTACAGCTTGTAATCGGCCGGGGCCAGGTCGTCGGGCGTTGCCTTTGCCGTGGGGTAGATGGGCGGATGGTCGGTGGTCTCCTTCTTGCCACGCGTGGCGTGAAGCTCGCCTGCGGCGAGCAGCTGCTGGCAATACGGGGCGTACGCCGGGTTGCCCGAGATGGTCTTCACCACTTCGGCCAGGTCGAGTGAGCTGGGATACACCGTGTTGTCGACACGCGGGTAGGAGATGTAGCCGTCCATGTACAAGCTCTCGGCAATGCGCATGGTGCGCGCAGGCGAAAGACCTTCTGCCGATGCCGCGGCCATGAGGCTGGTGGTATTGAACGGCACAGGCGGTTGCTGCTTACGCGTGCGCTTCTCCACCGCCGCCACCGTGGCGCTTGCCGCGCCGGTCACAGCGGCCATAGCCGCCTTCGCCGCCGCCTCGTCCTTGAATCGGGCCGTGGCATGCGGCGCCGTGAAGGCAAGCTCGCCATCAGCCGCGGTGGGGCCTGCCGTCGCGCCGGCATCGAAGGCGCCCTTGATCACCCAGTAGTCCTCGGGGATGAACGCCAGGCGCTCGCGTTCGCGCGCCACGATAAGCGCCAGCGTAGGCGTCTGCACGCGGCCGGAGCTGCGCACGTTGCCGTAGCCGGCGAACTTCACCAGCGTGAGGTAGCGCGTGAGCACCGCGCCCCAGATCAGGTCGATGTCCTGACGGGATGCGCCGGCCGAGGCCAGGTTCGTGTCAAGCTCCACCAGGTTGGCGAAGGCATGCGTGATCTCCTCTTTGGTGAAGGCGCTGTAGCGGGCACGGGAAACCGGGGCGGTCGGATTGACCTCCTGGATGCATGACAGCGCATCGGAGCCGATCAGCTCGCCCTCGCGGTCGAAGTCGGTTGCGATGACGATGGAGTCCGCCTTCTTCGCCAGGTTCTTCAGGCTGCGGATGATCTCCTTCTCCTTCGGGAGCTTTTCGATGGGCGCGTACACCAGATACGGCAAGGCGTCCATCTTCCATGCCTTCAGCTCCACTCCGTCCTCGATGAACGGCTTCTTCTTTTTAAACGGCGGGCGCGCCAAGCTTGCCGGCAGCTGCGCCGGAATCGCCTCGCCCTCCGCGGTGACGCCGCGCCAGCCGCCGCGCTTCTTATATATAAGCGTAGGCGCGAAATCGGGCTCCAGGATATGGCCGCGCAGGCCGATGGTCACCCATTCCTCGCCGTCCACTTCGAACCGGTACACCGGCGTGGAATACACCTTGTCGGCCTTGGGCTTTTTCACGCCCAGCAACGCCGCGATCTTCGTCGCCGCGTCGTTCTTCTCGGTTACCACCAGCTTCATGCGGCACCCTCCTTGCCTGCTCCGGCCGCCCTCGCGGCCCTATCGTTCACACGGTTGCCCCATTCGTAGTTTTACGTGTGCGGGGATAGTCGCGCCGCACGGCGAAACGTCGCGGGCGACGCACGGGGTACTATACACGATTGACGGCGAAGATGAGCTTGCGATTCCGCACGAGCCGCCCGCAGGCGCCCCGAACGACGCAAAACCCCCTGCCGCATACTCGATATTCCACGATATTGCAGAATGCGTGTTGATTTCGTCGGCGCCGCGCGAAGGAACCGCGATGGTTTCGAGAACCTGGGGCCATGCTGCCCGCCTTCGCGTAACCTTAGCATCAAGGAGCCGTCGAACCGCCGCACCTTCGCAGCGCAATCGCCGTATCACAGCATCACCGACGGCATCCTATCCGTACGTAGCAACATGGAGGCCGCCCGATTGGGCGGAAAGGGAGCGTCGCATGGTACGAAAAGCACTGGGAGTTTGCCTTGGGAGCATTCTGGTCGTCTGCGTGGGCATAGGCTGCGCAAGCGCGTTATTGCCCGCCACATCCACGGCAGCCCCGGTTGCCAACGCAGCAAGCAGCGTCAAAACCACCGCCATGAACTCCGCTATCGACGCATCGGGCGTCAAAGATGCCGTTTCCGATGCGCTTCTGGCCCACACCTGGGACATCGCCAACGCCACCGGTATCTCGTCCTCTCAGGTGCAAACCTGCATTGAAAACCTCGACATCAAGGATTGGCAGGTGGCCGACCTACCCGCCAACGCCGTGCCCACTAATACGGTGTCCGGGTCCGCCGCGGGCGTCCCCGCCACGCTTACCCCCTACAACCCCCCTGGTTACGTCACGGTAAGCGCTTACGGCCAAAGCATCGACCTTGCCGTCCCGGCAGCTGCGCAGCAATATCTGCCGCTCATCGCCTGCGCGAACCAGTAGACGCAACGCGAAAGGCGCGCAGCCTTTTCAGTAACCGCAACCCAACGCTTGAAGACCTTCCCAAGAACCATCTTGGGAAGGTCTTTTCTTTCCGTTTATGAAACCTGTCGCGCCTACGCTTGAGCGCCTCTAGCCGCGGCGGCGGCCTTCGCCGCCTCGAGCTCCTCGCGCTCGAGCACCTGCTGCATGGCGGCGATGGCGCACTCGAGCATGCCGTCATCGGGTTCGTTGGTGGTCAGGTACTGCATCTGCATGCCCGGCCACAGCACCACCTTCACCAACGGGTTTTCCGGATGGCTGCCCGCCCAGCGCACGGTGATCTCGTAGCTGATGCCTGCAATCACCGGCATCAGCGCGATACGTGCCACGATGACGAGCGCCAGCTTCGGGGCGCCGTCGGGCACGCCCCACGCCGAGATGAGCGCATTGAGCGGCGTGACCGTGTACACCAAAATGGCGATGATCATCACCATGATAAGAAACGCCGTGCCGCAGCGCACGTGCAGCCGCGGGAACTGCCGCGCGTTCTCCGGGGTGAGCGGCAGCCCGTGCTCGTAGCAGTGGATGGTCTTGTGCTCAGCGCCGTGATAACCGAACATGCGCTTGATATCGCTCATGCGCCCAATCAGCCAAATGTAGAACACGAACACGGCCACGCGCAAAAGGCCGTCCACGATGTTCCAGGTAAGCGTATGCGCATCGTACTCGCCCACCAGCAGGTTGGTGATGAACGCCGGCGCCACAATGAACAGCACCACGCCCATTAGCAGGCCCAGCACCATGGACAACGCCATTTCCTTCTTGCCGAACACCGCATCGCCATCGGACTTTGCTGCGGGCTCGCTTGCCGCCGCAGCGGAGGTGCCGTCGGCCGATGCCGGCTCGGAAACCACTTCCAGCGAACGCTGCGCACCCAAGGCATCGATCATGGTATCGGGGCGGCCGAAATCGTCCTTCCAGGAGAACGTTGCGTCGGCGGAGTCGGGCGCGGGTGCTTCGCCGTCAGAGCCGCAAGCGCTCGATTGCATGGACGCGCAATCATCGACGCTATCAGCCGGCGAATGCGGCGAGGGGGCATCGATTTCGGCCTCCGCCGCATCCTCCGCTCCCGAAGCCGCAACCTTCGCGGCGCCTTCGCCGAAACCGGTCGCTCCTGACCGCTGCGCCATCGCCGATTCCGCCTCGTCCTCCTTGTCCTCGCTGAACGCATGGAGCGCGGCGATCTCGAGCGCCTTGTAGCCCAGCACCAGCGATTCCACCATGGCGCGGCACCCGCGCACGCACGGCCAGTACATCCAGCCGTTCTTCGCGCGGCCGCTTGCCAGGTCGTGGGATTCCTCGTACACGCCGCCGTCCGGCTCGCGCACGCCCACGGCCCAGTTATACTTGCCGCGCATCATCACGCCCTCGAGCAGCGCCTGGCCGCCCACGTGCGTCTTGCGCGCGCCGTCCTCGGAAAACGCGCGCGAAAGGTCGCTCTTAGGTTTCGCCACGTTACTCACGCGTGACCTTCGGATACGGGTTCCCGCAGGTCATCTTGCCCTCCGGGCACGTACCGCGCACGCAGGGGGCGCCGGCGTCGGCGAAGATGAACGGAGCCGTGGGGCGCGCCAGTTCCAGCATGCGATGCGCCATATCGCGGATCTCCCACTGAGCGCGGTTGCAGCAGCGCAGGCTGAAGAAGTGCAGCAGCTCGCGAACGTTCATGGTGATGACGATCTTGCTCTCCGCGGCATTAGGCAGCAGGTAGCGGGCGTCCTCGGCGGGCACGCCCGCCTCGAGCAGCGCATGATAGGCGTCAACCGCAGCCTGGATGGCCTTGTCGAACGCCTCGGAAGCCGCGGCATTGCCCGCAATGCTCTCGGGCTTGACCACCGCCACGTCGCCCTTGAACTTCACGTAACGCTGGCTTTGCTGATTAAAGCTGGCGATGCGATGGCGCACCAGCTGATGCGTGAGCGCTCGCGAAACGCCGTCGACGGCGAACGTGTAGCTTGCATGCTCGAGGGTGCTGAAATGCCCCGAGGACATGATGGTGGTGAGCACGCTCTTAATGCGCTCGGGTGGCATGGTCTCCATCAGCTCGGCGGCGCCCACGGGCGCGTAGCACAGGCGCGCCGCCGTGGCGATGGCGCGCTCCGGATCAGGGGTGTGGTAGAGCAGCTCTACGTGCATGGTATGCTCCTTATCTGAGAACGATTACGCATCCGCCGCATTGGCGGTCGCGCAATCGGATACTATAGGTATACGTGCTAACGAATATATCGGCCGCCAGGCCGTTTCACAGAAGGGATGCTCAAAATGGCTGGAAAGAACACGCCCGGGCCCGCCTCGTCCTTCGAGCAGACGAGCTGCCCCCACCTCGACCCCGCAACCGCATCCGCCGATCAAACGAGCAGCAGCCGACTCGACCAAGCCCAGGCATCCACCGAGCCATTCGACGAAAATGTTCCGGCAGACGAAATCGGCGCCGAACCCACCGACTACATGCAGCCGTTCATCCCGAAACTCACCACCACCGATTGGAACGCGGAATGGATGGCGCTGCAACAGGCGCGCCGCAAGGCCGATGACCCCACCTACTGGGATTCCCGGTCCCACACCTTCCCCACCAGCACCGAACCCAGCGCTTACGCACGCAGGTTCATCGAGCTGGCGGGCATCCAGCCCAGGGAAACCGTGTTCGATATGGGATGCGGCACCGGGGCGCTTGCCGTGCCGCTTGGGCTTGCCGGCTACAAAGTGGTCGCCGCCGACT
>NZ_CAKTYH010000031.1 GCF_934632265.1 uncultured Senegalimassilia sp.
GCTCTTGGTCGTCCATGAAGTTGGCTGCGTTCTTGTCCCCGGCATCGGTTGTGAGGATGAGCCCGTTGAGCACCATAAAGCACACGTTCATCAGCATCAGGTAGCTGCTGTTATTGCGGTCGTACCTGAGTCGCTTCCAATCGATGCGGGAAGTTCCGACATCCGATACGCCGCTCATGTAGACCAGGCACCGCTTCAGGGCGCGCCTCCGAACGGGGTCTACATTAGCGCTCGTTGCCAGGATTCGCGCCGTTGCCTTCAGTATGCGGTTCTTCTGGGTGTCCTCGATGAACTCGTCGTAGATGGAATGCACCTTCTGCCGTCGGGCCATCTCGTTGCGAGCTGTTTGCCTCATGTCGATGCGCCCGCGTACGCCCGCAAGGTCTTCCTCCTCCGGCAGGTACCCGCGCTCATAGCCGCGCCGCTGTTGGGCTGCCATTCCGATTGCCAATATGGCCGCCAAAAGATCGTCTACCTCTTCGAAGTCCTCGGTCTTCAACCGCTCGTACTCTTTCAGGTCGAGCGCGCGGAAGGCATAGGCCATCATGTAGTAGATGTTCCTGATTACGACGTTGTCAACAGCTTTATTGCTCATCAGATTCCCGCACTGCGTCTTCCAGCCGCCTTATCTCGGTTTCTGCCTTGTCGGGATCGTCGAACCAGTACTCCTCGAGGAGAGGGGCTATCTCGAAGCGGATGATCGCCTGAGCCACGTCGTCTCCCGAGCCGTCGTCGCAGAAATAGCTGTGGCCGATTTTGAAGCCGCGTCCCAAGGCGGGGTCTGCGGCAATCATGCCGTTCAAATCGATGACCGCATCTACGAGGGCGATCAGCTTGCTGCTGCCAGTTTCCTCAACGGCAGCTCTGAAAGCTGGGTTCTCAAGAGCGGGCTTCATTTCGAAGAACGCAAATCTGCGCCTCAGCGCGTAATCGATGAGGGCAAGGCCTCTATCCGCTGTGTTCATCATGCCGATGATGTAGACGTTGCGCGGTACGCTGAATTGCTCGTTGTTGAGCGCGAGCGTGATTTTGTCCTCGCGGTGGTCCTTCTCAATCAACATCAGCAGTTCGCCGAACACCTTGGAAATGTTTGCACGGTTGATTTCGTCGATGATGAAGAAGTAGTCCCTGCCAGGGTTGGATGCGGCCTTTCTGCAGAACTGCACGAACACGCCGGCGCGGGGTTCGTATCCGCCGCTCTCGACCGGTCGGTATCCGCATACGAAGTCGTCGTAGGCGGTGCTCTGGTGGAACTGCACGATCTTTACGCGGGAATCGTCGCGTTTTCCCATCATCAGGTACGCGAGCCTTTTTGCCGCATAGGTCTTGCCCGTGCCCGGAGCGCCCTGCAGGATGATGTTCATTTTTCGCCTGAGCTGCGACACAAGCGCCTTCATGTCGGCCTCGCGCATGTACACCTCGAGTAGGAAGTTGTCCTTGCCGTAAGGAGCGAATTCCTGCGCGCTTTCATCTTCTGCGATCGGCGCGTCTGCTGGCTGCTCTGCATAAAGCGGGATGCGGGGAAGGTCTATTTCGTCCAATGCGTCATCAAGCTCCGCGCGCAGCTTCCAGACGTAAGAGCCGGCAACGTCTTTCGGGGCATTTTTGCCTACGAAGAGAACGGGCCACCAACGATTCGACCCATCATTATTGCGTCCAGGCATGAGGGGGCAGCCGGATATTTTCGCAATTCGTTCCGCCGCTGCCGGTGCGTTTGACAGGTAGAAGTTGAAGCTTTCGCCGTACTTCTCGCTCAACTGAGAGCAGGTCGCCGCACCGCCCATGTCTTTGAGGCGCTTGAGCATGGCGAGCATGTTGTCGCTCAGCAGGCCATCGGTGCTCAGGTAGCCTACCCAGTCGCTCTTAGTGATGCCGGGGTTGTATTCGTCAAGGGATGGCCACCACGCGCCTTCTTCTTGCTTCTTGCGCAAGGCTTCCACCTTCGCGGCCTCCTTGTTTCGCTTGTTCACCTCTTCGGATACCAGCCAGGCTTCCATAGAGAATTCGGGAATGCGCTTGTACGGGTAATCCCCGTTTGCGAACGCTTCGATTGCGAGCTTACAGAGATGCAGGTACTCGATGCCCTTGGGAACGCTCTGCAGCTGTTGGAACTCGTCCATTATCTCTTTTGGGAATTGTTCGGCATCCTCCATGAACCAGCGGCTCCGGGAGTCAAGGTTCATATAGCGCTCGGGGCGGCACCAGTACAGACCCATTGTCAGGTTCCACTTCACGCCGGGTTGTTGCTCGGCGATATCGAATGCCGTGGCGAATCGCTCCTTGTTGCCGGCGTCAGGTTCCTTGTCGTATTCGAGAGCCGCTTCGAATACGTCCCAAAGGTTGTCGATATCCCGCTCGCCGCGCCCGTCCCTCAAGAAGTAGAAGAACGTGGCGCTCTGATTGTTCACGATGGGAACGCCGAGGAAATCCTCGGGAACGCTCGCTTCGATGCCGAATTCCTTCTTGATATCGGAAATAATGCGCTTGCGGTTGGTATCCGTTATTCCCTTGTTGAAGAAGGCAAAGACGGTAAACGGATCCAGGTCGACCACGGAATCGTCGGCTTCGACCTTTGGGAACCTCATGCTCAAGTTCGAGAAAACGGTCTTGAGATGCCCGATGAGCTCCGGCCTCTTATGCCTGTAACCACGGAGCTTGTTGGCGAACTCCGTGTAGAAGTCTATCCAGGTCAATTCTCCATTTGGCATAACTGGTTCCTTTCGACCCCATCGGGTGGATTGTTCATAGTGACAGTATGACCCAAACTGCTGAAGGGTACAGCTAACCGCCGAAGAAACGTTTCCACTGGGCTTTTCCCCATTGGGGGCGTTTCTCGGGTTCCGAGTCTCGCTCTCTTGCGGCGATTTCCATCTCGCGCTCGGAGATGATGGCGACCATTTTCTCTTCGCTGACCTGGATGATGCCATTGCAGGTGTTCGAAATCACCTCGTAGAAATCAACTGGCACCCAAGCGTGCTCGCCGAAGCTGTACCGCTCGTCGGCGACTAGGCTTGTGCGGAATAGCCAGCCGGCGTCTTCCTCGATCCAGTACCGTCGGACGTCGGGGTCCTCGTCCCAAAAGTCGCTCATGCCGAACGCCATCCTCACATCGGCGGGATCGCGATGCCGAAATCGCAGGGGTCGTCGACGCCGACCAGCTCGGCCCATCGGGCGGAGAGAAGCTGGGCGTACAGATCGTGCCAGAGGCCGTACGAGCCGAGCGAGTATCCATCGTTGACCTCGACTAGGATGGTTTCCCCTTTGCCATTGACGGCGAAATCGACAGCGTAGCCGGCAGGCGCCGAGGCGTACGCGGCAACGGCGGACTCGATGACTTCCCTGCTCGGCGCAAGCGACCAGTCGCCGCGGTAGTGGCGGACGTCGAGTATCTCGCCGCGGCGGACGAAGCAGCGGTGCTCGGACAGCATCTCGATGGCATCGCTGCAGATGACCTCGAAGTTGTCGCCCTGGCAGCCCTTCCCCGCAAGGTCGGCGGTCGATTCGATGACGCAGCCGGTGAAGCGCTTCTCCTCGACGGGCTTCACGAACAGGGGCCATGATTCGACGTCGCAGCTCACCTGGTCGATCGTGCTGCGCCAAACCCTGCGGCCGAGATACGCTTCGAGTTCTTCGGGGTAATTGATGCTTGGGCAGTCGACGCCGAGCTCGCGCAGCCGAGCGCGAACGACCCCGACGCCGCCAACGACGACGTCTTCCCTCGGCGCACCTTGCAGGCTTGCCGGATCGTCGAAGACCTCGACCTCGAACCCCATGTCGCGAAACCCGAGATAGGCGTCGAAAGCGCTGACGCTTCCCGGAACGCCGTTACGTCCTTGAACATGCACCTTCACGCAAACCACCCCTTCCGCATCGGATTATCCGCTCTCAGCCGCATCGTTTCTAGGGCTTTCGCTTGTTTGCCGCCGTTGTGGGGAGCGCTGTGAGCTCTCGCTTCTCGGAACTGCTAGAAATGATAACCTAGGCCCCGTTTCGGTGGGCCATTTCGCGTTTCGCTATGGCCCGAAGCGTCTTGGTGCGGTGCCACTTGCGCGATGCGAAGAAGCCGCGTTCATCTAGGCACGGCTTCTTGTGCTTGCTAAAATCCTGCAAGGGGCGATTCCTACCCGGGTTTAGGTGCACGGGTGTCTGGACGCCTCTTTTTCACGGTCTTTTCGGTCTGCGTTTTAGGGCAATGTCGCCCTGACTGGTGATGAAACGCATGCGCCTGCCACTGAGGCTGGCTCGTCTGTCTGTTCCGTCGCGCCCCGATGCGCGGTATAATTCATGCTGGTAAGGGCCTTGTACCGCCGTAGCGGTATGAGCCCCTTTTGTATTTCTGCGGGGTTTTCGAGCGGTGTCACCTTGACTCGTAATGAAGCCTTCGTGTTGGTGTTTTTTATTTTCGCTTGGGTTTTGAAGAACTCTTTATGCGAGCGACTGAGCCCGCAAGGGGTGCGCTGCCAAATACGGGGAAGCATTAAGGGGGTCGGGCAAATACGGATTGTAGAGTGCGCCACCATCGGGCCGTGTACCGTCCTGGTTTTCGATGGTCCGCTGCCGTTCACGGGATGGCGCTTCATCGTGGTGGACGATGTGCGCTACGATACCTTGCCGGTCATGGATGCAGGCAACGATTGCCTGGCTATAGTCGGTACGCATGATATGACCGGAAAGACGCAATATTCGTTGAATAAATTTTCGGGCAATCGCATATGAAGCCAGCGACTAGTCATCGGGAAGGGCGATTATCACGCTTCTGCACAGCTCCCCGTAATCGTTGAGACCATCACCGCTGTCGTTGATTCCTTTGGTCATCATCTCAATCGACATGCGCTCATCGATGGCGAAGTACTGGTCGTCCGTCAGGTGCTCGAAATCAATCGGGAGCTCGAATTTGGCAAGTAGCTGCTTCTGCCTTTTGGTTAGCGTTATGGGCGCATCGTATCGAGTTGTTTTCGCCATGTTGGGCCTCTTTCGCGTCTGTTAGCTTGACGGCGCTATTGTAGCCTCGGAGTCGCGTTTGAAAGCCAAGGACATCCTCCCCGCTTTAGCCCCTCACCATCACGTGAAGGCATTTCTCCCCGGGCTTTTGCCCTACAATCCCGCAGGTTATGAGCGCGTCTAGGGCGTGTTTCGCCTTGCTGCGGTCGGGGCCGGCGGATCCCCAGCATGGTAGGCTCTCGTACGGGTCGGCCTTGGCCCCGGGTTCGCTTTTCCCGCACGCTACCTTGAGGACAACTGCCCTGCGCGCTTCGCTGCCGAGCGCTCGGATTGTCGCGACCAGGGCGTCGCTCAGCACCTTGGGCACATCGGGCATCTCGAGCGGCTTGACGGAATCGGGGACCCCGCCCGTTTCAACGACGGCGAGAATCTGAGCGCCATATGTCTGCGCGGCTTTTGCGGTCATTCCGTTGACCTTCAGAAGCTGCTCAAGGTTTCCCGGCCTTTTGCGGCAGATGCCTCGCAACGCGCGCTCGGTTAGAGTGCCGCCGGCGCTGCCGGCGCCACTCCCGTCCGCTACCGCAGCGCACGCGCTCTTCAGGCTAACGAAAAGGGCGCGCTCGTCGTCCGTCAGCGGCCTGGCGTCCTCGGCGCGCACGATGCCGTCGACGGGCGCCGCGCAGTTGTCGCATCTTCCGCACCCTCCGTCATCAGGGGGTTTCTCGCCGAAGTAGCGCAAAACGAGATCGCGCCGGCAGGCGTCTTCGTCCCTGCAAAAATCCCGCATGTCGAAGGCGAGCCCCTTTTGCCTGGAATGCTGCGGGTCGTTCTGGCCTTCGCCGCCCGCTTCTGCCATGAACAAGGCGGTTTGCAGGTCCTGCTCGTCCCATAGCATGATCGTGTCGGCGGGCTTTCCGTCGCGCCCCGCGCGGCCGATCTGCTGATAGTAGCTCTCGATCGAAAGCGGCATGCCGCAGCAAACCACGTAGCGCACATCGGGCTTGTCGATGCCCATGCCGAACCCCGACGTCGCGACCATGACCGGCGCCCGCCCCGACATGAACGCTTCCTGCTCCGCCTTCTTCGCGTCGTTGCCCAGCTTGCCGTGGTAGAGCGCGGCGGGCACGCCTGCTCGCCTGAGCGCGCTGTGGATCCGCTCGGCCTCGGAAATCGTGACGCAATAGAAGATGCCGCACTCGTTTCCCTTCGAACGCGCGGCCCGCACGCACCACGACTCGCGCTCGTCGTGGGGCATATGCACAACGGACAGCGAAAGGTTGCCGCGGTCGAACGAGGAGACTATCTCCAAGGGGTTTTGCAGGCCAAGGGACCTGACGATGTCCTTGCGGACCTTCGGGGTCGCCGTCGCAGTTAGCGCGACCACGGTCGGGCGCTGGTCGAACCGCTCGATGAACGCGCTGATCTCGCGGTAATCGCCGCGGAAGTCGTGGCCCCATTCGCTGATGCAGTGGGCCTCGTCGATGGCGACAAGGGGGATCGCGAGGCACTCGATCGCCGACAGGAAAGCCGGGCTCGACAAGCGCTCCGGCGCAACGTACAGGATCTGGAACTCGCCGCTTTTGATGCGCCTTCGGACCTTTTCCTGGGCCCGAAGGCTGAGCGTGTTGTTGAGGAAAGCCGGATGCAGGCCCAGCTCAACGAGCTTCCCCACCTGGTCGCTCATGAGCGAGACCAGGGGAGAGATCACGATGGTAGTGCCGCCGAGCGCGACGGCGGGCACCTGGTAAATCAGCGATTTGCCCGCTCCGGTGGACATGACGGCCAGCACGTCCCGTTTCCCCATGATGGCCTTGATGGCCTTCTCCTGCTCCGGACGGAACCCATCGTGCCCGAAGCAGCGCTTCAACACTTCTCTCGCTTGCTCGAACGATGCCATGCGCCCTCTTTCGTGTCTGTTGGTTTACAGCGCTATTGTAACCTCGAGTTCGATTCGCTTCCTGTGGGCAACGATGACCTTTCGCGAGCGTGGTCGGTTCGGCGGCGTCGTCGATACGAGCCTGCGGCTTCTTGTGGGCTTACGTCTTGGCTCGCAGGCGCGCATGAATCCGCAGTGATGGCCAATTATCTGAGAGTTGCGCATTTGGGATGTCTGTCTGCTGCGGTCGCGCTCGTAAATGATGCCGCGCAGGCGGCGCCGGCGCTGTGTCTCGGTCGCTTATTGCGAAAAAGCTCGCTTTTGCGCGATGCGGCTTGCCGGCAATTGCACAACTCTCGATTTTTTGGCCACCACCGTCCCGCGTTGCTCCGAATCAGCCGCCAGCGGTCTGGGCTGCTCCTCGAGCTGCCCCGAGCCGACAGCCGCCTCACCCCGCCCGTCGCATTCCCGCTCCCTATCTTGGCCGTGTGGCGCGTGGCGGTGCTTGCTTTGGGCCGCGGGTGGCTTCGCGGGCGCCGCTTCGCACGGCACAATTGCCTTAGAAGCCGGCTTCGGCGCGTGCGGCGCCGGAGGGGGAGCGGCTTGCAATCTGCGATGCGAAAGGGAGTGATGAAGATGATGAGACCCATGATGAGAAAGGTTGCGTTCGGGGTGCCGGCCGTCGCGTTGTCGGCGGCGCTTGCGTGCACGATGGCCGGCTGCGGCGGCACCGAGGGCGGCCAGGGCGGCTCGGGCGACAACGCGCTCGCAGGTCAGACGGTTAACGGCGTGCAGACCGCCGAGGTCGCGGGCTTCACCATCGAGTCCGTCGGCGATGGCTCGTACTATCGCGGCGCCGCCGAGCGGCAGGACGGCTTCTGGCTGCGCGTGAAGATCACGAACAACAACGAGTCCGCAAAGGCGCCTTCCGCGTTCAGCGCGCGTGCCGCCGTCGGCACCTTCGACGCGGGCGACGCGGTGTTCGACGCCTCGGGCGACCAGAGGCTCAACGCCGACACCAAGACGCAGGCCGTGGAGCTGGGCGAAGGCGCGCAAATGGACGCCAACACCAAGATCGAGCCTGGTCAGAGCGTCGAGTTCATCTACTTCTGGACCACCAAGGACAACTACTACGGCCCGATCACCGTGGAGTTCGACAGCTCCTCGTCCAGCGATTCCAACCCCGCCGCGATGCACTTCGACACCACCGGGCGCGAAAGCGACGAGTACAAGGCGGCTCGCGAGGCGGCGGAGGCCATCGAGGCGCAGGGCGGCATCGACTTCCCGTCGTACAGCATCATCCCTGCTGACGGCTGGAAGCTCGGCGACCGCATCGACGAGAAGTACGAGGGCTGCGACTTCAAGCGCGGCGACGAGGCCATCTCCTCCATCGACATGCGCACGTTCAAAACCTCCCCGATGATGGAAGCGGAGGCCAGGCAGGGCTCCAAGAAGAAAGGCGTGATCGACGAGGTCGAGGTCAACGGCACCACGTGGGTGCGTTACACCTCGGAAGCCGGCGCCATATCGCTGTTCGTCGAGGCGCCGTCCGGCAAGACGGTCTCGATGGTCATCGGCTCCAAGTTGACCTGGGACGATGCGCTTCCCATGGTGCAGAACGTGGTGCTGAAGTAGGGAAGCGGGCCGCGCGGGGCGCCGGGCGATGCGCCGCGCGGCTCGGCTGCGGCGGCCCGCGCGTTTTGGCCGCGGGGTGGCTTGTGCGCCTGGCATTTGGGCCGCAGGTCGCTTCGCGGCAGGCCTGTCGCGCGGCATACTCTTCTCAAGGGCCAAGGTCGGGGCCGGGTGCTTCGGGCTTTGGCGTTTCGAAACCTGACGTCGCGGTGGTCGCCGGGGAGGAGGCGGCTTGCGCAACGGGAAGCGAAAGGGAGTGGTGAACATGGTGAAACCCGTAGTGAAGAAGGTAATGATGGGCGTGCCCGCCGTCGCGTTGTCCGCGGCGCTTGCGTGCACGATGGCCGGCTGCGGCGGCACCGAAGGCGGCCAGGGCGGCTCGGGCGACGGCACGGCCGCAACGCAGGCCGCGTACCAGTCCCAGTCGATCGACGTCGAGGGCTTCACCGTCGAATCGTTGACCGACGGCACGTACTACCGCGGCGACGTCTACAAGGCGGACGGCTTCTGGCTGCGCGTGAAGATCACGAACAACAACGACAAGCCCATGAAGCGCTTCAGCTTCATCACCACCGGCGCCCCCGGCGGCTATGAGGCCGGCGACCCGGTGTTCGACTCGCACGACACGCTGAGCTACGACATCAAGAACCCGCCCGCCGAGCTGTGCGAAGGCGCGGAAACGGACGGCGACCCCGAAATCCAGCCTGGTGAGAGCATCGAATGGGTCTACTTCTGGACCACCAAGGACAACTACTACGGTCCGATCACCGTTCAGTTCGACAAGAACGCCACGGGCGGCACCGACCCGCGCACCATGCGCTTCGACACCACCGGCAAGGAAACCGACGGCTACAAGGCCGCGGTCGAGGCCGCCGAGGCCATCAAGGCGCAGGGCGGCGTCGACTACGCTGCGTATAGCGTGAAGGCCGCTGACGGCTGGTCGCTCGTCGAGACCAAGGAGAAGAGCAGCGACGCCACGTTCAACCCCGAGGGCTCCACGAAGCGTTTCAGCACCAGCACGTGCTCGCGCGCTCCGCAGAAGGAAGCCGAGGCGCTGCAGGGCAACTTCGGCGGCAAGGGCGAGATCGACGAGGTGGACATCAACGGCGCCACCTGGACGCGCTACACCCAGACCGGCACGTACTACATGTTCACCGTGGCCCCGTGCGGCACCACGGTCCGCATGTTCATCGACAGCGGCATCACCTGGGAAGATGCCATGCCCATGATGCAGAACGTGACCTTGAAGTAGCTTTTCCGCCCGCTTCGGGCGGGATTCCCTCGAAACGGCCGGGACGCATTGCGCGCCCGGCCGTTTTGCGTTCGGGCGCGTTTCCGGACACTTCGGGGACACTCGGGGACGTGGCATTAACTGTCCGGGTTCTGCCCCTGCGGCCCATTGCATCTCCTGGCCCCGATTCCTGACACATAGTGCTACGCCCCCGAAGCGTCCGCCCGCCCTTATAGAACAGGTAACGCTACTGTAGGGTTTTGCGTAATCGGGTTAGTATGGTTCCCAAAACCCATCCGGTTTGCAGGTGCGATGGTTCGATTGCGAGGGGGAGCCGTATGGCTCAGAGCATTGTTTCCCGGGAAGAGTTGTTGGAGAACGCGTATCAGATCGCGGAGAATAACGGGGTGTCGGCGCTTTCGGTGCGCGGCCTTGCCAACGCCACGGGCGTCAGCGTGGGGACGGTGTACCGCCATTTCTCGGCGAAGGACGAGCTGACCACCGCCACCATCCAGCTGTACTTCAAGCACGCGTTCTACGAGCGCTTCTGCCACATTGACCCACAGGTCGGGTTCGTCGACTACTGCCGGGAGATGCACGCGAGCATGCGCGAGGTCACCACGCACTTCCGCGAATGCTGGCTGCGCGGTATCGACGCGCTTCCCGCCGTCGAGAAGGCCGCCGCGCGCCTGCGCGAGTCCCAGCAGATCGAGCACATCCTCCACGGCCTCATGCAGATCTACGAGCACGACACCCGAATCTCGGCCGATTTGCCCGACGGGTTCGATGCAGAAAGCGTGTGCAGGTTCGTCATCGAGAACGTCATGGGTAGCCTGCATCATCAAAACGGCGACTGCAAAGTGCTGTTTGGCCTGCTAGAACGCACGTTGTACGCAAACCACGCGCAGTAGCGCGCGGAAATGAACATCATGCCTTTGATGTTCACACGGCCGGACCTCAATATGAATGGTGTCAAAGCGAATGCGCCATCGGGCGCAGCCCGCAAACCCACTCGATTTTGGAGGTCTGAACATGAGTCCCATGCTTGCAACCGCTTCCGCCGTCATCTCCCTCGCGCTGGTCGCCTACACCATCGGCGTGTTCTCCGAGCGCCGCTCGGGCGAGCTTAAGCGCTCCCACCTGGCGTTTTTCTGGCTCGGCCTGATCTGCGACTCCACGGGCACCGGCCTGATGTCCATCATGGCGCAGAACAGCGGCGGCGCCATGTCCCCGCTGCATCCGGTCACCGGTTTCCTGGCCATCGCGCTCATGCTGTTCCACGCCGCCTGGGCCACCTACGTCGTCTTCCGCGGCAACGAGAAGACGCGCCGCGGCTTCCACACGCTTAGCATCGTCGTGTGGCTGGTATGGCTGGTCCCGTACTTCGTCGGCATGCTCATCGGCATCCCTGCGTTCCATGTTTCCGACCCCGTCGCCCTTGCCGCCGCTGCCGGCGTGGTAGCCGTCCTGGCCCTGGCGCTGCTGCTCACCTCGAAGCGCTCCCACGCGTAGGGGTTGGGTTTTCGCGTCGAGTCCTCACGGGCTCGCTTCTGAAACTTTTGCCGCAAAAGCCGCCGTCCGATCGGCATGCGCGAATCGCGCACCGGTCGGCCGGCGGCTTTTCGTTGTCAAAAAGCGAAGCCGTGCGCTATAGTTTCGCACGGCGAAAAATACCCAGGCGCAACCGGGGGAGGAGGGGCCTCGGCGATATTCGAGAGGGGCGTGGCGCTTCGTGTCCTTCTTTCTTTCTGTGGTATCAAGCCGCTAAACAGGGCATGCTGTCTCGCAGCGGGTCGGTGTGCGGATTAGTTGTCAGCCCGGTGTCATGGATGTTACATTTCGTCACAATACGGCATCAAAAGCGTTACAGCTTGCGTGACGGATGTAATATGTGGGGTACTATGTTGCCCTTATCAAACGATTGGCTTGTTGCAAGACGCGCCGGCCTTCGCGCAAGGTGGGCGCGGAGCAAGCCGATGCTGTGGAAACTGGCAAATGGATTGCCGGAAGGAGGATCGATGGCGGAACAGGCGGATGGCAACCTTGCTTCCAAGGGGAAGAAAGGGAAGTTGACCAATTCCCAATTGCGCCTGCTCGGTTTCATCGCGTCCTGCGGCGCAGATGGTTGTTCCGAGACCAAGCAAGCGCTAGCGGGAAAGCTGCAAATCAGCTTGAAAACGGTAGACCGCGCAATTCACCGCTTGCGTGAAGATGGGCTCATCGTGTCGCATGCTCGTTTCGGGGAAGACGGCACGCAGCTGAGCAACAACTACGTCGCCGCCGCAATGGACGGCGAAAGCGATCATCTAGACTCGCAAGGCGAGCAGGAATAGGCCTTTTGAGCCGGCAGGCTCAAAAGGCCTATTCCTTATCAAGCCTCCGAGGGCATCGGCCCGAACGCGCGCCCCCGAGAGCACAACCCCCTTGAAGGAATCGAGCTCCGAGGGCATCAGGCCCCGAAAGCAACAGGCCCCGAGGGCGGCGGGGATGCATGCCGCATGCCGCTTCACCTTAGCCTGTTGTGATTGGTCGAACTTCGGCGGCTCGCGCATTGCGGGTGCCGCCTGCCCTACTTCCCGAAGAATGCGCGGGTGAGGCCGGCTCGGGTTTGCGTGTCGGTCTTGCTGTAGATGTTGGTCAGGTGGCGCTGCACCATGCGCAGCGAAATGCCCAGGTCATCGGCCACTTGCTTGAGCGGGCGCTCGTCGGCGGTCACGGCGCGCAGCACCTCTTCCTCGCGCGGGGTCAGGCCGCTTCGGCTGATGAACTCGGCCTGCATCTCTTCCAAGGTCGGCGCGGCCGCGGCGGCAAGGCCTGCCTTGATGGCCTCGCGTTCCCCGACCGTCGACGGCAGGCGGAACAGCCCGGCACCCACGAATGCAACGCTGACCAGCACGAACAGGATCAGCGACGCAATCATCACCGCCGCAATGCCCGATTGCGTCAGCGCCATGGAGGCCCCCGACACGGTGAACGCGCACAGGTTGTTGGCGGCGCGCCCCATGCCTGCCCACAGTTGCGGCGTGCGCATGCGCGGCGCCAGCTGCAAGAACGTGGTGGTGAAGAACGTGACGAAGAATCCGGAGCTCAGATAGAACACGATCAGCCCGATCACGGGGCTGGCTCCGGCTTCCACGGCCAGGATCGATATGGTGGACAGCACCGTGACCGCGAACATGACGAAGCCCATGTAGCGGCGTTCGCGGATGTCGAACAGCACGCCGGCGACAAGGCCGCTCGCCGCAAGGAACAGGCGCGGCCACGTCTCTACCGAGATCGAGCCCTGTGCGTTTGCAAGGGTAACCACGTTGTCCAACGTGGAGAACATGCAGGCCAGCAGCACCACAAGCGCAAGAAGCCAAACAGCACGCATGCCGGTTTTTGCGCCGTCTGGGGCGGTTTGCTGCGAGGAGCCGGCGCCCGCCTGGCCGAGGTGGTCCGCCTGTTTCGGGAGGCCGGTGCTCGTCTCCTCTATTCGGTCCGTCTGCTCCGGGCGGGCCTTCTTCAGCTGCGTCACCAGTCTCGAGCGGGTCGCTTGCTCTTGCTGGATCATTTGCCCTGACGACTTCGACGCCACTGCTCCGCCAGCTTGTTTGCAAGTGACCCTATCTCCATTTTGACCTGCGGTTTCGCAACCTCGTTCCCCAGCTGCCGCAAGCACGGCAAGCGCGGCGACGCCTATGCACAGCACGGCCGCATTCGCCATGCCTGCAGGCACGAACTGGTTGCTGAAAAACTGCAGCAGGATGCCGGCGGCGTAAGCCGCGCCGGCTCCCTTGGCAAGCGACGGGCTGTCCTCGAAGGCGCGCGCCATGCTCCAATGTGCTTCCGCGCCAAGGCTTCCCAGCAGGAAGAACGCGATGCAGCCTGCAATTTGCATGGCAAACGCGTTCTCCGTCAGAGCGATCGCGACCAGGGCTGCAATCGCCCCAACTGCCTCGACTGCGCGTAGCGCGCGTCGCCCCCCGGCCACCTTCGCGATCAGCGCATAAGCCAGAAAGCCGACGACGCTTGCGCCAAGGATCATCGCCTGCGCGCTCACAACCCCTTCGGCGCTGACAAGCAAGCCGATTCGGCTGTCGAAGAAAAACTCGCTTCCCAAGAATGCGAACGTGAACAGCGCCAGCGCGGAAAGCGATTGAAGGGATTGTTTGTCGACCGAGAACACGGCGCTCCTTGCTGTGCGAATGATTGAACCTGCAATCGATTCTACCAATGCTCATGTAGCGCGCAGGTAAAAAGTTACAAGCGGCTCGCATTTGCTGCACGAGGGCAGGGAGGGGTCCCAGTGTACGGGAGAGCGTTCGGCTGATTTAGAGTGAGAGCGTGGAAGGACCTCTTGGCCGTCAGCGCGCAAAGAGGGGCCTATCGGACTATATTCGTCGGACGAGGTGGTTTTGCGGCATCGCGGAAAGGATCGGCTTGCTCGATTTTCTCAATCGCAAGCAACCGCATCGCGATACAGTCTCGCGCTAAGCGAGCTGATGCGGTTTCAGCTGCATCAGCTCGCTTAGCGCTCGATTGGTTTTCGTTACTGTTCGACAGCTTTCCTCACCAGGTTAGCCAGCTTCTCCAAATCGTCGGCATCGGGATGGGAGAGGGCCTTGTCGAAGTTCTCGATCATGGCGTCGATGTTGGGCATGTGGTCAGGCTGTTCCTTCATCTTCACGTAGCGCTCGCGCACGGAATGCGGCATTTTGCCCTGGCACATATAGGTTCCGATCACGGTGTTGCTGTCGTCGATGAACGCCTTCGTTTTGTCCAGAATCGCTTGGAAATACGCCTCGCTGCCGCCGAATCCGGCGGTGCCGAACAGGAAGATCTTTCGGTCCTTCAGCTGTTCCAGCAGCTTTTGCGTTGCCTGGTCAGCCATGCCTTGGTTCGTCCAAAAGCCCACGAACAGCATCTCCGACGCGGGGATTGCGCTGTTGGCGCAGCTGCCGTCGCCGTAGCTGCTGTCGTCGCCATCGAGGCTGCTCTTGTTGCTGCCGTTGGCTATGCTGCATTCGCTGCAATCGCGGTTACCGTCGCCGTCGAGGCTGCCGCCAACGCTACTGTCCATGCTCCCGAAAAACTCGCACGCTTCTTCCGGCAGCGCCCCGCGAACAGCCTCCGCAAGCTCTGCCGTATTTCCCGTCCTGCTGCTGAACACGATCGAATAACCCTTGCCGCTCATACCCGTCCTGCCTTCCATTGCTTTCGAACCTTCTTGCCTTTCGAAGCGGAATCGTCTTTGCATCGATTCTATCCCTCGGCAAGCTTCTGGTGCAGCATCGCGTGCCATCCTCCCCAAAACACAAAAGCCTGCGAGAGGAATCCCTCCTGTAGGCTTTTTGCCGGCCGTTGTTTCTTCCGGACACTTAGCGCTACGTCCCCGAAGTGTCCGGGCGCGCCGCTCCCAAGACGCAAAAAGCCCGCGGGGGATTCCCCCGCGGGCTTGGCAACCTCGGTCGTTTGCCTTCGCGCTCGCGGCACTGCCGCTACAGCGAGCTCGTCTCGCCCAGCGATTTGCCGGCGGTTTCCGGCGCCATGAAGATCGACAGCACCAGTCCCAAGATCACCAGGCCGGCGGCCACCAGCATGGTGGGCCCGATGCCGAACGCGGCCATGAAGATCGGCGTGCCGTACGTCGCCACGATCGTGCCGACGCGCGAGATGCCGATGGCCAAACCCACGGCCGTCGCCCTCACTTCGGTGGGGAACAGCTCGTTGGGGTAGAGCCACTGCAGGATGCCCGGTCCGCCGCTGAAGAACGCGTACAGGCCGAACGCGCAGATGATCACCGGCAGCGGCGCGGTGGGGAACAGGCCCAGCACCACCAGGCCAACCGCCATCAGGAACAGCGAGCGGATGAGCAGCGGCCGGCGGCCCATGGAGTTCAGCCAGAACATGGCCGGCAGCGAACCCACCAGGAAGAACAAGCTCAGCACGCTCTCGCCCAGGATCGCGCTCTTGCCGACGCCCAGGCCGAACGCGGTCATGATCTGCGGGCCGAACGTGTAGATGGCGTACATGGGAACCACCTGGCACAGCGTCAGGATGCCCAGGAACACGATGCGCGCGGCATAGCCCTTCGAGAACACCTCGGCGAAGCCGGCCTTCGTCTTCGGCCCCTCTTCCTCGCCCTCAAGGGTCACGTCGTCGCCGTACACGCGCAAGACCACCTTGAGCGCCTCCTCCTCGCGGCCCTTGCTCTTAAGCCACAGGGGAGACTCGGGAACCTTGCACCTGCCGATCAGCAGGAACACGCAGGGGATGATGGCCGATCCCAGCATCAGCTTCCACCCGTTGTCGACGTCGCACAGGCAAAAACCCACAAGCGCCGCCACGGTGGCGCCCAGGTACCACGCTGCCGAGACCATGCCCATGGATATCGCGCGATGGTGCTTCGGCGTGAACTCGGTGATGAGCGACGTGGCGATGGGGTAGTCGGCGCCCACGAACACGCCGATGAAGAAGCGGTATATCACCAGCTGCAAGGGGGTGGCGTCGGTCATGCTCAAGGCCGAGAACAACGCGATTGCGATGATGTCCAGAACGAACATCTTCTTGCGCCCGATGATGTCGGTCAGATAGCCGCCCACGATGCTGCCCACCAGGATGCCGAGCAGCACCGACGCGCCGATCGCCGCCGTCCAATGCGTGGTCAGGCTCATCTGCGCCGTGATCTGGGTCAGCGCCACGCCGATCAGTGACAGCACATAGCCGTCAAGGAAGGCGCCTCCGCTCGACACCAGCGTGATCTCACGCAGAAACGGCGTCATGGCGGCTTCGTCGAGGGTCTTCTTCTTGCCCTTCGCGGTCGTCTCCGCCGGCGCACCCGCGCCCTTCGCCGAGCCGCCCGCCGGCACCCCATCCGACGGCATCACGTTTCGCTTCCGCTTGCTTGAGTCGTCCATGAGCGCCGTCCTTTCCGTTCGTTACCGTTATTTCAAAAGCTTCTTCTCGATCTTCATGCTGCAGGTGCGGGGGAAGTCGTCGACGATCTCGACGATGGTGGGCACCTTGAACGCTGCCATATTGCCCTCGCAGTACGCGATCACCGCGTCCTGGTCGATCGCGGCGCCGTCCTCGGGCAGGACGAACGCCTTCACCGCCTGGTCGCGGATGGGGTCGGGCACGCCGATGACCGCGGCCTCCTTGATGTCGGGATGCTCCTCTAAGATGCCCTCGATCTCGGTGGTGGAGATGTTCTCGCCCGAGCGCTTGATCATGTTGCTCTTGCGGTCGAAGAAGAAGAACCAGCCGTTCTCGTCGTAGTAGCCCTTGTCGCCCATGCGCAGCCAACCGTCGCTGGACAGCGCCTCGGCCGTGGCGACCTCGTTGCCCAGGTAGCCGAGCATGATCGAACGGCCGGGAACGCCCTTGATGCAGATCTCGCCCACTTCGCCGGCAGGCAGCTCGTTGCCCTCCTCGTCGACGATCTTGGCCTCGTAGCCCAGGCCGACGCGGCCGATGGAGGGCCAGTTGCGCTCGCCGGTGGGCGGGTCGGTCAGCACCCAGCCGACGGACTCGGTGGAGCCGTAGGTGTTCATGATGCGCACCCCGTAACGCTCCTCGAAGGCCTCCTTCTCGCGCTGGCTCACGGGCAGGAAGTACAGCATGTCGCGCAGGCAGTGGTCCTTCTCGTCCGGGTCCACCGGCTGCAGCATCAGCGTGCGCAGCATCATGGCCACGCACTGCGCCAGCGTGGCGCGGTACTCGCGGATCTGGCTCCAGAACCTGCTCGCGCTGTACTTCTCCACCACGATGAGCGTGGCGCGGGCGGTCATGACCGGCGTCAGCGCCGCCAGCTGGAAGTTGGAGTGGCATGCAGGCATGGTGGAGAACATGCGGTCCTCCGACGTCATGGCCGTCTCCCAGTCGCCGTAGTAGCCGG
>NZ_CAKTYH010000032.1 GCF_934632265.1 uncultured Senegalimassilia sp.
AGGGGGCGCAAGGCGAGGGCACCACGTTCGTGCTCAGGCTTCCTGCGGCGTAGCGTTGTTGCGCAAGGCGGTTGCGGGAAAGATGGCGGGGGAGGACCGGATTTCGGCATGAAAAAAGTCCCACCCCTGGCCGGAAGGATGAACCCACCTCAACAAGGTGGGTGCTCGCAGCTTGCTTCCCGGCTTTCGTGCCAACGGGCGCGAATCTCCGTTTCACTTGCTATCTTGAGCTCCCTCGGAAATAGCATCGGTCCATCGCAAAAAGTACGGCGACAAGGGTGGAACCTGATATCGAGTATATGGGACCTCAAAGCAAAGTAAAGTCTTGACAGAATCGGTGATGCAGGTGTAACCGGGCTGTTGCCTTTGGACGCAGAAGCGAAGGGCATTTTATTCTAGGCAAACAAACGTTCGCGTGCTATCATGATGAGCCAATCAACAGGCAGGGGTGGTCATGGACACGCTATTCACGGCAATGGAAAACGAGCGCAAGCAGCAGGTGGCTCCGCTGGCGGTGCGCATGCGCCCGCGTACGCTGGAAGATGTGGTGGGGCAGCAGGATGCCGTGGGCCCGGGCAGCTGGCTGCGCGCGGCCATCGAGCAGGATAACGTCAGTTCGGTCATCCTGTATGGTCCGGCGGGAACCGGCAAAACCTCCATCGCCCACGTCATCGCCGAATCCACGAAGGCGACGTTCGTAGAGGTGTCGGCCATCGGCGGCACCGTATCCGATCTGCGTCGGGAAATCGATGCCGCTGAGAAGCGCTTGGCGCTCAACGGCTCGCGCACCATCCTGTTCGTGGACGAGATCCATCGATTCAACCGCAGCCAGCAGGATGCGCTTCTGCATGCGGTCGAGAATCGCACCGTGGTGTTGGTGGGCGCAACCACCGAAAACCCGTTTTTCGAAGTGAACTCCGCTCTTATCAGCCGTTCCCGCGTGGTCGGCCTCAAGGGGCTCTCCGACGGCGATGTGGCGCAGCTGGTGGATCGGGCTGTGGCCGACCCTCGTGGGTTGAATGGCCTGTACAAACTCGATCCGGCAGCTCGCAGCGCCATCGTGCTCTTGGCGGGGGGCGATGGCCGTGCATCGCTTACCACCCTCGAGCTTGCGGCCGGCATGCAGCAGCCCGGTACGCGTGAACACCCCGCCGTCATCACGAAGGCGCAGGTGGAAAGCGCTACGCCTCATCGTGCATTGCCGTATGACAAGAACAAGGATATGCATTACGACATCATATCCGCATTCATCAAGTCCATGCGCGGCTCCGATCCCGATGCGGCGTTGTACTGGCTTGCGCGCATGATCGACGGGGGAGAGGACCCCAAATACATCGCCCGCCGCATGCTCATCCACGCGTCCGAGGACGTGGGCAACGCCGATCCCCAGGCATTGCTGGTGGCTGCGGCCGCGTTCAAATCAGCGGAGGTCATCGGGTACCCCGAATGCCGCATCAACTTGGCGCAGGCGGCCACCTATATCGCCCTCGCGCCGAAAAGCAACGCGTGCGAAGCGGGTATCGACGCCGCTTTGGCAGAAGTTCGTCACGGGCCTAAGCGCGACGTTCCCGACTATCTCCGCGATAGGCACCGCCCCGGCTCCGAGCACTATGGCGCGTACAAATACCCGCATGATTACCCCGCGGGCTGGGTCGACCAGCGCTATCTGCCCGAAGGGCTTGAGCGCGGCTGCTTTTACCATCCCTCCGAGCGCGGTTGGGAAGCGTATCGGGTGGATGCCGCAGCGCGCGATCGGGCGCAGGCTGCTCAGGCAGCGGCTCGAAACGCGCAAAACCCCACGTCTTTTCGAAGGTAACCGCACTGCAACCGCTATGAACGGCGGGTGTAAACGCATGTGCCGGCGGAGTAGAATCAAAGGCCGCATGCTATAGTTGGCGGCATATGTGGATATACGAAGGAGGCGTCAGGTGGATTTCGGCGAAGTTATGGGTGTGGTTTTGCCTATCGTGTACGTGGTGCTCGGCGTGGCTTTGGTGTGGTTCGTGGTGGAGCTTGTGATCACCGTGCGTAAAACGCGCACCACGGTCGACAAGATGAAGGAGCAGCTCGACCCGACGCTGGAAAGCGTTCAGCGCATCACGAAATCGCTTGAGCCCGTTGCGGATAAGGTCGACCCGCTGGTCGATCGCGTGTCCCTGACCGTGGATGCCGCGAACCTTGAGATCATGCGCCTCGATCAGATCCTCGAGGACGTAAGCGACATCACCGACTCCGCCTCGAATGCGGTAGGCGCGGTAGAGGCCGCCACGAACGCCCCCATGGAGATCATGAACAACGTCACCTCCAAGGTCCGCGAGAAGCTCAAGTCCAAGCATGCAAGCGATGAATCCGTTGCCTTGGGCGAGGCGAAGGCGAAGGCGCAGGCCGCTGCCTTGGCAGGCGTGCCGGACGAAGGCGCCGATGCCCAGCAGCGCCCCTCTTCCGAGGATCTGCCTGTGGGCGAGGGCCCTCAGCAGGCGCAGCCCGAGGCGGCGTCTGCCGAGCAGCCCGAGCAGCCCGCGTACTTCACGTACGCTCCCCAGGCGGGCGATGCCGCCCAGGAGCGCTAGGAGCTGGTAGCTGTGGCAAGCAATCCCGATGTTGCGATGGAGAAGGCCCGTCGACGGTTCCTCGCCGTGTGGACGGCGGTGGGGGCTATCCTGCTCACAGGCGCAGCGGTATACCTCATCAACATCCTTAGCGTCCCCATCGGCATCTTGCTTTGGACGCTGGTCATCGTGTTCTGCCTGCGAGGCACGGTGAACAAGCTGGAATCCAAGGGCGTGCCGCGCGCGGCGGGAACGGGCGTGGCCTACCTGCTCATGTTCGCCGTGCTCGCGCTCGTCAGCTTCCTCATGCTCTCCCCGGCGTTCGGCTTCGGCGAGCAGTTCACCGACCTGGTGCAGAGCATCCCCGGCTACATCAACGACTTCATGGGCTGGGCAAACGGCGTGTACGCTCGCTATTCCGATGTTTTCCAGAACAACACGGTGCAAACGTATATGAACGAGGCGCTGTCCTCCATGGGTTCGGCGGCATCCGATGTGGCGCGCCAGAGCGCCACGGGCGTGGTCGTCATCGGCGCCGGCGTGGTGAACACGGGCATAGCGGTGGGTTTCGCCCTGGTCATAGCGTTTTGGATCCTCATCGAGCTTCCGGCGCTCGGTCGCGAGACCATGCGATTGGCAGGTCCTTCCCGTCGCGAGACCATGGATATGCTGCATGTCACGTTCACGCGCGTCATGGGCGGTTATATCAGGGGCACGCTCATCCAGTGCGGCATCATCGGCGTGGCATGCGGCGTGCTGTTCGCCGTCTCGGGCATTCCCAATTACGCCGCGCTCGGCATCATCGCCGGGATCTTGAACATCATCCCCATCGTGGGCCCGTGGCTCGGCGGTGCGCTGGCGGCGCTTGTGGGCGTGTTCGTCAGCCCGTGGATCGCCTTGGTCGCCCTTCTCGGCACCATCGTCATCCAGCAAGCGGTGTACACGTTCGTATCTCCGAAGATCATGGCGTCATCGGTGGACATCCATCCGGCGCTGACCCTTATCGCCTTGGTGGCGGGCAGCGCGATCGGCGGGGCCATGAGCGGCTTCACCGGCTCGCTTGTGGGCATGCTGGCCTCTATTCCCGCCGTGGCGGTCATGAAGTCCGTTTTCGTGTATTATTTCGAGAAGCAAACCGGGCGCCAGCTGGTTGCCGAGGACGGCGTGTTCTTCCAGGGCACTCCTCGATCCGACGGATCGCTCGACCCCATCGCCGATGCAACGTCCCCTCATCCGGACGCTTCGGCGGGCTTCTCCCTCCCGAAGGTGGGCCGCGGCAAAGAGCAACGTCGCGACGGCGATCGGCAATAGGGCGCACGCGCGCCGATTTAAGGCAAGGCATAGTTAGAAAGACAGGCACATGGAGTACATGACTAGCGCGGAGATCCGCGAGAAGTACTTGAAGTTCTTCGAGAGCAAGGGCTGCAAACGCATGCCGTCCTCCTCCCTTATCCCCGATGATCCCTCGCTTCTGCTTACCAGCGCGGGCATGGTGCAGTTCAAGCCCTACTTCCTTCATCAGAAGGAGCTCGACCCCGCATACATCGGCACCACCACGGTGCAGAAGTGCGTGCGCACCAACGACATCGACAACATCGGCGACGCCCGTCACCTGTCGTTCTTCGAGATGCTCGGCAACTTCAGCTTCGGCTGCTACTTCAAGCACGAGATGTGCGCTTGGGCCTTCGAGTTCTCCACGGAGGTGCTCGGCCTCCCGAAGGACAAGCTGTACTTCACCGTCTTCGAGGATGACGACGAGACCATCGAGATCTGGAAGTCGCTCGGCGTGGCCGAAGACCATATCTCCCGTTTGGGCGAGGACGACAACTTCTGGCGTGCCGGGCCTACCGGCCCGTGCGGCCCGTGCTCCGAGATCTACTTCGACCAGGGTCCCGAGGTGGGCTGCGGCGATCCCGACTGCAAGCCGGGCTGCGATTGCGACCGCTTCCTGGAGTACTGGAACTGCGTGTTCACCCAATACGACGGCCAGGAGGACGGCACGCTGGCACCGCTGAAGACCAAGAACATCGACACCGGCATGGGTCTCGAGCGCATGGCCGCCATCATGCAGGGCGTCACGAACAACTACGACACCGACGTGCTGCGCAGCCTGGTCGGCGTGGGCGAGCGTCTGGCCGGCGTCGAGTACGGCAAGGACGAGGCGGCCGATCTGTGCCTGCGCATCATGGCCGACCACAGCCGTTCGGTCACGTTCATGATCGCCGACGGCATCCTGCCCTCCAACGAGGGCCGCGGCTACGTGCTGCGCCGCCTGCTGCGTCGCGCCGTCATGAAGGGCCATATGCTGGGCCTGGACAAGCCGTTCCTCAACGAATACGTCGATGAGCTGGTCAAGCTTATGGGCAGCGTGTATCCCGAGGTCATCGATAACCGAGAGCTCATCCGCGGCATCATCTTGTCCGAGGAGGAGCGCTTCGGCGCCAACCTGCGCCAGGGCCGCGCGTTCCTGTCCGAGTCCCTTGACAAACTCGAGGGCACCACGCTTCCCGGCGAGCAGGCGTTCACGCTGCACGACACCTACGGCTTCCCCGTGGACATCACGCGCGAGCTGTGCGAGGAGCGCGGCGTCGTCGTGGACATGGAGGGCTTCGAGCGTTGCATGGAGGCGCAGCGCGACCGCGCCCGTGCGGCTAACGTCAAGGACGCCGAGGCTGCCTGGTCCACGTACGGCGGCATCCATGCCGAGCTGCTCAAGGAGCTCGGCGCCACGAAGTTCGTCGGCTATCAGGAGCTTTCCGCCCAGGCAAAGGTCAGCGCGCTTATCGCCGATGGCGAGCGCGTAAGCGAGCTGCAGGCCGGTCAGACCGGCGAGGCGGTCCTGGACGTAACCCCGTTCTACGCTGAGATGGGCGGCGAAGTGGGCGACACGGGCGTCATCGAGGCCGATGGCGTCAAGGTCCAGGTCGTCGACACGAAGGCTCCTGAGAAGGGCCTCGTCTGCCACGTGGTGAAGGTGCTCGAGGGCACCCTTGCCCAGGGTGCTGCCGTCACGGCTTCCGTGGACGCCGACCGTCGTGCCCGCGTCACGCGCAACCATACCGCCACGCACATCCTGCACGCCGCGCTGCGCCAGGTTCTCGGCGAGCACGTCTCCCAGGCCGGCAGCTACGTGGGTCCCGACCGCCTCCGCTTCGACTTCACGCATTTCGCCGCGGTCACGGCGGAGCAGCTGGCGCAGGTCGAGCGCGTTGCCAACGAGTTCATCATGTCCGCAACGCCCACCAACATTTACGAGACCTCGCTTGACGCGGCTCGTGAAAGCGGCGTCACGGCGCTGTTCGGCGAGAAGTACGGCGATCAGGTGCGCGTCGTCGAGTGCGGCGGGTTCTCCCGCGAGCTGTGCGGCGGCTGCCACGTTGCCAACACGGCCGAGATCGGCATCATGAAGATCACGTCCGAAACCAGCGTGGGCGCGAACGTGCGCCGCATCGAGGCGGTCACCAGCTACGGCGCCCTTGACTACATCAACAAGGTGGAGTCCGAGCTGAAGGAAGCCGCCGAGGAGCTGCGCGTCCCGCTGTTCGACGTGTCCGAGCGCACCGCCGCCAACGTCAAGCAGCTGCGCGAGTTCCAGAAGAAGGCCAAGCAGACCAAGGGCATCGTGTCCGACGACAACATTACCAAGCTCGTCGGCTCCGCCGTGAAATCCGCTGCCGGTTATCCGGTGGTCATCTCCCGTGTGAAGATCGCCGATGCAGGCGGTCTGCGCAACGGTTGGGACGTCCTGTCCGCCCGCATGGCCGAGCCCGGCGCATGCGTGCTCATCGGCGAGAAGGACGGCAAGGCCGTGCTGATGGCCGCAGGCACGCCCGAGGCTGTGGATGCCGGCTTCAATGCCGGTGCCATCATCAAGGCCATCGCGCCTTGCGTGCAGGGCGGTGGCGGCGGCAAGCCGGCAATGGCGCAGGCCGGCGGCAAGAACGCCGCGGGCATCGATGATGCGCTCGAGGCTGCTCGCAAGATGCTGCTGTAGCTCTCAATGCAGCTTTCACGCCCCGCCGCCCTTGGCTGCGGGGCGTTTTCTTATCCGTTCGTTGCGTAAGGTTAGGTCGACAATGAGGATTCTTGCACTGGATATCGGTCAGACGCGCATCGGCATTGCCATCAGCGACCCGCGCGAGCGCGTGGCGTCGCCTGTTTGCGTGCTTCCCGCAAACGAGGTGCTGTCCAATGCGAAAAGCTGGAAACGCGTGCTCGAGGACTGGGAGCCGGAGCTCATCTTGTCGGGCCTTCCGTACACGCTTTCAGGCGAGGAGGGGCCTCAAGCTGGCCGTATCCGCGGTGTCGCGGATAGCATCGGAAAGGCTGCCGGTTTGCCGGTGGAGTTCACCGATGAGCGTCTCAGCTCGCAGGAAGCGAAGCGCAGTTTGCGTGAAAGCGGCATGTCGGAGCGCGATATGCGCGGCAAGATAGATATGATTGCAGCAAGTGTGTTCCTTCAGGCGTGGCTTGATGCCCGCCATGCAGGCGAAAGGTAGTGTAAATGTCCCCTCGTAGGCAAGTGACCTATTCCCGCCGCCCGAACCATGCGGCACGCTCGGCGCACGCGCGCGGCGACCGTATGTTCCGTACGTACGATACCAGCTATATCCGGCCCAAGCGATCCAACGTCCCGCATTATGTGTTCCTTGCCGTGTTGGCGTTGCTGGGCATCGGCATCCTGTGGTTCGTCGGTTCCTCGGTTGCCAGCTGCGTGTCGCCGAAGGTCGATCTTCTGGCAGAGGGCCAGCAGGCCACCATCACCGTCAACGAAGGCGCGTCGGCCAATACCATCGGCTCTACGCTGGTGGATGCCAAGCTGGTGGGGTCGGCAAAGGAATTCACTGAACGCGTGAAGGACCTGGATGCGGGTTCCGACCTGAAACCGGGAACCTACACCTTCGCGGGCGGTGCGACGGTCGACGACATCGTCGCCGCATTGCGCAACGGCCCGGTTTCCGATGCCGTGCTCACCATCCCCGAAGGCTATCGCCTGACCGAGATCGCATCTGCGGTGGAAAACGCCACCAGCGGGCGCATCAGCGCCGATGCCTTCAAGCAGGCTGCGTCGGATGCAAGCGTGTATGCGGGCGATTACAGCTTCCTGGAATCTGCGGGCACGAACAGCCTTGAGGGCTTCCTGTTCCCGAAAACCTATGACGTCGACGCCGACGCCACGGCAGACAGCTTGATCCGCCAGATGCTCTCCCAGTTCCAAACCGAAACGGCGGGGCTCGACTGGTCCTATCCCGAATCCCAGGGCCTGTCCATCTACCAGACCGTCAACCTGGCATCTATCGTGGAGAAGGAGTCCAGCGGGGATGAAACGGTGCGCGCCCAGGTGGCGGCCGTGTTCTACAATCGCCTGACCACCAAGGGCGAGCCGAGCAACGGCTACCTGCAAAGCGATGCCACCACCGCTTACGAGGTTGGGCACGACCCCACGGCCGACGAGGTGCATGCGAACAGCCCGTACAGCACCTACACCAACGCCGGGCTTCCGCCTACGCCCATTTGCTCGCCTTCCATCGAGTGCCTGCAAGCGGTGTGCTCGCCGAATAAGGATGCGCTGGGCAAGTATTACTTCTTCTACTTCCAAAACGATAAGTACACCTTCAGCGAAACCTACGACGAGCATCAGGCCGCGTTCTCGTAAGGGGATCCATGCCATACTTGCAGCCGGAGCGCTATTTCTCCCGCATATCGCATATCAACATAGAACGGGACCTGCTTGCATGCGGGTTCCGCCATGTTTTGCTTGATATCGACAACACCATCTTATCCCGCGCAACGCATGACGTCCCGCGTGACGTGGGCCTGTGGCTCGCCCAGGCGCGAGATGCCGGCGTGAGCTTCTGCCTGGTGTCGAACAACTGGCACAAAAACGTGCATGAGCTTGCGAACCGTCTGTCCATGCCCATCATCGCCAAGGCCATGAAGCCCTTGCCCGTGGCGCTGTTCGCTGCGTGCTCCATGCTGGGGGCGAAACGCAGCGAGACCGTCATGATCGGCGACCAGTTGTCCACCGACGTGCTTGCCGCGCACAATGCCGGCATGTCGGCTTATCTGCTGGCGCCGTTGGCGGAGCAGGATCTGCGGCACACGAAGTACGTGCGCATGGTGGAGCAGGCCATCCTAGGCGGGGCGGTGCCTGAGGGCGCACCTCAGCCGGCGCAGGCGCGCACGGCCGACCAGCCGGCTGCTTCAAGCGCGTTCGCGCAGGAAAAGTAGCGAAAACGCCTATTTGATGGGCCCCGTGGGCGAATTAACCCCTACAAAAGTAGTCTGCATTGGTATGATGAAATCCCTGCTAACCTGCAGGCCCTTGATCGACCAGGAAGGACTTTCATGACCGAGCAGAGCGAAGGCGAACGCCTCTATATACTGGGGCATCCGGTCGCGCATTCGAAATCGCCGGTAATGTACAACGCGTTATACGAAAGGCTGGGTCTTCCTTGGACCTATGCCCTTGCCGATTACGCCGAGCTGGACGACGCCCGCGCTTTTTTAGATGCGCGGGAGTTTCTGTCCGTTAACATCACCACTCCCTATAAGCCGTTGGCCCTTCAAGCGGCAACGCGCAAGGCAGCCACCGCGCAGTTGGCGCAGGGCGCCAACGTGCTCGTTCGCAAGGACGACCAGCTGATCGGCTTCAACACCGATGGCGACGGGTGCGTCAAGTTCCTGGAGCTTGCGGGCGTGACCTTCAAGGGCAAGCGCGTGGTGGTGTGCGGAACGGGCCCCACGGCGCTCTCCATCCTTCATGCGTGCGCTATCGCCGGCGCCGATGTGCTGTTGCTGCTCTCGCGCGACAAGGAGCGCGCGCATAGCGTGCTGGATGCCTATCTCGAGCGTTTCGGCAAGCTGGCCAACGCCACCATCGATTTCCCCGCCATGAAGGAAGGGCATCGCAGCTTCCGCGAGGCCTACACGAAGCCGACGTTCAAGTTAGGCAGCTATACCACGTCGACGGGGGCGCTGGGCTCGGCGGACATCATCATCAACGCCACTCCGTTGGGCATGAAGCCCGACGATCCCGCTCCGTTCGACACGGGGCTTTTGCGTCCGGGCCAGGTGGTTATGGACGCCGTGTACGCATCGGGGCGCACGAAGCTGGTGGCCGATGCGATTGAGGCCGGTTGCAAGGCGGCTTTCAACGGAGGGGGCATGTTGGTGGCTCAAGCGGTGGCTTCGGCGCTCATCGTGTCCGACATAGCGGAAGTGAAGATACCGTATTCCGAAGCGGAGCTGTTCAACCTTATGGCGGACGCCGCCGGGTTCGATTGCCCGCGCGCCTGATCGAAGCATATCCGCCCATATCGGCGCGGCGTGAAACCTAGGCCGCGCATAAGCACGAAAAGAGAACAGCATGCGCTACTACACAGCAGGAGAGAGCCACGGACAGGGCCTGGTCGCCATCGTCGAGGACGTGCCGGCGGGCCTTAAGATCTCCGAGGAGCAGATCAACATCGATTTGGCGCGTCGCCAGGCCGGCTATGGCCGCGGCGGGCGCATGAAGATCGAGCATGACACGGTGCAGGTCATCTCAGGGGTGCGCTTCGGGCGCACCATGGGAAGCCCCGTGGCCATGCTCGTCGCCAACAGGGATTGGGCGAACTGGACCGATCGGATGGCCCCCTTCGGCGAGGCCCCGCTCGATCTGGTCCGCGAGGTGACCCCTCGTCCGGGCCATGCGGATTTGGTGGGCGCCTTGAAGACGAACACCGACGATTGCCGCAACATCCTCGAGCGCTCAAGCGCCCGCACCACCGCACCGCGCGTTGCGGCCGCGGGCATCGCGCGCGAGTTTCTGGCCGATCTGGGCGTGGATATCTTCTCCTACGTCACCGGCATCGGAAGCGCCGTCATGCACGAGGACGACCCGTTCATGAACGCGGCGCGCTATACGCCGCTTGAGATCGAGACCAGCGAGGTCCGTTGCCCCGACGCCGAGGCCAGCGAGGCCATGAAGCGCGAGATCGATCGGGCTATCAAGAACAAGGACAGCCTGGGAGGGACGTTCCGCGTGGTCGTGCGCGGCCTTCTGCCGGGCGTGGGCGGCTATGCCGTGCCCACCGAGCGCCTGACGTCCACCATCGGCGGCGCCCTGTTCAGCATCCCCGCCATCAAGGGGGTCGAATTCGGCATGGGCTTCGAAGCGGCCCGCAAGCCCGGTTCGCAGGTGCACGATCCCATTTTGCTCGATCGCGCGAAAGCCGAGTTCACGCGCGCGTCCAATAACGCAGGCGGCCTTGAGGGCGGCATGGCCACGGGAATGCCCCTGGTGGTCACAGCGGCCATGAAGCCCATTCCCACGCTCATGCAGCCGCTGCAAACCGTGAACCTCGACACGCTCGAGGTGGCCCAGGCCTCCAAGGAGCGAAGCGACGTGTGCGCCGTGCCGGCATGCGCCGTAGTCGCGGAAGGGGAAGTGGCCTTCGCCATAGCCGATGCCTATATGCGCAAGTTCGGCTCCGACAACATGGCCGACATCAAAGCGGCCATCAAAGCCTACAAGCAACGTTTGAACACCGTATCTCGTTAAAGCAGCCAGGAGGACCATCATGGAACAGCAGGAAGTCAAGGGCGATGCCATCACCCCGGAAAACGACCCGATAGCATACACGCTGTCGGTCACCACCCCCGACGAGGTCGTCGCCGTCGTCAACAACCCCGAGATCAAGCCTCATGCGCGCCCCACCTACGAGCTGACGCGCAACGTGTTCTTCGTCGGCTTCATGGTCGCGGGCAAAACCTCCACGTCGCGCCGCCTGGCGCGCCAGTGCGGCCTTGCCACCATCGACCTGGACGCCTACATCGAGCGTCGCGAGCGCAGGGCCATCAACCAGATCTTCGCCGAGCAGGGCGAGCAGGCGTTCCGCGATATGGAAACCCAGGTGCTCGACGAGTTCGCCCACAAGGGCCCCATGCTCGTGTCGTGCGGCGGCGGCATCGTGCTGCGCGAGGAGAACCGTGAGATCTTGAAGAACAACGGCTTCGTAGTATATCTGCAGGTCACGGCCGAGCAGGCCGTCGAGCGTGTTGGCGACGTGTCCACGCGCCCGCTGTTCAAGAACCTCGAGACCGCGCGACAGACCATCGCCGGCCGCCTGCCCATGTACGAAGACGTTGCCAGCGTGTCCATCGACACCGTGGGCAAGTCCATCAACGTCGTGGCGCAGGAGATTCAGGAGATTTTGGAGAAGGAAGGCGTGCTGTGCCTGCGACAAGAGTAGTGGTGAACATCCCCGGCGAAGTCGCGTACAACGTGCGCATCGGGGCCGGGGTGCTCGATACGCTGGGGTCGTCCATGCGCGGCGTGCCGGCCGTCGCCGATGCACGGCAAGCGCTTGTCATCACCGACGCCAATGTCGGCCCGCTGTACCTGGCCCGGGTGAAGGCGTCGCTTGCCCAGGCGGGCTATCGGGTCTCCGATATCTGCGTTCCCGCTGGTGAAGAGGCGAAATCGCTTACGGTGCTCGGCGAGGTGCTCGAGGCCATGGCCGCCTTGGCGCTCGAGCGCGACTGCGTGGTGGTCGCGCTCGGCGGCGGCTGCGTCGGCGACCTGGCAGGTTTCGCCGCGGCAACCTACATGCGTGGCGTGCAGGTGGTGCAGGTTCCCACCACGCTCCTGTCCATGGTCGATTCAAGCGTGGGCGGCAAAACGGGCGTGAACCTGTCCGCCGGGAAGAATCTGGTTGGCGCCTTCAAGCAGCCTGCGTTCGTATGTGCCGATACCGACGTGCTGGCAACGTTGCCGCCGCGCGAGTGGGCATGCGGCTGCGGCGAGGTGGCGAAGACCGCGCTCATCGACGGCGACGAGTTCTTCTTCTGGCTTTCCGACCAGGCGTCGGCCGTGGTCGACCGCCAGCCCGATACGGTCGCCGAGGCCATCGCCCGGTGCGTGGTGTTCAAGGCGGATGTTGTGGCGCAGGACAAAACGGAAAGCCGCGGCGTGCGCGAGTGCCTGAACTACGGCCACACCTTGGCTCACGCCATCGAGAAGCTTTCGGGCTACGGCACGTACAGCCACGGGCATGCAGTGGCCGAGGGCATGCGCTTCGCGGCCCGTATGGGCATGCGCCTTGCGGATATGCCGGCCGATCTTGCCCAGGCACAGGGGCAGTTGCTCGACGATCTGGGCTTGCCCGAGCTTGATTGGGTCGCTTCCCCGGAACAGGTGCTCGAAACGATGAAGCGCGACAAGAAGGCGCGTCATGGGCAGGTCCGCTTCGTGTGCCTGCATGATGTGGGGCAGTGGCGGCTCCAGGATGTGCCCGACGGCGTGATCTTGGAGGAGCTGGAGGCATATTTCGCGCAGAAGCGGCGGTGACGCTGGGCTGGCGTAAGGTTCAGCGTATGGAAGGCGGACCGTCTTGCAGGTCGGTTTGGGAAAGCCGCTGCGGCGACGATCATCGTTTCAAGCTACCGTCGGATGCGACGGCGGGAAGCAACGAAAGGTATGCGATATGAAGAAGATCCTGCTGATGAACGGGCCGAATCTGAACATGCTCGGCATCCGAGAGCCGGGCGTGTACGGCAACGATACCTTGAAGGATTTGGAGGCCGCCTTCGCCGAGTACGCCCGAGCGCGCGGCTGCGAGGTGGAGTGCTTCCAGTCGAACCATGAAGGCGACCTGGTCGAAAAGATTCACGCCGCGCACGGCACGTGCGACGGCATCGTGTACAACCCCGGCGCGCATACGCACTATTCCTATGCGCTGCGCGATGCGCTCGGCAGCGTGAGCACGCCGTGCGTCGAGGTGCACATCTCCGACGTCAGCACGCGCGAGGCGTTCCGCCATATCTCGGTGATCGCCCCGGCATGCGTGGCGCAGGTCAAGGGCCGCGGCTTTGCCGGCTATAACGACGCGCTCGACATCCTGCTCGAAGGCGTGACCGAGCGCTTAGGCGAGGGCTTCGAGGAGCGTTATATGCCGGGCCAGGTCGTCGTGGCAGGACGTGATCTCATTGACGAATAGCATGAAAGCCCAGGCAGCAGGGCGTTTGGAGAGGCTGCGCGATGCGGCGGCGGAAAACGGCATCCGCACGTTTCTGGTACGCGACACCGCAAGCATCGAATGGCTGACGGCGTTCGACGACGTGTTCGACGACGAGCAGGCCCATGCGCTTCTGGTGACGCCGCATGATGCGATGCTGCACACCGATTCCCGCTACAGCGCGGCGGCGCGCAAGGCGGCGCAGGGCGAAGGCGTCATCGCCGTCGACGATGCGCGCCAAGGCCACGGCGAATGGGTTGCCGACGTGTTCACGCGTCGGCATGCGAACGCTCCCGCCGGCTCGCCGGCGCCTGCGAGCATCGTGCTCGCCATCGAGGACTCCATGACGCTCGCGGCGTTTCGCGCGCTGGAAGGCGCCCTTGCCAAGGCGCCGGCATCCCCGCAGCTGCGCGAGACCTCCGGCTTCGTCCGCTCGCTGCGCGCGGTCAAGGAGCCGTCGGAGGTTGCGCGCATGAAGGCTGCCCAGGCCATCACCGATGCGGCGTTCTCCTATATCGTCACGTACATGAAGCCGGGCATGACCGAGCGGCAGGTTCAGATCGAGCTTGAGGACTGGATGTTGCGTCATGGCGCGTCCGGCCTGGCGTTCTCCTCCATCGTGGCCTGCGGCGCCAACGGCGCAAGCCCGCATGCCATCCCGGGCGAGGCGCGGCTTGAGGCGGGGCAGTGCGTGGTAATGGACTTCGGCGCGCGAGCCCACGGGTATTGCTCGGACATGACCCGTACCGTGTTCGTCGGCCAGCCCGATGCGCGCATGCGCGCGGCTTACGAAACGCTGCGCGAGGCGAACGAGCAGGTGGAAGCTGCGATCAAGCCCGGCGTCACCGGCGCGCAGATGCACCAGATGGCCGAGGACGTTCTTGCCGCGGGCGGTTTCGCCGGCAAGATGGGCCACGGGCTGGGCCATGGCGTGGGCATCGACATCCACGAGGAGCCCGTGCTCTCGCCGCGCAACAAAGAGCCGCTCGTTGCGGGCAATGTGGTCACGGTGGAGCCGGGCATATATCTGGAGGGCGATTTCGGCATGCGTCTAGAGGATTTCGGCGTGGTTACCGAAACGGGATTCCAGGTTTTCACGCAATCTACGCATGACATGGTTATAATTTAAGGGTTGAACTAAAGGGGCGGCCTTGGTCGCCTGAACGGTTGAAAGGATCTACCAGTGGCTATCTCTACCGCCGATTTCAAGAACGGAATGTGCATCGTCAACAACGGCAAGATGTGCACCATCGTCGAGTTCCAGCATGTCAAGCCCGGCAAGGGCGGCGCCTTCGTCCGCACGAAGCTTCGCGACATCAAGACCGGTCGCGTGGTCGACTACACGTTCAACGCCGGCACGAAGTTCGACACCGTGCGCCTGGAAACCCGTAAGATGCAGTACCTGTACAACGACGGTTCCGATTTCTACTTCATGGACCCCAACACCTACGACCAGATGAGCATGCCCGCCGAGACCGTCGGCGACACCGCCAAGTGGCTCAAGGAAAACGACGAGGCCAGCCTGCTGTACGCCGGCGAGGAGCTCATCAGCATCGAGCCCCAGATGTTCGTCGAGCTCGAGTGCACGCACACCGAGCCGGGCTTCAAGGGCGACACCGCCACCAACACCACCAAGCCGGCCACCTTCGAGACCGGCGTCGAGCTGCAGGTGCCCACGTTCGTCGAGATCGGCGACGTGCTGCAGATCGACACCCGCGACGGCCGCGTCATCAAGCGCGTCTAGCTCACGCCGGCTGCGCGGTCGACGCTGCGCTTTCGCATTGAACGGCTTTTGTTGCGCGCCTGAAGCATGGCAAGGGCGCGCGCAGCAGGCCGGCATCGGCCCGTTTCAGGCGAACCGATGCGCCAAGCAAAGGTCCGCCAAGCGCGACGATATCTCCGAATGCGCCCGTTCAGGGCGCATTCGCTGTATTTGGGACGGTTTCGCCGGACTTGCGAAGCCCGTCTTCGCGTACGTGGATCATCGCGATCGCGGGGCTTGCGAAGCGCGCCGCCTGGGCGGCGTTTCTGTTTCTTGCCCGTGAATTCGGCATGTGCGCACGGTATCGGCGCCGGCATCTTCTATAATCCTGGTTTCGATCTATACGGTCTGTATCACTTGAAAACGAAGGGGGTGCGAGTTCATGTCAAGGCTTCAGATCATGGATACCACTATCCGTGACGGCCAGCAAAGCCTGTGGGCGACGCGCATGAGCATCGGCGACATGCTGCCGATCCTGCCGAAGATGGATCGCGTCGGCTACTGGGCCATCGAGGCATGGGGCGGCGCGACGTTCGACTCGTGCATGCGCTTTTTGGATGAGAATCCGTGGGACCGCCTGCGTTCCATCAACGCGGCAACGCCGAACACGCCGTTGTCCATGCTTACCCGAGGTCAGAACCTGGTCGGCTACAAGCATTATTCCCGCGAGATCGTGAACCGCTTCATCAAGGCTTCCAAGCGCAACGGCGTGCACGTGTTCCGCGTGTTCGACGCGCTCAACGATATCCGCAACGTGGTGGATACCGCCGAGGCGGTCAACGAATGCGGCGGCCACTTCGAAGGCGCCATCTCCTACACCATCTCCCCGGTGCATACGCTTGACAGCTACCTTGAGTACGCGCAGCAGCTCAAGGAGCTCGGCGCCGACTCCATCTGCGTGAAGGACATGGCCGGCCTTATGACGCCGTACCGTGCCGAGCGCATCGTGAAGGCCCTCAACGCCGAGATCGGCCTGCCCGTGCATCTGCACTGCCATTACGTCGGCGGCATGGCCCCGGCCAACTACCTCAAGGCCGCCGAGGCGGGCGTGTCCATCGTCGACACCGCATCCGCGCCGCTGGCATTCGGCAACTCCCAGCCCGCCGTCGAGATGATCGTGGCGGCGCTGCAGGAAAGCCGTTACGACACCGGCCTTGATCTGGACCTGCTGTTCGAGATCGCCGAATACTGGGAGGAAGTGCGCAAGCGCAGCCACTACAAGCGCGGCGTGTCCTCGCTCATCCATATGCAGGTGTACTCGCATCAGGTGCCCGGCGGCATGATGTCCAACCTCATGAGCCAGCTCGAGGTGCAGAACGCCTCCGACCGCCTGCCCGAGGTCATGAAGGAGATCCCGCGCGTGCGCGCGGAGGTGGGCTATCCGCCGCTGGTCACCCCCATGTCGCAGATCGTGGGCACGCAGGCCGTGTTCAACGTGCTCACCGGCAAGCGCTGGGGCGTCGTGTCCAAGGAGATGAAGGACTACATCTGCGGTTACTACGGCAAGGCCCCGGGACGCATCGACCCCGAGATCATGAAGAAGGTCGCGGGCAATTCCCAGGTGCTGCCCGACGACGTGGCCCCGTCAAGCCTGGTCACCACCACCTATGACGAGGTCGTCGAAGAGGTCGGCGACCTGGCCCAAAGCGAAGAGGACGTGCTCATGTACGCCCTGTTCCCCAACGAGGCGCGCACCTTCCTGAGCAAGCACCGCGCATCCGAGAAAGTCGACTTCCTCATGCAGGAGGAGTCCAGCAATACCAAGGAGGACGATTACGTGGATATCAACCAGATTCGCGAATTGGTTCGCGTTGCCGAGGAAAGCGGCGTAGGCGAGATCGTGGTCGAGGACGGCGGTCAGCGCATCGCCGTGCGCATGCCCGGCGCGATGCCGGCCGCCGCACCGGTCGCTGCCGCTCCGGCGGTCGCCGCAGCCCCCGCAGCCCCCGCAGCGGCTCCTGCCGCTCCGGCAGCCGCTGCCGCCGAGCCCGAGCGTCCTGCCAACTGGTATGCCGTGAAGGCCCCTATGGTCGGCACGTTCTATGCTGCTCCCGCTC